>CAKTQM010000010.1 GCA_934597125.1 uncultured Oscillospiraceae bacterium
CCGGTGGACAGACGCTGATAGGTGGTCTTGATGCCGAACAGCTCCTCGAAGTGCTGGCAGGCAGCGGCCAGATACTCCTCCTCGCAGGAGCCGTAGACCACCAGCTCGCCCTCGGTCTGGGCGTCAGCGATCAGCTGCTCCATGCCGGCGAAATACTCAGGATACTGAGAATCGCCGTTGCCCTGCTGATCGTCAGCAGGAGCCTTCTCGCCGCCGCAGGCGACGAGAGACAGCGCCATGACCAGCGCCAGCAGAAGCGCAAAAAACTTCTTCATACTAAAAATCCTCCATGTAAAATTTCCACGTCCGATAGGAATACCGGATGGAATAGCCATTATTATAGTCACGTCACTTTTGTTTGTCAACAATTCACCCAGCAAAAGCGAAAACGTTTTCAGCATTTTTTGCACATCCTCCAAAAATATAGCACAAAATCCAGCAGAATGACGAATCCCTCCTGCAAAAATAATGTTGCAATCTCGCGCAAGCGTGGTAAAATAGCATAACTACTCACCATGTAAGGAGGCGCTGCCATGTTGGCGGGATTGAGCAGTTATCTGCCGGAAAGCACATTGACCTTATTTGATAATCTGGAATTTTTGATCCGCCTGCTGCTGAGCGCGGCGCTGGGCGCGCTGGTGGGACTGGAGCGCAGCAAGCGGCAGAAGGAGGCGGGCGTCCGCACCCACTGCATCATCGCATGCACCTCGGCCCTGTTTATGATATTGTCCAAATACGCCTTTGTGGATGTAACTTCCATTGACGGGCTGCGGGGCGCGGATCCGGCCCGCATCGCCGCCCAGGTTGTCAGCGGCATTTCCTTTCTGGGCGCGGGCGTGATTTTCAAAAACGGCAACTCCATCCGCGGTCTGACCACGGCCGCCGGCATGTGGGGCACCGCTGCTGTTGGCATGGCGGTGGGCGCGGGCATGTACTGGCTGGGACTGATTGAGGCGGCCATTCTGGTGGCTATTCAGATCATTCTGCACCGCTTCCCTGTGGGGGCCGACGCGCTGACTACCCAGGAGATCGTGGTGGAGATGGCGGACATCCCCGAGCTGCAGGCGCAATTTGACACCCTGCTGGCCGCCCATCACGGGCAGGTGGTGGAGAGCAGTCTCAGCCGCGAGGAGGGCTATCTTCGCATGGAGATCACCGCCAAGCTGGAGCCGCCCATCAGCCACGAGGAGGCCCTGTCCTTTCTGAAGACCAACGACGGGGTACGGCGGATGTCGGTATAAGGCGTTTCCTGTCACGATACTATATAAAATAGAGGGAGGATATACAGATGAAACGTTCCGAGATCAACCGCGCATTGCGGGAGTTGGAGGCCATGGTGCGGGAGTACCGGTTCTCTCTGCCGCCCTTCTGCCATTTTACGCCGGAGGAGTGGGCCGGCAAAGGCCACGAATACGATGAGATCCGCCACAACATGCTGGGCTGGGACATCACCGACTACGGCTTGGGGGACTTTGAAAAGGTGGGGTTCTCCCTGATTACCCTGCGCAACGGCAATCTGGCTATGGCGGACAAATACCCCAAGACCTACGCCGAAAAGCTGCTGTTTTTGAAGGAGGGGCAGTACTCCCCCAATCACTTCCACTGGCACAAGATGGAGGATATCATCAACCGCGGCGGCGGAACGCTGCTGATCCGTGTCTATAACTCCCTGCCGGATGAGGAGATCGACCGTGAGAGCGATGTGACCGTTCACATGGATGGCGTCACCCGCACCGTTCCCGCCGGAACGCAGCTGCGGCTGGAGCCGGGCATGAGTATCTCCATCCAGCCCTATCTCTATCACGATTTCGAGGTGGAGGCCGGCAGCGGCAATGTGCTGATCGGCGAGGTCAGCCAATGCAATGATGACAACACCGACAACCGGTTCAATCCCCCCGTGGGCCGCTTTCCGGCCATCGAGGAGGACGAGCCGCCCTATCGCCTGTTGTGCAACGAGTATCCGGAGGCGGCGGAATGAGCGGGCGGTACGATATCGCGGCCCTGGGCGAGCTGCTGATCGACTTTACCGACAGCGGCGTATCCCCCGGCGGGATGCGGCTTTTTGAGCGCAATCCAGGCGGCGCGCCCGCCAATGTGCTGACCGCCGCGGCACGGTTTGGCCGCAGAACCGCCTTTTTGGGCAAGGTGGGCGACGACATGCACGGGCAGTTTCTCCGCCAGACGCTGGTGGACACGGGCATTGACGTGTCGGGACTGGTGATGGCGGCGGACGTGTTTACCACGCTGGCCTTTGTGGCGCTGAATGAACAGGGGGAGCGACAGTTCTCCTTTGCCCGCAAGCCCGGAGCGGACACCTGCCTGCGGCGTGAGGAGCTGAACACGGCGGTGCTGGACAATACCCGCGTGCTGCATGCGGGATCTCTGTCCCTGACGGATGAACCGGCGCGCAGCGCCACCTTTGCGGCGGTGGAGCGGGCTAAGGCCGCCGGCGCGGTGATCTCCTACGATCCCAACTACCGCTCCGCGCTGTGGCCGGACGCCGAAACGGCGGCGCGGCAGATGCGGGCCATGGTGCCGTATGTGGATGTAATGAAGCTGTCGGACGAGGAGACGGCGCTGCTGACGGACGAGGTGGATCCGGCCGCCGCGGCAGCGGTGCTGCTGGCCCGGGGCGTGAAGTGCGCGGTGGTGACGCTGGGCGCGGAGGGCGCGCTGGCGGCCACGGCGGAGGGCATGCGGCACGTGCCTGGTTTTTTCGTTGACGCGGTGGACACCACCGGCGCGGGAGACGCTTTCTGGGGCGGCTTTCTGCACCGGATGCTGGCGCTGGGCAAGGCGCCGGACGGACTGACCCCGGACGACGCGGCGGACTGTGCCCGCTGGGGCAACGCCACGGCGGCGCTGTGCGTCACAAAGCGGGGCGCCATTCCCGCCATGCCCGCTGCCGCCGCGGTGGTGGCGCTGCTGGCGGAGTGAGACGGATTGGGCATATTGCCCAGCGTCTACAGTGAGAATTTAGCAAAATGGCCGAAAATTTTCCTTTCGCGCAAAAGACCGATTGACACGAAACACCCTGTGTGCTACAGTGAAACCATCAAAAACCAGTACTAAGACAACTGAAAAGGGATCCATCGGACGATGGGATCGGGAGAGACCGCGCAGGCGGCGCCGAAGGGGAACGCAGAAGCTCTCAGGCAAAAGGACCGGTTCCGGACGATACTCCGAAAAGGCCGGGCGGCGACACCCGACCACCGAAGGTGCAACTCTTCCCGCTGCGGCGGAAGGGGAATCTCTCAGGTAACTCAACGGGGGCACAAAGCAGGCTTTGCAAGCTGCTTTGTGCCCTTTTTTGCTGCTTAAAACCGGAACATTTTAAGGAGGACGAATCGTATGAGCGAACTGAAGCGTACCCAGCTGTATGACATCCACGTGGCCGCCGGCGCGGAGCTGGTGGACTTCGGCGGATGGGAAATGCCCATCCAGTACCCCAGCGGCATTATTGCCGAGCACCTGTACACCCGTCAGGTGTGCAGCCTGTTCGACGTGTCCCACATGGGCCGTCTGCGGATCACGGGGCCCGACCGCAAGGCTTTCCTGCAGCACGTGCTGTCCAGCAACGTCAGCGCGCTGGATCTGAACATGGCCCAGTACTGCATTATCCCCGACAGGGACGGCGGCGCGGTGGACGACGCCTATCTCTATCTGTTTGAAGAGGACAGCTATCTGCTGGTGGTGAACGCCGCCAACACCGACAAGGATCTGGCCCACCTGTATGAGGCGCTGAAAGGCTTTGACTGCCAGATCGAGAACATCACCGATCAGTGGGCCGCCATCGCGGTGCAGGGCCCCAAGTGCAAGGAAATGCTCACCCGGATGGCCGGCGGCGTGCAGCTGACCGAGCCCATGAAGAACGCCCTGGGCACCGTGTCTCTGGAGGGACACACCGCCCGCGTCGCCAAGACCGGCTACACCGGCGAGCCTTTGGGCTATGAGGTCTATGTCCGCAGTGAGGACGCCGCGTGGCTGTGGAACCGTCTGGTGGAACTGGGCGCACGCCCCGCCGGCCTGGGCGCCCGGGACACCCTGCGTCTGGAGGCCGCACTGCCCCTGTACGGCCACGAGATGGGCACTGCCCCCGACGGCAGCGTGATCCCCATTTTCGCCGTACCTCTGTCCAAGTTCGCCGTCAGCTTTGCCGCCGAGAAGGGCGATTTCATCGGCCGCGAAGCACTGGAAAAGCAGCATGAATCCTTCGTCAAGCACATGGATCGTGACTTCAGCGACCTGAGCGTGCTGCCCCGCAAGATCGCGCCCATCGCCCTGCTGGATCGCGGCGTGATGCGCGCCGGTATGGAGATCTACAAGGACGGCAAGCATGTGGGCTGGGTCACCAGCGGCACCATGGTGCCCTATTTCAAGAGCGAGGGCGAAGGTCTGGAGACCGTGATCCTGGAGGCCAGCGGCAAGCGCGCCATCGGCCTGTGCTATATCGACAGCGACATTCTGGAGGACGACGAGGTGGAGGTGGACGTCCGCGGCAAGCGGCTGAAAGCCGTGATCCCCGCCCGCCATATGAGCGTGGCGGCTCCCCCCTACGCCCGTCCCCTGATCTACGGCCTGCAGGAGGAGGAACACAAGGTGGGCAGCGGCGACCGCGCCCCCAAGGCGCTGGAGCTGCTGACAAAGGCGCTGGAGAACCACCAGTGGCGGCAGGAACAGTGCGTCAACCTGATCCCCTCCGAGAACACCCCCAGCCGCGCCGTCCGCCTACTGTCCGGCAGCGACCCCTGCTGCCGCTATGCCGAGCACAAGAAGGTGCTGGCCTTCTATGACAAGGACATCTTCTATTATCAGGGCACGGAATTCATCGACAAGGTGGAGCAGCTGCTGGTGGAGGAGATGCGGGCCTACTTCGGCTGCACCGAGGTGGAGACCCGTACTCTCAGCGGCCAAATGTCCAACATGGCGGTGTTCTCCGCGCTGATGGACTGGAAAAACCGCTTTGACCGGAAGGTGGAGGCCCGGCGTCTGGGCTATGTGATGAACAACCACATCATCAAGGGCGGCCACCTGTCGGCGCAGCCCATGGGGGCGCTGCACGACTACATCGCCGTTGATCCCGTCACGGAGAAGCCCGCCGTGGTGAACTTCCCCGTCTGCGCCGACAACCCCTATAAGATGGACGTAGAGGAGACCAAGAAGCTCATCGAGCGCTATCGCCCCGAGCTGATCATCTTCGGCAAGAGCATGGTGCTGCACAAGGAGCCCGTGGCCGCCATCCGCCAGTTCGTGGACGAGCAGAAGATCCCCACCACCATTATGTACGATATGGCTCATGTGCTGGGTCTGATCGGCGACCACTTCCAGAATCCCTTTGTCGAGGGCGCGGAGATTGTTACCGGCTCCACCCACAAGACCTTCTTCGGCCCCCAGCGCGGCGTGATCGGCGTCAACTACAAGGAGGAGGATCTGAAATACGGTCTGTGGAAGACCATCGAGACCCGCACCTTCCCCGGCAGCGTATCCAACCACCATCTGGGCACCCAGCTGGGTATGCTGATGGCCGCCTATGAGATGAACCAGTTCAAGGACGCATATCAGAAGGCCGTGATCGCCAACGCCAAGTCCTTTGCCCGCAGCCTGAAAGCCGAGGGGTTGGATGTGATGGGCGACCCCGCCATCGACTACACCGAGACCCATCAGGTCATCGTGTCCGTGGGCTACGGCGAGGGCGCGGAGATCGCCAACCGGCTGGAGCGCAACAACGTCATCGTCAACTATCAGGCCACGCCGGACGAGGAGGGCTTCACCGCCTCCGGCGCGCTGCGCATGGGCGTCAGCGAAATGACCCGCTTCGGCTTCGGCGAGAAGGAATTCGCCCAACTGGCTGGACTGATGGCGGACTGCATCCTCCGCGGCAGGGAGATCGGCGAGGATGTGGCCAAGCTGCGCAGCCGGCATCTGGAGATGGGCTACTGCTTCAACGACGCCCAGTTTGAGGACGCGCTGGAGAAGCTGGCGGAGAAGACAGGGCTTTAAAAAACATAACCTGTCATTCCGAGCCAGTCTGCAGACTGGCGTGGCAATCCGTTTCTTCTTTCTGTGCGGGAGGGGGACGGATTCCCGAGCCAGTGACATCGGTCACTGGCTCGGAATGACACGAACGACAGAACATTCAACTTAAAATAAAATTTGGAGGTAAAGTATCATGTTGTTTCCCGCTGAAATGAAGTATTCCAAGGATCACGAGTGGATGAAGGAAGAGGACGGCGTTGTGGTGATCGGCATTTCCGACTTCGCACAGGATGCGCTGGGCGACGTGGTGTTCGTGAATCTGCCCGGCGAGGGCGATGAGGTCACCGCCGGTGAGGCCTTCGGCGATGTGGAGTCCGTGAAGGCCGTGTCCGACCTGGTGTCCCCCGTGTCCGGCACCGTGTGCGCCGTCAACGAGGAGCTGCTGGATGCGCCGGAGATGCTGAACAAGGCGCCCTACGACGCCTGGCTCATCAAGGTGGAGAACGTTGGCGACACCAGCGAGCTGCTGGACGCCGCCGCTTACGAGGCCTTCTGCGCGCAGGAGGGCTGATATGGGCAGTTACATCCCCTCTACGCCGGAGCAGCGGCGGGAGATGCTGCAGGCCATCGGCCTGTCCTCCTTCCGTGAGCTGTACGGCGATGTGCCGGCGGAGATGTATCTGGATCGTCCGCTGAACATTCCCTCCGGCATGAGCGAGCTGGAGGTGGGCCGCGCTGTCCGCGCTATGGCGGACAGGAACCGCGTGTACGATGTGATCCTCCGCGGCGCCGGCGCATATGACCACTACATCCCCAGCATCGTCAAGTATATCCCCGCCAAGGAGGAATTCCTGACGGCCTACACCCCCTATCAGGCAGAAATGAGCCAGGGGCTTTTGCAGTCCATCTTCGAGTATCAGACCATGATCTGCATGCTGACGGGCATGGACGTGTCCAACGCCTCCGTCTATGACGGGGCCACCGCCGCCGCCGAGGCCGCCGCCATGTGCCGCGACCGCAAGCACCGGGTGACGCTGGTGTCCGCCGCCGCCCATCCTGACACCATCAACACCATCCGCACCTATTGCTACGGCACCGGCGACGAACTGCGCATTGTGCCGGAAAAGGACGGCAAGACCGATCTGGACGCCCTGCGGGAGATGCTGACGACGGATGTGTCCAGCTTCTATGTGCAGCAGCCCAACTTCCACGGCCTGTTTGAGGACGCGGAGGCGCTGGGCGCGGCGGTACATGAGGCGGGCGCCCTGTACGTGATGGGCTGCAACCCCATTGCGCTGGCCATCATGAAAACGCCTCGGGACTGCGGCGCGGATATCGCCGTGGGCGAGGGCCAGCCCCTCGGCCTGCCGCTGGCGGCAGGCGGCCCGTATCTGGGCTATATGGCCACCACGGAAAAGCACATGCGCAAGCTGCCCGGCCGCATTGTGGGCGAGACCACGGACGCGGAGGGACGCCGCGCTTACGTCCTGAGCCTGCAGGCCCGTGAGCAGCACATTCGCCGCGAGAAGGCCAGCAGCAACATCTGCTCCAACGAAGCCCTGTGCGCCCTGACCGCCGGACTGTACATGGCTGCCATGGGCCCCGACGGCATGGCCCGGGCAGCGGAGCAATCCATGGCGAAGGCACACTATCTGGCCGACGCCCTGTGCGCCATTGACGGCGTGAAGCTGCGCTACGGCGGCGATTTCTTCCATGAATTTGTCACCGAGCTGCCCAGGACGGAGGAAGTGCTTGCCGCACTGTCCGACGCCGGTATTCTGGGCGGCCTGCCTGTTGACGGCGGCATTCTGTGGTGCGCCACCGAAAAGGTCACCAAGGAAGCCATGGACAAAACCGCGGCCATCGTAAAGGAGGTGCTGGCAAAATGAAGCTGATCTTTGAAAAGAGCGTTCCCGGCCGTCATTGCAGCCTGCTGCCCGCCTGCGATGTGCCTGAGGTGAAGCTGCCCGCCGCCTTGCGGCGTGAGACCAGGCCCGCCCTGCCGGAAATGAGCGAGACCGATATCTCCCGCCACTATACCGAGCTTTGCCAGCAGGTGCACGGCGTCAACTGCGGGTTCTATCCCCTGGGCTCCTGCACCATGAAGTACAACCCCCGCATCGACGAGGAGATGGCCGCGCTGGAGGGCTTTACCGCCGTTCACCCCCTCTCCCCCGCCGCCGACCAGCAGGGCGTGCAGCAGGTGCTGGATACCGCCAAGCAGTATCTCTGTGAGATCACCGGTATGGACGACATGACCTTCCAGCCTGCCGCCGGCGCTCACGGCGAGTTCACCGGCGTGCTGCTGATCAAGCAGTATCACGATGCCCGCGGCGACAAGAAGCGCACCAAGATCATTGTGCCCGACAGCGCCCACGGCACCAATCCCGCCACCGCCGCCATGTGCGGCTATCAGGTGGTGAACATTGCCTCCGGCCCTGACGGCTGCGTAGATCTGGACGCCCTGCGGGCTGTGCTGGGGGAGGATACCGCCGGACTGATGCTGACTAACCCCAACACCGTGGGCATTTTTGACCACAACATTCTGGAGATCACCCGCCTTGTTCACGAGGCCGGCGGCCTGTGCTACTACGACGGCGCCAACCTGAACGCCGTTATGGGCGTTGTTCGCCCCGGCGACATGGGCTTTGACTGCATCCACATGAACCTGCACAAAACCTTCGCCACCCCCCATGGCGGCGGCGGCCCCGGCGCGGGCGCCGTGGGCTGCAAGAGCTTCCTGTCCCCCTATCTGCCCCACAGTGCTACGGCGGAGGAGCCGGGCCACATTCAGGTGCGGGGCTTCCGGGGCAACTTCCTTGTTGTCGTCCGGGCGCTGGCCTACCTGCTGAGCCTGGGCCGCGAGGGCATCCCCGAAGCCGCCCAAAACGCGGTGCTGAACGCCAACTATCTGATGCATCTGCTGAAGGGCACCTACACCCCCGCCTATGACCGCATCTGTATGCATGAATTCGTGCTGGATCTCAGTGACCTGAAGAAGGCCACCGGCGTCACGGCGCTGGACGTGTCCAAGTCCCTGATCGACGAGGGGATCCATCCCCCCACCATGTACTTCCCGCTGATCGTCCACGAGGCGCTGATGCTGGAGCCCACGGAGACAGAGGGCCCCGAGACGCTGAAGCACGCAGCAGCCGTGCTGCGGACACTGTACCAGAAAGCATATGACGACGCGGAGGCCATGCACACCGCGCCCCACCACATGCCCATCGGCCGCCCTGACGAGGTAAAGGCCGCCCGCCACCCTGTGGTGCGCTGGCAGCCGGAGGTGTAAGCCATGGCAAACTATCAACTGATCGTCATTGGCGCAGGCCCCGGCGGCTATACCGCCGCGCTGCGGGCCGCCGCGCTGGGTCTGCATACCGCCGTGGTGGAGCGCCGTGAGGTGGGCGGCACCTGCCTGAACCGCGGCTGCATCCCCACCAAGACGCTGCTGCACGCCTCGCAGGTCTACCGCGACGCGGTGGCCGGCGCGGGCATGGGCATTCATGCGGCGGGCGCCACCTTTGATCTGGGCGAGATCTTCGCCTATAAGCGCGGCGTATCGGAAAAGCTGCGGGGCGGCATCCACGGCCTTCTCAAGTCCGCCAAGGTGGATCTGATCGAGGGCACAGGCCGCATCGCCGCGGCCGGAGAGGTGGATGTGACCGCCGCCGACGGCACGGTGACGCGCTATTCCGCCGAGCGTATCCTCATCGCCACCGGCTCCGTCAACGTGCGGCCGCCTATCCCCGGCCTTGACCTTCCCGGCGTGATGACCTCCGATGAGCTGCTGGAGGGCTGCGAGAGACTGTATGACTCGCTGGTCATCATCGGCGGCGGCGTCATCGGCGTGGAATTTGCCACCTTCTACCGCAATCTGGGCTGCGCCGTCACGCTGGTGGAGGGTATGGATCGCCTACTGCCCAACATGGATCGTGAGTTGGGTCAGAACCTGCAGCAGCTCCTGAAAAAGCAGGGCGTGGAGGTGCTGACCAATGCCATGGTGCAGTCTCTGGAGAAGACGGAGGGCGGTCTGACCGTTCACCTGCTGCAAAAGGGCGCGGAAAAGACCGTCACCGGCGAAAAGGTGCTGTGCGCCATCGGCCGCCGCGCCTATTGGGACGGCGTATTCACCGAGGGCATGAACCCCGAAACACGGGGCAAGAGCCTTTGGGTGGACGAGAATTTCCAGACCAGCATTCCCGGCGTGTACGCCATCGGCGACGCCTCCTCTCCGGTGCAGCTGGCCCATGTGGCCGCCGCACAGGGCACCGCCTGCGTGGAGCGTATGTGCGGCGTGGCCGATCACGTTGACCTGAACGTGATCCCCAGCTGCATTTACAGCACGCCGGAGATCGCCGTGGTAGGCATTACCGAGGCTGAGGCCAAGGAGCGGGGTATCCCCGCCGCTGTGGGCAAATGCACCATGTTCGGCAACGCCCGCACCGTCATCGAAGATCCCGGCCGCTGCTTCATGAAGATCGTGGCCCACGCCGAGACCCACGAGATCTTGGGCGCGGCGCTGATGTGCCAGCACGCCAGCGACATGATCAGCCAGATCAGCGCCGCCATGGTGAACCGCCAGACGGTGGAGGATCTGCGGCGGGTCATGCGGCCCCACCCCTCCTTCGAAGAGGCCATGACCGAGGCGCTGGACGCTCTGGCCGCCAAGCTGAACTGAACAAACGCCGAAAAAGAGACTGGCGATTTTCGCCAGTCTCTTTT
The DNA here is from genome assembly GCA_934597125.1 of uncultured Oscillospiraceae bacterium. Classification (GTDB taxonomy): domain Bacteria; phylum Bacillota; class Clostridia; order Oscillospirales; family Oscillospiraceae; genus Vescimonas. The sequence goes on from CAKTQM010000010.1 coordinate 10,702, forward strand.
TTGCCCTGTTTAGCCCTGCCGGCGGCGGAGCTTGCGGATATCCTCGCCAAAGAAGGGCAGCACCCGATACTCACCCTCCAGACGGGACTGCACCTGGGGCGAATACCGCTCACTCAGCTGCTGGGGGGCCAGATTGGTATTGATGACGGTTTTCTTTCCCGCCAGCAGGCGGCCGTTCACCAGCTGATACAGGGCGCTCTGCACAAAGCTGGTAACCATCTCCGTGCCCAGATCGTCCATGATCAGCAGATCGCAGCTTCGATACCGCGCGGCATCCTCACAGGCGGCGGGGGAATCGTCGGGGCGGAACTTCTCCTCCTCCATCTGGGCAAAGATGTGCTCCGCCGTGTCATACACCACGCTGAACCCCCGCTCGCTGACTACCCGCGCGATACTGGCGGAGAGGAAGGTCTTGCCCAGTCCGGGCTGCCCCGTCAGCAGCAGGTTGTCCGCCGCCGGAGAGAAATGGCGGGCATAATCCTGACAGATATCGAAAACACGCTCCATATTCTCCCGTGGGGAGCGCTTGCGCTCGCCACGTTCATCGCTGTACCAGTCAAAGGAGAAGGTCTCAAAGCTCTGGCTGCCCATGTCCAGCAGTTTGGACAGCTCCGACAGCTGGGCGCGCTTATAGTATTCCCGCAGGCAGCGGCAGACCTGCCCTTCATGATAGCCGGTGTCGCCGCACAGGGGACAGGCGGGCTTCTCCTCCAGATAGTCGGCGGGATAGCCCATGCCCCGCAGCAGCTGGGCACGCTCCTGCTGCAGCCCCAAATTTTCGTCCCGCAGCACCCGCACGGCGGGCAGCGGATCCGTTCCCCGCCGCAGGGCCGACGAGATCAGGCGGGACATGGTGCCCCGCAGCTGCTGCTCGATCTCTTTCAGGCGCGGCTCCGCCTGATACAGCCGGTCACGCCGCGCGGCAAATTCCGCGGCACGCCGCTGCTTGTCCTCATCGAACCGCGCCAGCGCCTGGCGCATGATCCGTCCGTCGTATGACATAATGCCTGTCCCTCCTTCGTGGTGGGTGGTACGTAAAAACCGATCGTTCCGATCCTGCGGGCGCGCTTCCGCGCCGCTTTTTTAGAGATACTCGTCCATCCAGTCGGTCTTGCCGGCGGCGGATGGGTTTTTCGTCGTCTGCCGCTGGCCGGACTCCACCTGCTCCGGCGTGTGCCAGCCCTGCTGATGCCAGCGGCGCAGAATACCGTTGAGATACCGCCAATTCAGCTCTTTTTTATAAAACACGGTCTTATCATAGGCCATCGCCACCGTCTCCGGCGGAAAGCCCATGTCGATCCACTGGTAAATATACCGCTGCTCACTGTCCACGGGGGGGCGGCTGCCCAGCTGCAGCACCCGCATATAGGCGGCGGTTTTTTCCTGCTTGCGGGCATACTCTTTCAGATAATTCCCCGCGCTGGTCTGATCCATCAGGCCCAGCTGCACCCAATAGGCGCCCTCCTTCTCGATCTGCCGCAGGGTGGGGCGGCGTCCCTCGCCAAACCGGCGCTGGATCCGTTCCACACAGTGGCACACCAGCAGATAGATCACATCCACCGGCATGCCCAGGTCGTCATATAAGCCCGCGATGATCTGCAGGTCGGCAGTTTTCAGGCGTTTGCCCAGCTTTTCCTCCGTCTGGGACACCAACATGGCAAAACTGCTGTCCCCTTCCAGCAGATCCGCCAGCTCCTCGCCGGAATAGGGGCGCGGCTCACCGGCGGGCGGCGGGGGCGGCTGGGTGCGGCGCAGAAAGCCCAGCTCCTGCAGCGCGGTCTCCGCTGCGCCAAGGCGCAGCTGGCTCCAGCCAAGCCGCTGGGCAAGCGCCTCGGCGGAGACAGGGCCGTCCAGCCGCTGCAGCAGCAGATACAAAAGCGCCGCGTCGCCGTTGCCGGCACCCACCAGCGCGTCCACCTGCGCGGCGGAGAGCACCACGCTCTTTTCCTGTCCGCGGGTAATATAGCCTGCCATGGTGATCTCCTCCTCTCTACTTACCGGCATGAACTCCGGCAATCTCATTGCCAGACGGGGATTGCGGCGGCATGTCGTCATGCCGCCCCTACACAATTCCCGGCAACGCTCCGAGTATCCAGATAATTCTCCCCTATTCTACACGAAAACTCTCTTTTCGTAAAGCGCCGCGGCGCAATTTTCGGAAATTTACAGAAAGTTCTTCCACCGGCCCGAATTTGTGGTATAATGGATTCTGTATTGGTATAAGCAACGGATGACAGGAGGATCGGAGCATGGCAAACCGCGTGACAATGACGATCTGCGGCCAGGATTACACCCTTGTGGCCGACGAAAGCGCCGCCTATATGCAGAAGGTGGGCGCACTGGTGGATCAGAAGATGAACGAACTGCTGGAGGGCGCCCACGTCAGCCGCCATGACGCGGCGGTGCTGGCCGCCATCAATCTGGCGGACGAGCTTTATAAGCAGCAGGAGGGCGCGGAAAACCTGCGCCGCCAGCTCAAGACCTATCTGGATGAGGCCACCGCCGCCAAAAACGAGGCCAGCGACCTGAAGCGCCAGCTGTTCAAGGCCCAGCAGCGCGGCAATAACGGCAAATGATCGAGCTGCTCTCCCCTGCCGGCTCCCGCGCGTCTCTTGAGGCGGCGGTACAATCCGGCGCGGATGCGGTGTATATGGGCTTTGGCGCCTTTAACGCCCGCCGCAGCGCCAAAAATTTTACCGACGAGGAGTTCGCCGACGCGGTGGCCTATTGCCACCTGCGGGGCGTGCGGGTATTTCTGACCCTGAACACCCTGCTGACGGATCGTGAACTGCCGCAGGCCACCGAAACGCTGCGCAAGGCCTCGCAAATGGGGGTGGACGCGGTGTTGGTGCAGGACTGGGGCGCGCTGACGCTGGCTCAAACGGTAACGCCGGATCTGCCCATCCACGCCAGCACTCAGATGAGCCTGTTTACCTCCGGCGGCGCCCGCTGGGCGGAAAAGCTGGGCATGGAGCGGGTGGTGCTGGCCCGCGAGCTGAGCCGCGAGGACATCGCCGCGGTGTGCCGCAATTGCAGCGCGGAAATCGAGGTGTTTGTCCACGGGGCGCTGTGCATGTGCTATTCCGGCCAGTGTACCATGAGCGCGCTGATCGGCCAGCGCAGCGGCAACCGGGGCGCCTGCGCCCAGCCCTGCCGTCTGCCCTATGGCGTCAACGGGCCGTGCCGGAATCAATATCCCCTGAGCCTGAAGGACGCCAATTTGGCGGCCTGTCTGCGGGAGTTGGAGAACATGGGCGTGGCCTGCCTGAAATTAGAGGGCCGCATGAAGCGGCCGGAATATGTGGCGGTGGTCACGTCGATCTACCGGCGGCTTCTGGATGAAAAGCGCGGCCCCACGGCGGAGGAATCCCGCGATCTGGCACTAGCCTTTTCCCGCGACGGATTCACGGACGGTTACTACCGCCGCGCAAAGGGCCCCGCCATGTTCGGCACCCGTCCGGAAAACGCGCCGGAGCCCAGGGAGCTGTTTCAAGAGGCGCGAAGACTTTATGAAAACGGGGAACATCGGCTTATCCCCATTACGCTGCAAGCCGCCATTCAACCGGAGCAGCCCGCGGCCCTGACCGCCAGTGACGGTGTTCACCGCGTCACGGTAACGGGCGCTGTGCCCGAACCGGCCCGCAATCGGGCGCTGACGGCACAGGAGACCGCCGAGCGTCTGCGAAAGACCGGCGGCACCGTGTTCCACTGCGAGATGGCGGAGGCAGACATTGCTGACGGACTGATGCTGAGCGCGGCGGCCATCAACGGCCTGCGGCGGGACGCGCTGGAGGCATTGGCCGCGGCGCGGACGGCTCTGCCCCAGCGGCGGAGCTTCCCTACGCCGAAATTGCCGGAGAACGCCTGCTTCTCCCCCGCCGCGCCGAAGCTGACCTGCTCCATCGTCCGGATCGACCAGCTGACCGACGCCATGGCGGAACAGGCGGAGGTGATCTATCTTCCCATCGAACTGCTGCCACAGCTAACGGACTATCGCGGCAGGGCCGGGCTTTGCGCTGTATTGCCCCGGGTCTGGCGGGACGGCGATGAAGCGGCATTCCGGAGCATCTTGGAGAGCACCCCCTCCCTGTCCGCCGTGGCGGTGGGCAACGCGGGGCATATGTCCATCGTGGAGGGCCTGCCGCTGTCCAGACGGGGCGACTTTGGACTCAATGTGTTCAACTCCCGTTCTGTGGCCTTCTGGCAAGGGCAGGGACTTGACAGCGTGACCGTTTCCTTTGAGCTGCGGCACCAGCAGGTGCGGGAGCTGCGGAAATATCTGCCCTGCGAGGGTATTGTCTATGGCCGGCTGCCGTTGATGATAACGGAAAATTGCATGATCGGCAACGCCGGCGGCTGTCACGGTGACAAGCGGCTCTGTGAGGGCGAAAATGTCCTGATTGACCGCACCGGCGCGCGCTTTCCCCTGCTGGGGCAATACGGCTGCCGCTGTGAAATCGAAAACAGCCGCACGCTGTTTCTGGCGGACAAGCCGGAATGGCAGAATTGCGGCCTGACCTGGGCCCGCCTGCGGTTCACCACCGAAAGCCCCAGTCAGTGCGACGCGGTATTGCGGCGCTATCAGGGGCAGGGCGATTGGATGCCGGAGGAATTTACGCGGGGACTGTTTTACCGCGGGGTGGAGTGAGGAGGATTTCGCCCTCCGGGGCGAGGTACTTTTGCCCATGGCGGCAAAAGTACCCAAAAACGCCACTTAAACCTGCGGTTTAAGAATCCGCCCGCGCTATACCCCATTTATCTTTTATACTTTTTACCGCACGTTCACAGGACACTGTTGATTTCGTTTCACGTGACGCATCGACTTTCTTCTTGCGCCGCTGCCGCTCATGCGTTGCAGCGGTAGAAGATGAATCGCTGTACGACGGGGCGATGAGGGCATCGCGCCCTGCGGAACGCCTTCAAAGCCTCCCCTGTGTAAGGGGAGGTGTCAACGCAAAGCGTTGACGGAGGGGTTGTCCCCTTTCGTCGACAATCCCCCAGTCACCTTCGGTGACAGCCCCCTTTACACAAGGGAGCCTTGGTCTTGTGGCTTTCAAGTCTCCTCTCCATTTTGTAATATTCAATATATTTTCTACACATAGTAATCAAACATTAGGAGCAAAACCATGATCGTAAAGATAAAAGCCCTGTCGCCCAAGATCGGCGACGTTATTCCCGCGCCCCATTTCGCCACCCCCGGCAGTGCCGCCATGGATCTGTGCGCCTGTCTGGAGGAGGATGTGGTGCTGAAAGCCGGCGCACGGCAGGTACTGCCCACCGGCATCGCCATCGCGCTGCCCGGCGCCGATTATGTAGCGCTGATCTGCGCCCGCAGCGGACTGGCCTCCAAGCACGGCATCACCATGGCCAACGGCGTAGGCGTCATCGACAGCGACTATCGGGGCGAGCTGCGGGTGGCCCTTTTCAATGAATCCGACGCCGACTACATCATCCATGACGGCGACCGGATTGCCCAGCTGATGGTGCTGCCGGTGGTGCAGCCCACGCTGAAGTTTGTAGAGGAGCTGGATGAGACCGCCCGCGGCGCAGGCGGCTTTGGCTCCACGGGAAGGTGAGGAAAATGGCAAGGATCGTATTGGCCTCCGGCTCTCCCCGCCGGCAGGAGCTGCTGCGGCGCATCGGCATACAGGATTTTGTGATCTCCGTGCCTCAAGTGGAGGAGGTCTGTCCGGAGGGGCTGACGCCCCAGGAGACGGTGTGCCGCATCTCCCGTCAGAAATCCGGCGCCGTACAGGCCGCGGCGGACGACATCGTCATTACCGCCGACACCATGGTCTTTCTGGATAACCGGCGGCTGGGCAAGCCCCGGGACGAGGCGGACGCGCTACGGATGCTGCTGGAATTGCAGGGACGACACCACACGGTGTGTACCGGCGTGACGGTGCGGCAGGGGGAAACCATGCTGACCCGCGCCCAGACCACCCAGGTGTGGTTCCGGACTGCCGATGCCGAGGAATTGAAACGCTATATCCGCAGCGGCGAGCCTATGGACAAGGCCGGCGCCTATGGCGTGCAGGGTCTCGGCTCGCTGCTGGTGGAACGCATCGACGGCGATTTCTTCAACGTGATGGGGCTGCCGGTGGTGCTGCTGAGCCGGATGCTGGCGGAATTCGGCGTAACGCTGCTGTAAGGGATTTGTCTATATGAAACGATTCTTTTCTAAAAACGGCATATGGCTGCTGGCGGGCGTGGCGGTGATCGTGGTGGTGCTGTGCATCATCTCCGCCGTCAGCTCCGGCACGCCGCTGCTGCGAAACATCGCCGGTGTGATCGCCTCGCCCTTCCGTGCGGCGGGCTCCGCCGTGACCGGCTGGTTCAGCGATGTGGGCGGCCACTTCGACAACGTGGCCGATCTGCAGCAGGAGAACGAGCAGCTGCGCGCCCAGGTGTCCGAACTGGAGCGTCAGCTGCGGCAGGCGCAGAAGGACAGCGAGGAGAACCAGCGCCTGCGGGATCTGTTGGATCTGCAAAGCCAGCGGCGGGATCTGAAAACCGTCTCCGCCCGGGTGACGGAGCGCTCTGTCACCAACTGGAGCAGCACGCTGACGCTGAATCAGGGCACCGCCTCCGGCGTGGCTATCGGCGACTGCGCTATCGACGAATACGGCAATCTGGTGGGCGTGGTGACAGACGCCGGTATGAACTGGTGCACCGCCACGACGATTCTGGACACCACCAGCTCCATCGGCGCCACCGTGTTCCGCACAGAGCAGGTGGCGGTGGCCCAGGGCCAGTTGGGACTGATGAGCCAGGGCTGTCTGTCGCTGACATATCTGGAAAACGCGGAGGATCTCATCGCCGGTGATCTGGTGGTGACCTCCGGTCTGGGCGGGTACTACCCCGCCGGACTGTCCATCGGCACGGTAACAGAGCTGCGGACAGATACCGGCGGTTTGACGCAATACGCGGTGATCGAGCCCAAGGCCGCCATCGACGCGCTGACCCAGGTGTTCCTGATTACCGACTTTGACGTGGTGGAGTAACGGCCATGACACGACGAACGTTGACGCTGAAATGGGTTTTTTACGCCCTGTGGTCACTGGTCTTTTTGCTGGGGCAGCAATTGCTGCTGCCCTGGATCCGCATTGGCTGCGTACACCCCTTTGTGCTGCCCGCCATGGCAGCCATCACCGCCTCCTTTGAAGGGCGGCGGGAGGGCCCTGTCTACGCCCTGGTGCTGGGTCTGGTGTGCGATCTGCTGTTCTCCGGCGCGTTTCCCTGCTTTTACGCCATTACGCTGACGATTTCGGCGGCACTGGCACACCTTGCGGCGCGGCATCTGATCATGCCGGGCGCCGTATGCTCGCTGGCGGTATCCGCCGGAGCGCTGCTGATCGCAGACCTGTTCAACATTACCGCTTTCACCTATTCCGCCGGTACGCCCCTGTCGGCGTCACTGTGGCTGACGGCGCGGGAGATCCTGCTGTCTCTGCCCTTTGCCATGCTGGTGCATCTGGTTTTTTCCCGGATCCACCGGCGGTTTTCCGGCCGGTAAGCGGCCCTATCCCGCCGAAAGGAGCGCCTTTCCATGATGAAAAACCCCCATCCCTCCCACAGCCGCCTTTATGTGCTGGGTGTGGCGCTGGGATTGATGCTGCTGGTGTTTGTGATCGCCCTGTATGACGCGCAGATCGTCCACGGCAGCAAAAACCGCGCTGATTCCATTGCCTCCAACGCCACATGGCAGTCGGTGGAGGCCAGCCGCGGCATTCTTACCGACCGCAACGGCAAGGTGCTGGTGTCCAATCGTTTGGCATATACCCTGACCTTCAGCAAACAATCCTTTCAGGATGACGACTCTTTAAACGACGCCATCTGGCGGCTGATCGAGCTTTGCCAGCAGTCGGATGTGGCGTGGGTGGACACGCTGCCGTTGTCCCAGCGCTCCCCCTATCTGTATCTGGCCTCCCGCAAGGAGGACACCTTTACCAAATTCCTGGAAAGGAACAAAATCTCCGCCAACAGCTCCTCCACGGAGCTGCTGAATGAGCTGCGGGCGTTGTTTCACATTGACAGCCGCTACACCACCGCTCAGGCGCGGCTGATCGCCGGCGTGCGCTATGAGCTGGCCGGGCGGGACAGCTATGTGTTTGCCGAGGACGTGCCCACCGACCTGATCTCCCAGATCACCGACGGCAGCTTTGCCGGAGTAACCACCGGGCAGTCCTCCATCCGCGCCTACAACACCCCCTATGCCGCCCATATTCTGGGCCGCATCACCCGCATTTACGCCGAGGATTGGGACACCTATCGGGATAAGGGGTATTCCATGGACGCCCTGGTGGGTGAAAGCGGTGTGGAGCGGGCTTTCGAGGACTGGCTGCACGGCAACAACGGCACACGCCTCATCACCACCGATGAAAAGGGCAAGATCACCGGCGAGGTGTATATGCAGGAGCCGAAGCCCGGCGGCACCGTGGCGTTGACGCTGGATCTTGACCTGCAGGCCGCCACGGAAAACGCCCTGGCTAAAACGATTGAAGGCATGAACGACAAGGACAGCGACCAGCGGGGCGGCGCCGCCGCCGTGGTAAAGGTGGGCTCCGGCGAGGTTCTGGCCCTGGCCTCTTACCCCTCCTTCGATCTGTCCACTTTTGCCCAGAGCTACAACGATCTGCTGGAGGATGAGCGTCTGCCCATGTTCAACCGCGCGGTCAACGGCACCTATGCCCCCGGCTCCACCTTTAAGATGAACACCGCCGTGGCGGCGCTGGAATCCGGCATCATCACACCCTCCTCCATCATTCAGGACAAGGGCGTTTACACCTTTTACGAATACCCCCAGCCCTGGTGCTGGGTGTGGCCCATGGGCTATACCCACGGACGTGTCAATGTCAGCGATGCCATTGCCGTGTCGTGCAACTACTTCTTCTATGAGGTGGGCCGCCTGACCGGCATCGAGACCATCGACGACTACGCCAGCCAGTTCGGTCTGGGACGCTCCACCGGTATCGAGATCGGTGACAGCGCCGGCGCGCTGGCCTCGCCGGAATACGCCGAGGCCCACGATCTGGAGTGGACGGACGGTCAGACGCTGACGGCCGCCATCGGCCAATCCTACAACCTGTTTACGCCGCTGCAGCTGTCCAACTATATCGCCACGCTGGTGGGCGGCGGCGACCACTATCAGGCGCACCTGCTGAAAAGTGTGAAAAAATACGACAACAGCCAGCTGTTGTACGTCTATGACGCACCGCCGGAGAATACGGTGGAGATGTCCGAGAGCACCGTGGAGGCCGTCAAAAAGGGTATGTACGAGCTGACCACCGGCTCTCTGGCCGGCGCCTTTGCCAACTGCGTGGTATCCGCCGGCGCGAAGACCGGTTCGGCGCAGATTGGCACCGAGGTGGCCAACGGCGTGTTCGTGGCCTTTGCCCCCTATGAAGATCCTGAGATCGCCGTGGCTATCGTCATCGAAAAGGGCGGCGCCGGTGCGGCGCTGGCCTCCACCGCGGTGGAGATCATCAACTCCTATTTTTCCAGCGGCCTTAACGGCGATGTTATCGGCGAAAACACGCTGCTGAAATGACCCCCTTCCCTTCTCACCCACGGCGGCCCTGACGGGCCGCCATGACCTTTTGCTGCCTATGACCGTTTTTGACTCACGTGACACACGCTATAAATTTCCCTTCGGCGCCGTCAGCTGCGGCACGGCTGTGACCCTGACGCTGACGCCGGAGGCAGGGTTTTCCGCCTGCCACTTGCTGACCTTCCGCGAATTTGCCGACCATCATGAGGAGACCGCGCTCCCTCCCTGTCCGGCAGGCTTTTCCGGCGTCTATACCGCGCCGGATGCGCCGGAGCTGGTGTGGTACAGTTTCCGTTTTACCCGCCCTGATGGCAGCGCCGTCTATCTGGGCCGCAACGGCTGGGGTGAGCGGGACAGCCGCCAGCCCTGGCAGCTGACTGTCTATGAGGAACGCCCCACCCCCGCGTGGTTCGGGCAAGGTGTTACATACCAGATTTTCCCAGACCGTTTTTGCCGCGATGCCCTTCCCGACCCGTTGGGTTTGCTGGGGCAGCGCACGGTACACGCCGGATGGGACGAGCCGCCCCGCTTGGGGCCGGATGGCGTTACCGGCCGCTGGAACAGCGACTTTTTCGGCGGCAGCCTGCGGGGCATCTGCCGGAAGCTGGACTATCTGCAAAGCCTGTCTGTCACCACGCTGTATCTGAACCCCATTTTTTATGCCGCCAGCAGTCACCGGTATGACACGGCGGATTATCTGACCATTGATCCCCTGCTGGGCACCGAGGAGGATCTGCGCACCCTGTGTGCCGAGGCGAAAAAGCGGGGCATCCACGTGATGCTGGACGGCGTGTTCAACCACACCGGCGCTGACAGCCGGTACTTCAACCGCGACGGCTTTTTCCCCACCTCCGGCGCCTACCAGAGCAAGGATTCCCCCTGGTACGACTGGTTCTGCTTTCAGCACTGGCCGGATCAATACGACGCCTGGTGGGGCATTGACACCCTGCCCGCCGTCAACGAAAACGCCGACAGCTATCGGGACTTTATCATCCGCGGCGAGGACAGCGTGATCCGCCGCTGGCTGCGGTGCGGCGCGGACGGCTGGCGTCTGGACGTGGCCGATGAGCTGCCCGATGATTTTATTGCAGAGATCCGTGCCGTGATGGAGCAGGAAAAAACCGGCAGCTATCTGCTGGGCGAGGTGTGGGAGGACGGCAGCAACAAGATCGCCTATTCCCGCCGCCGCAAATATTTGCTGGGCCGGGAGACCCACGGCCTGATGAATTACCCCCTGCGGACGGCCCTTCTGGCCTACCTGCGGGGCGGCGACGCCGCCGCCTTCCGCGACGTTATGGAAGAACAGCGGGAGAATTATCCCCCCGCCGCCTTTTACGGTGGCCTGAATATCCTGGGCACCCACGACACGCCCCGCATCTTGACGCTGTTGGGCGCAGACGACATACCAGAGTCCAGAGAGGGACGCGCCGCCTATCACCTCTCCCCTCAGGCACGGGCGACCGCCCTTCGCCGCCTGACACTGGCTGCCATGCTGCTGTTTACCTTCCCCGGCTCCCCCACCATCTATTATGGCGACGAGGTGGGCATGGAGGGCTTTGAAGATCCCCTGAACCGCCGCACTTTTCCTTGGGGCCATGAGGATGAACGGCTCCTGGCCGTCTTTCAAACGCTGGGCCGGCTGCGAAGGGAGCGTCCCTCGCTGCAATCGGGTGATTTGACATACCTGACCGCCGAAGGCGGCCTGCTGATCTATTGCCGCCAACGGGAAAACGAGACCACCTATACCCTGCTGAACACCGGGGAAACACCACGGGAGATCTCTCTCCCCTGGCCCGATAACTTTGCCGTGGATGCGCTGACCTTACAGCGCTTCTGGGTGCGCGGTGGCATGCTGCGCCTGACGCTGCCTCCCTGCGATGGGCTGATCTTATGCTGATTCGGTTGGGATGTTTCACGTGAAACATCCCAACTTTTTTCTTTTCTCCGTGTTTCACGTGAAACATTCTGCATGGATTTGCAAATTTCAGCATGCCGCGCCGAAAAAAGTATTGAAACCTACCACTTTTGTGGTATACTGTTTCTATTATAGAGATAACTGGCGAAAGTACGAGGATAACTACTGTGGCAAAAATCGTTGCGATCGTAAATCAAAAGGGCGGCGTGGGAAAAACCACCACCTGTGTCAATCTGGCCGCCGCCATTGCCCAGACGGGCTACCGTGTGCTGCTGTGCGACTTTGACCCCCAGGCCAACGCCACCAGCGGAATGGGCGTGGACAAAACTGTCTCCAACGGCGTGTACGATGTCATCATTAACGGCATCGAAACAGAAAAGGCCATCATCGCCACACCCTATGGCGATGTGCTGCCCAGCAGCAAGGCGCTGGCTGGCGCCGGCGTGGAAATGATTAACCTTCCTGAACGGCAGTTTCTGCTGAAGCAGGCGCTGCGTCAGGTGGCGGATCGGTATGACTATGTTTTCATCGACTGCCCCCCTTCCCTGGAGCTGCTGACACTGAACGCGCTGTGCGCCGCCGATTCGCTGCTGGTGCCGGTGCAGGGTGAGTATTTCGCGCTGGAGGGGCTCAGCGATCTGATGAACACCGTGCGTCTGGTGCGGCGGGGCATGAATCCCCAGCTGCAGATCGAGGGCGTGCTGCTGACCATGTTTGACGGCCGCACCAACCTGAGTATTCAGGTGGCTCAGGAAATCAAGCGCTTCTTCCCCGGCAAGGTGTATTCCACCGTCATCCCCCGCAACATCCGCCTGAGCGAAGCGCCCAGCCACGGTCAGCCCATTTGCGTCTATGACCGCACCTGCCGCGGCGCTGAGGCATACGCCGCGCTGGCAGCGGAATTTCTCAGAAAAAACGCCTGACGGGGCCGCGCCCCGCGTGAAAGGAGTAGGGACATATGGCAAAAATGAAAGGTCTTGGCAAAGGCCTTGACGCCCTGTTGGGCGACGATTTTACCAACGAGCCGGAGGTGAAAAGCAGCCTCTTCCTTCCCATTTCTCAGGTGGAGAGCTGTGCCTCTCAGCCCCGCAAGCAGTTTGATCCCGACGCATTGGCCGATCTGGCGGACTCCATCCGGCAGCACGGCATCATCCAGCCGCTGACGGTACGCAAGCTGCAGTCCGGCTATTACCAGATCATTGCCGGTGAGCGCCGCTGGCGCGCCGCCCGCATGGCCGGTCTGACCCAGGTTCCCGCCGTAGTCATCGAGGCCGACGACCGCAAGGCCATGGAGCTGGCTATGATCGAAAACCTCCAGCGGGAAGACCTGAACCCCATGGAGGAGGCCGAGGGCTACCGCACGCTGATCGACCAGTACGGACTGACACAGGAGGAGGCGTCCCAGCGGGTGGGCAAGTCCCGCAGCGCCGTAGCCAACGCCTTGCGGCTGCTGAACCTCTGCGATGCGGTACGCACACTGGTGGAGGAGGGCAAGCTCTCCGGCGGACACGCCCGCGCACTGGTGCCGCTGGACAGCGCACTGCAGAAGAAAGCCGCCGACCTGATCGTAAAGGACGACCTGTCCGTGCGCCAGACAGAGCTGCTGGTGAAAAAACTGACGGCCGATAAATCCGTGAAGGCCGCCAAGGATACCTCCGCGGTGGACTACGCCGCCGAAGCCGCCCGTGAACTGGGTGAGCGTCTGGGCCGGCCCTGCAAGATCGTTACCGGCAAAAAGAAAGGCCGGATCGAGTTGGAATACTACGGCGTGGACGATCTCAACGCCCTGCTGGATGCCCTGCATCAGTTGAAGAAGTAACTGTTTCACGTGAAACAATTCAAACAATAAAGAGGTAAGCATCATGCTTGATATCAAATTCGTTCGGGAAAACCCCGATATCGTCAAGGAAAATATCCGCAAGAAGTTTCAGAATGCCAAGCTGCCCCTGGTGGACGAGGCCATCGCGCTGGATGCCCAGCGCCGCCAGGCCATTAACGAGGTGGAGGCCCTGAAAGCCGAGCGCAACAAGCTGTCCAAGGCCAACGGCCCCCTGTTCGGCAAGCTGAAAAAGTGTGCTGACGAGACGGAAAAGGCCGCCATTCAGACCCAGATCGACGCCAACAACGCCGCCGTCAAGGCGGACGCCGACCGCATGGCACGGCTGGAGGAACAGAAGACCCAGACCGAAGCCGCCCTGAACAAGATCATGCTGGTGATCCCCCAGATCATCGACGACACCGTGCCCATCGGCCCCGACGACAGCTGCAACGTGGAAGTAGAGCGCTTCGGCGAACCCAAGACCCCCGATTTCGAGGTGCCCTATCACACCGACATTATGGAGCGGTTTGACGGCATTGATCTGGACGCGGCGGGCCGCGTATCCGGCAGCGGCTTTTACTATCTGCTGGGCGACATTGCCCGTCTGCACGAAGCAGTGCTGGCCTATGCCCGCGACTTTATGATCAACAAGGGCTTTACCTACTGCATCCCCCCCTTCATGATCCACGGCAACGTGGTGGAGGGCGTTATGAGCCAGACTGACATGGACGCCATGATGTATAAGATCGAAGGGGAGGATCTCTACCTGATCGGCACCAGTGAGCACTCCATGATCGGCAAGTTTATCGACCAGATTCTACCTGAGGACAAGCTGCCCCAGACTCTGACCTCCTACTCCCCCTGCTTCCGCAAGGAGAAGGGTTCCCACGGCATTGAGGAGCGGGGCGTATACCGCATTCACCAGTTTGAAAAGCAGGAGATGATCGTGGTCTGCAAGCCCGAGGACTCCAAGAGCTGGTATGAGAAGATGTGGCGCTACAGCGTGGAGCTGTTCCGCTCACTGGATATCCCCGTGCGGCAGCTGGAGTGCTGCTCCGGCGATCTGGCCGACCTGAAATGCAAGTCCTGCGATATCGAGGCATGGTCGCCCCGCCAGCAGAAGTACTTCGAGGTGTGCTCCTGCTCCAATCTGGGCGACGCGCAGGCCCGTCGCCTGAAAATCCGCTACAAGGATGCGGAGGGCAAAATGCAGCTGTGCCACACCCTGAACAACACAGTGGTGGCGCCGCCCCGTATGCTGATCGCCTTCCTGGAGAACAATCTGCAGGCGGACGGCAGTGTGCGGATACCGGAGGTGCTGCGCCCCTACATGGGCGGCAAAGCCATGCTGACCCCCAAGCATTGACAACAAATTGTAATATCAAAATACTATTATACCGTTCGCTATCAAAAAGAGGTCGGATATGAAGAAATTTATCGCGGAATTCAAGGAATTTGCCATGAAAGGCAACGTGCTGGACATGGCCATCGGCGTTGTCATCGGCGCGGCCTTCGGCAAAATCACCACCTCGCTGGTGAATGACATCATCATGCCGCTGATCTCCCGCATTACCGGCGGCGTGGATTTCAGCGCCTGGAAATGGGTGTTGAAAGCCGCCGAGGTAGACGAGGCCGGCGTGGAGACCGCGGCGGAGATCGCCGTCAATTACGGCAGCTTCATTGCCGTGGTGCTGGACTTCCTTATCATCGCCCTTGCGCTGTTCATGGTAGTCAAGACCGTCAACAAGCTGCGCAGCATCGGCAAAAAAGACGAGCCCGCCGAGGAGGAGCCCGCCCCCACCGCCGAGGAGCTGCTGACCGAGATCCGCGATCTGCTGAAGGACACTCAGGATGGAAACCACACTGCGTAAGGGTCTTGCGGCGCTGGGTCTTCCCTGCTCCGCCGCAGAGCAGCTGCTGGATTTTGCCCAACGGCTGCTGGAAAAGAATCAGGTCATGAACCTGACCGCCATTACGGATCCTCAGGACGTAGCCACGCTGCACCTGCTGGACTGCGCCGCGCTGCTGACGCTGTGCGACTTCCGCGATAAAGCTGTGGTAGACGTGGGCACCGGCGCGGGCTTTCCCGGTATGGTGCTGCGGATCCTGGAGCCGGATTTCGACCTGACGCTGCTGGACAGTCTGGGCAAGCGGATCGCCTGGCTGCGCCAGACCTGTGACGAGATGGGCCTTGCCCGCGTAGACTGCGTCCACGCCCGGGCGGAGGAGTTTGCCGGATCACACCGGCAGCGCTTTGATATTGCCACCTCCCGCGCCGTGGCGGCGCTGCCGCTGCTGTGCGAGCTGGCACTGCCGCTGGTTAAAACAGGCGGCTGCTTTCTGGCCATGAAGGCGGTGGACAGCGACGGGGAGATCCACAGTGCCCGCGGCGCCATCGGACAGCTGGGCGGCAAGATCGAGTCCATTCACGATTACGCCATCCCTTGCACCACCGTGACCCACCGTCTGGTAGTCATCCGCAAGGTGAAAGACACCCCGCTCCAGTTTCCCCGAAGCTGGGCGAAGATCAACAAAGCGCCGTTGAAGTAAGGGGCGTTTCGAGCCTCGGATCATAAGGCTCCCTTGTGTAGGGAGAGGCTACGATTGATCCTTCGGCCACACACCGTTTTGAAAGGAGAACCCCATGGGCAAAATCATCGCCGTGGTGTCCGGCAAGGGCGGCACCGGCAAAACCTCCCTCACCGCCTGCGTGGGGCTCGCGCTGGCGCATATGGGCTATGAGACGCTGGCGCTGGACTGTGATATCACCCTGCGGAATCTGGATCTGGCACTGGGCCTGTCCGACAGTGCCGCCATGGATTTCTCCGACGTGCTGGAGGGGCGCTGTACCCTGTCCGAAGCCGCCGTCCGGCACCGTAAATATCCCAAGCTGTCCCTGCTGGCCGCGCCGCTGGCCCCTACAGACGCCCGCTTTTCGGAAACCGCTATGTCCGCGCTGGCTCAGGAGATCCGCCAAACCTACGATTACTGCCTGATCGACGCGCCGGCAGGTCTGGGCGAGGGCTTCGCCCTGGCCACCGCTATTGCCGACAGCGTAGTGGTCGTCACCACCACCGACCCCGCCGCCCTGCGGGACGCCCAGCGCACTGTCATGGAGCTGCGGCGCTTCCCCGCCGGTCAGGTACATCTGGTGGTCAACCGCGTGCGGAAAAAAATGCTCAAGGCGCTGCACGCCACCATTGACGACGCCATGGACACCGCGGGTCTTCCCCTTCTGGGGGTGATACCGGAGGACACGGATGTTCCCCTGGCACTGAACCGCGGCGTGCCGCTGCGGGACATGAATTACTACGCCCAGCGGGCGTACGACAACATCGCCAAACGAATCACCGGCACGCGCGTCCCCCTGATGCGCGGCTGGTAAGACTATCTTGCAAAGGAGAGGATTCCATGAATATTGCCCTGATCGCCCACGATAACCGCAAGGAGCTGATGGTGCAGTTCTGCACCGCCTACTGCGGCATTTTGGCCCAGCATACCCTGTGTGCCACCGCCAACACCGGCAAGCAGGTGCAGGAGGCCACCGGCCTGAAGGTTCACCGGTTTTTGACCTTTGAAAACGGAGGCGGTCAGCAGATCGCCGCCCGTATCGCCTATAACGAAATCGACATGGTGCTGTGCTTTGACGATCCCAATAAGCGCACCACCCATGAGGACATTCTGTATATCGCCAAGCTGTGCGACAAGAACAACATTCCCATCGCCACCAATCTGGCCTGCGCCGAAATGCTGGTGCTGGGTCTGGCACGGGGTGATCTGGACTGGCGCGATATCGTCAATCCCAAGACCAAGCCGTTTACGGCGTAAAAACGGGACACTTTCCGAAGATTTTGTAGGGGCGGACGACTCTGTCCGCCCGCAAGAAATCGTTCGGCCCTCATTAGGGCGGATACCCCAAGGGTACTCGTTTCGCTGCGCTTCACAGCGCTCGTCGTCCGCCCCTACAGGCATTATAACTTCCCCCCGCGCAAAACAGGAACAACAAGGAGAGAGAAAACATTGATACAAACTGCACTGAACTGGTTGTACGACAACCTCTATAACTACATGATCCCCGTCTGCGGCCTGTGCGTGCTGCGGGTGGTCGTCAGCTTTTTAGAGCTGGCTCACATGAAGCGCCTGCGGGATAAAAAATTCGTGTTCCGCAAGGTGGGCGTCCAGTATCGGGACATCGGCGCCTTTACCGGTTTATTCATCGGCAGCGTGCTGATCTGCCTGTTCCCCAAGCTGGGGCTGCTGTTCGCCGTTGTGGCGGCGGGCCTGACGGTGCTGGGCTATCAGATCGGCAAGCGCAAGGGCGACGAAGCCGACCGCATCTGGCAGGAGGTTGTCAACGAGCTGTCCCAGGGCGAGGATGCCCACAAGGTCAACGCTATCGAAGTCGAAAGCAACATCCACGGTCTCATCGACACGCTGGACGTGTTTGACAAAGACGAAGCTCCCGCCCCGACGGAGGACGGATCCTTAGAGGAGCCCACCCCCACCGACAGCGAAGAATAAAGAGAGGAAGATCCCATGGAAAAGATGAAGCCCCGGACGTTATCCGGTTTTATGGAGCTGCTGCCCGCACCCCAGCAGCAGATGGAGCGGATGATGGAAATTCTCCGCAATACCTATAGCCTGTACGGCTTTACGCCGCTGGACACCCCGCTGATCGAAGCCAGCGAGGTGCTGCTGGCCAAGGGCGGCGGCGAGACGGAAAAGCAGATCTACCGCTTTCAGAAGGGTGACGCCGATCTTTCGCTGCGCTTTGACCTGACGGTTCCTCTGGCAAAATATGTGGCGCTGCATTATAATGAGCTGAGCTTCCCCTTCCGCCGCTATCAGATCGGCAAGGTTTATCGTGGTGAGCGTGCCCAGCGTGGCCGGTTCCGCGAATTCTATCAGGCTGACATCGACGTGATCGGCGACGGCAAATTGGATATCACCAACGAGGCGGAGATCCCCGCCATCATCTACCAGACCTTTACCGAGCTTGGCCTGAAACGGTTCCAGATCCGCGTCAATAACCGCCGCATCCTCAACGGCTTTTACGCCATGCAGGGTCTGACAGAGCGCTCCGGCGACATCATGCGCACCGTGGACAAGCTGGATAAGATCGGCGCGGAAAAGGTGCGCACCCTGCTGATGGAGGACGTGGGTCTTGACGAGGCTCAGGCGGCGGAGATTTTGAAATTTATCGCCATCACCGGCGACAACGCCCAGGTCATTGCCGCCCTGGAGGGCTACACTGGCCGCAATGAGGTGTTTGACGAGGGCCTTGACCAGCTGAAAACCGTGGTGAAGTACCTCTCCTCCTTCGGCGTGCCCGAAGAGAACTTTGCCGTGGATCTGACCATCGCCCGCGGCCTGGACTATTATACCGGCACCGTGTACGAAACCACCCTGCTGGATCATCCGGAGATCGGCTCTGTCTGCTCCGGCGGCCGCTACGACAATCTGGCGGAGTATTACACCGACAAGCAGCTGCCCGGCGTGGGCATCTCCATCGGTCTGACCCGTCTGTTCTATGTATTGGGCGAGCAGAAGATGCTCAACGGCGATCTGCCCACCGCCCCCTGCGACGTGCTGGTATTGCCCATGACGGAGGAGCTCTCCCCCGCCATCGACGCCGCCACCGCCCTGCGCCGCGCCGGTATCCGCACCCAGCTGTATACCGAGCCCAAGAAGTTCAAGGCCAAGATGAACTACGCCGACAAGCTTTCCATCCCCTACGTCCTGTTCCTGGGCGAAGACGAGATCGCCGCCGACATGGTGTCCTGCAAGAACATGACTACCGGCGCCCAGACCAAGCTGCCCGTGGCTGATGCCATCATCATGATCCGCGAGGATCTGGCGGAACGGAACAAGGGAAAGGTCATTGTGGAGTAAATGGGTGTTTCGCACCCACGGGGACATACGACTCCTTGTTACCCATGTGTAGGGGCCGGCGACTCTGTCGGCCCTGTCGGAAATACTACTGTCATCATTAGGGCGGACAGGGTCGTCCGCCCCTACGAACGCATAACAAGCAGCTTCCATTTTAATAACTTTCCGTAATATCGTATTCAATTTATACAAATCATTATCACAAAAGGAGAAAAACAGTATGATGCAGATGCGTACACATACCTGCAATGAGCTGCGCCTGGAACACGTCGGCCAGCAGGTGAAGATCGTGGGCTGGATGGAAAACGTCCGCACGGTGGGTCAGAACTTCGCCTTTGTGGTGCTGCGTGATTTTTACGGCACCACTCAGGTAGTGGTGGAAAACGAGGAAATGATGACCCTCATCAACGACCTCAATAAAGAATCCACCATCTCTGTGGAGGGCACCGTCCGTGAGCGTGCCAGCAAAAACCCCAAGCAGGCCACCGGCGATGTGGAAGTGGTTCCCAGCAAGATCGAGGTGCTGGGCCGCTGCCGCTATAACTCCCTGCCCTTCGAGATCAACCGCAGCCGCGAGGCGGACGAGACTGCCCGCTTGAAGTACCGTTTCCTGGATCTGCGCAACCCCGCCGTGAAGCAGAATATCATTCTGCGCTGCCAGGTGGTGGCCGCTCTCCGCGCCTCTATGATGGAGCACGGCTTCCTGGAGATCACCACCCCCATCCTGACCGCCAGCTCCCCCGAGGGCGCCCGCGACTATCTGGTGCCCGCCCGCAAGCACCCCGGTAAGTTCTATGCCCTGCCCCAGGCGCCCCAGCAGTTCAAGCAGCTGCTGATGACCTCCGGCTTTGACCGTTATTTCCAGATCGCCCCCTGCTTCCGCGATGAGGATGCCCGCGGCGACCGCTCCCCCGGCGAGTTCTATCAGCTGGATATGGAGATGGCTTTTGCCACCCAGGACGACGTGTTCGCCGTACTGGAGGACGTGCTTCCCCCCATCTTCGCCAAGTTCGGCACCTACAACGTGGCCTCCAGCGCCCCCTTCCGCCGCATCCCCTACAACACCGCCATGGAGACCTACGGCTCCGATAAGCCCGACCTGCGCATCGACCTGACCTGCAAAAACGTCACTGACCTGTTTGCCGACAGCGAGTTCGACGCCCTGAAGGGTCAGACCGTGAAGATGGTGGATATCACCAACTGCACCCTGACCCGCAAGCAGATCGAAAAGCTGCTGACTGACTGCGAGGTACAGTCCGGCTCCAAGGGCTACTGGTTCAAGGTGGACGAAAACGGCGAGCTGGCCGGCGGCATTGCAAAGTTCGTCTCCGGCAAGAAGGACGAGCTGGCTAAGGTGCTGAATCTCAAGCCCAACACTCTGGTCGTCGTGGCCGCGGGTCAGTACGCCACCAAGTCCGTGGGCGTGATGATCAAAACCTTCGGCGCCGCCTGCGAGGGCCACATGGACAAGGAACGCTATGAATTCTGCTGGATCGTGGACTTCCCCATGTACGAGATCGGCGATGAATCCGGCGAGCTGGAGTTCTGCCACAACCCCTTCTCCATGCCCAACGGCGGCATGGAGGTGCTGCTGAAAGCCGAGCGGGGCGAGATGGATCCGCTGGACATCTACGCCAACCAGTACGACCTGGTGTGCAACGGCGTGGAGCTCAGCTCCGGCGCTGTCCGTAACCACGACCCCGAAATCATGATCAAGGCTTTCGAGTTGGTGCGTCTGGGCGAGGAGGATGTAAAGAAGAAGTTCCCCGCCATGTACAACGCCTTCTGCTACGGTGCGCCTCCTCACGCCGGTATCGCCCCGGGCGTGGATCGCATGGTGATGCTGCTGGCAGGCGAAAGCTCCATCCGCGAGATCATCCCCTTCCCCATGAACAAGAACGCCCAGGATATTATGATGGGCGCTCCCTCCACTGTCGAACAGAAACAGCTGGACGAGCTGCACATCGCCATCGTCGGCGAGGTGGAGAAGGACGACTGAGTTACCATTTACCGAAAAAGGAAGCCCAACGGGCTTCCTTTTTCGGTAAAACAGTCCTTTTCGCATTATTGCAGAGACCAAAGCCTCCCTTGTGCAAAGGGAGGTGTCAACGCGAAGCGTTGACGGAGGGATTGCCAATGGCAGACAACCCCTCAGTCAGCCTTACGGCTGACAGTTCCCCGTACAAAGGGAAGCCTTTAAATCCGCCCCCGTAACATTTTAGCGTACAAAGCAGTGATACTCCTACCTCTACTCTCCTTCAGCATTCTTTTCCCTCCAATACACACACGCTTTTTCATTCTCCCCTCTTTTCTTCAGCCGCGGCTTTACGCAATGTCCGTAGTGCAGTGATGAATACCTTCCTCGCCCATATCGAATGTAATGCAGCCGGAAGTAGGCACAATTCTTGCACGTCTTTTCTTCCATATTACCTCCATGAACACCGAATGGTGTCTATTCAAAAATAGTGTACACCAAATGGTGTACACTGTCAATAAGGAGGGATGCCCATGTATCAACGTATCCGCGACCTGCGGGAGGACGCCGATCTGAGCCAGCGGCAGCTGGCGGAGATCCTGCACATGCACAAGACCACCTACGCACGCTATGAATCCGGCGAACGGGAGATCCCGCTGAATATTGCCATCCTGCTGGCAAAATATTACCGCGTGTCTCTGGATTATCTGGCGGGGCTGAAATAATCGTTTGGTGGGATTCGTGTACCCCGCCGTGTAAACGCAAAACTCTTGCGCTCTCCCCTCCCCTGTGCTACAATGAATCAAATGCAACAAAGGAGGCTCTCTCCATGGAATTCAACGTTCAACTGCAATTAGCCGGCCTGCTGGAATGGATGCACCAGCAGATGACCGCCTGCCACGGCAAAACCGCCGTTATTGGCATCTCCGGCGGCAAGGACAGCTCCACCGTGGCCGCGCTGGCCGTGGCGGCCTATGGCAAGGAAAACGTCATGGGCGTGCTGATGCCCGACGGCGTGCAGCCGGATATCGACTACTCCCACGGTCTGGTGGACACACTAAGCATCCCCCATGTCACCATCAACATTCACGACGCCGTGCAGGGCGTTGTGAAGGAGATGGAGCGGGTGGGCCTGACCCCCAGCCGCCAGACGCTGGTGAATCTGCCCAGCCGCATCCGTATGTCCACGCTGTATGCCGTGGCCCAAACGGTGGAACAGGGCATTGTCATCAACACCAGCAACCTCAGCGAGGATTGGGTGGGCTACTGCACCATCTACGGCGACAGCGCCGGCGCCTTCTCTCCCCTGGGTATGTACACCACGGAGGAGGTCATTGCTTTGGGCCGGGCCCTGGGTCTGCCGGAGCATTTCCTCATCAAGCCGCCGTCTGACGGCCTGACGGGTCTTACCGATGAGGATAATCTGGGCTTCACCTATCACGCGGTGAACGAATATATCCGCCGCGGCGTGGTGGATGAAGCGATCAAAGCCGATATCGACCGCAAGCACGCCGCCAGCCGCTTCAAATTCCAGACGCTGCCGATCTATCAAAACGGCCTGCCTATCGTACTGGAGGAGCCCACCGACTACTATAACCCCCATAAAAAATAAAGAAAAGCCGCCATAAGGCGGCTTTTCCATGCCAATAACGGGCTTATTTCCCTCTGATAGACCGGTCTTACTGCATCGCCCACAGGATCAGCCCATACAAAGCGCTGGCGGCGGTGCCGAACACAATGACGGGGCCGGCCACGGTAAACATTTTCACGGCGGTGCCGGTGACAACGCCCTCGGCCCGAAAGTCGATGGCGGGCGAGGCCACAGCGTTGGCGAATCCGGTGATAGGCACCAGGGTACCGGCGCCGGCATAGCGGGCCAGCTTATGATAGAGCCCCAGCCCCGTAAACAGCGCCGAGAGAAACACCAGCGTCACCGATGTGGCAGTACCGGCATCCGACAGGGATAGCCCCAAAAAGCCATACCAGTCCCCCAGCGCCTGTCCCACACAACAGATAGCGCCGCCCACCAAAAAGGCCAGCGCCACATTCTTCCACAGGGGCGATTTGGGATTGATACTTTTCAGATATTCCTGATACTGCTTGGGCGACATGTCCATGCTGTCCACGTCCTTTCCTGATTTGTGCATAGTATTTCACGCAGCCAGAAAATCATGCATTGATAAAAAGGACATTTTGACGTATAATAGCCACGGAAACGAGGTATCGCATCATGAGTCTTCCTGACAACTATTATCTGTTCGGCCGCAAGCCGCTGCAATATGCCGTGATTGATCCGGTATCCTGCACAGGGTGCGGCTGGTGCGCCATGTTCTGTCCGGTGGAGTGCATGTTCCAGCGGCCCGACGGCTTCTACGATCTGGATGTAGAGCGGTGCATCGGCTGCCGCTCCTGCCGCGTCAATTGCTTTTATGACGCCATTACCATGATCCAGCGCCAGCGAAAGGAGGAGACATGATGGAGAGACCCCTGGGAGTATACCTGCACATCCCTTTCTGCAAAAGCAAGTGCGCCTACTGCGACTTCTATTCCCTGGCGCAAAGCGAGGAAAAAATGGACGCCTATATCGACGCGCTGATCCGCCATATTGAGGAGGTGGCGCCCCGCTGCGCCGCCCATACGGTGGACACCGTGTATTTCGGCGGCGGCACCCCCAGCTATCTGGGAGAAAAGCGACTGGTGCGGCTGATGAAAACCGTGAAAAAGCGCTTTGCGCTGGCGCGGGACGCGGAGATCACGCTGGAGGCCAATCCCGACAGCGCCGGAGACTGGAAGACCCTGCGCCTTCTGCGGCGGGCGGGCTTCAACCGTCTCTCCCTGGGCGTGCAGGCGGCGGACGACACGTTGCTGCGGCGCATCGGGCGAGTACATACCTGGGATCAGGTACTGTCGGCCGCAGCGGCGGCACGGATGGCGGGCTTTGAAAATTTAAGCCTTGATCTGATCTACGGCCTGCCCCAGCAGACGCTGGAAGCATGGCAGGATACGCTGCGGGCCGCCCTGGCACTGGAACCGCGGCACATCAGCTGCTACGGACTGAAGGTAGAACCCAACACTCCCCTGTGGCAGCAGCGGGAAACCGCGCAGCTGCCGGACGACGACACGCAGGCGGATATGTACCTGTGGACAGTGGACTATCTGGCGGAAAAGGGCTACGGACAGTACGAGATCTCCAACTTCGCCCTGCCGGGGTACGAGAGCCGCCACAATTGGAAATACTGGACGCTGGGCGAATACGCGGGCTTCGGCCCCGGTGCCCACTCCGATATGGGGGGCGTGCGCTTCGCCTATGAGCGGGATCTGGACAGCTACATTGCCGGAAATTTGCAGCTATCGGAAATGGAGGAGATCCCCCCGCTGGATCGGGATTTGGAGTACATCATGCTGTCAATGCGAACCGTGCAGGGGATCGACAGCGGCTATTTTGAGCGGCAGTACCGGCAGAAATTCCAACCCATGGAGGAACTGCTGACACAATATGAAAGCCACGGCCTGTCCCAGCGGACGAAGCGGGGCTGGCGTCTGACGCCCCGAGGCTTCTTTGTGTCCAACGCCATCATCGTCTCTTTGCAGGAGGCGGTGGGACGGGAGCGTCAGCGGCGTCTGTGCCGCGCCGCGGAAGGCGATTTCATCGTGGAACTGTAAGAAACAATAAAAGCTTCGCTGCCTGACAGGCAGCGAAGCTTTTTTCCGCAACAGGAAACGCCGACCCAGACGGGCCGGCGTTTCCTGTTGTGTGTTTTGTTAGGAGAGAGAGAAAAATCACATAAGGATTGGGGTTCCTTTTGGATGAGTCTATCCTACCTGAAATTCGTTTCGGAATCTTGAATTGCCGGTGAACTTTCTATGAACTTTGGAAACGATTTATGAATAGTGATCTCTCTTGCAAAAAAAGCGGCAACTTTTACGGAGTAGGCCGGTATTATTTGAACTTTTTGCTCTCTGCCACCGCCAATTGGTCGCAGCGGTTGTTCTTCTCATTCTCGGCATGGCCCTTGACCCAGTGAAAGCGCACGTCGTGGCGGGCCAGCTGCGGCAGCAGCTGCTGCCACAGGTCTACGTTCAGCACCGGCTTTTTGTCGGACTTGATCCAACCTTTTTTCTGCCAGCCGTACAGCCAGCCCTTTTCGATGGCGTCCACTACGTATTTGGAATCGCTGTACAGCTCCACAGCGCAGGGCTCCTTTAACAGCAGCAGCGCCGTCAGCACAGCGGTCAGCTCCATGCGGTTGTTGGTGGTGGACGCTTCGCCGCCGGAGAGTTCCTTTTCGTGGCCCTGCCACTCCAGGATCGCCCCCCAGCCTCCGGGGCCCGGATTGCCGCTGCACGCGCCGTCGGTATAGATGGTAACTGTTTTCATAGGTGCTCCTTGCGTTTTCATTCGATCCCCTCCACCAGCAGCGTATCCCCCGTTACACGGAACGTAACGTTATGACCGGCGTAGGTCAGGCCATACACCCGCTGGGGATCCTTTTGATAGCGGGGGCGGGGATCGTTCGCCAGAACGGCCAGCAGACCCGAACGATCCTCCGGCGGCAGCCGCTCCAGCAGCGCAGCGGCACAATCCACCGTCAGCAGAGCGCCGCCCAGCGTGTCGGTAAAGCCGCCCGCGGCGTCAGGCTTTGCGTCGCAATAGGGCAGATAGGGCTTGATATCCAGCAGCGGTGTTCCGTCCACCAGATCGGCGCCCTGAATGTGGAGTACCGGTCCTTCGGGCGTCTCCCATTCTACCCCTTTCAGCTGCACACAGCTCAGGCCAATGGGATTGGGGCGAAAGGGCGAGCGGGTGGCGAACACACCCATCCGCGCATTGCCGCCCAGACGGGGCGGCCGCACCGTGGGCGACCAGGTATCGCGCTCCGCCCGATCAAAGACCCATACCAGCCACAGATGGGAAAACCCCTCGATGCCCCGCAGGGCGTCCGGATTGCGATAGGGCGGTTCAAAAATGATCTGACCCGCCGTGGGCGCCAGACCACTCTGGCGGGGAACGCCAAATTTTTCCGCAAAGGGCGTATGGACACGGGCGATGACCTGCATCGCCCGTGTTTCCATATGGTTTATGCTGTTTGTCACGCTTCCGCCTCCGGCTCGTCAGCGGCATCCTCTCTGTCGGTCAACGCCATGGCGATGACGCGGTCACCCTCTTCCTTGAAGCGCATAACGATAACGCCCTGGGTGGCGCGGCCCGTAGTCCGGATATTCTCCACCGCCGTGCGCAGCATGATGCCGCTCTGGGTGATCAGCAGGAGATCCTCGCTGCCGTCCACCACCTTTATGCCCACCACGCCGCCGGTCTTGTCGGTGATCATATAGTTTTTGATGCCGATGCCGCCGCGGTTGGTGACGCGGTATTCCTCCACCGGCGTCTGCTTACCGAAGCCCTTTTCGGTAACAGACAGCACCTGACATCCCGCCGCCGCTTTGGCGGCGCCGATGACGCGGTCACCCTCCCGCAGGCGGATACCCCGGACGCCCACAGCGTCGCGGCCCATGGAGCGGACATCGTTCTCGTCGAAGCACACCGCCATACCGTCATAGGTGGCGATCAGAATACGGCTCTGGCCGTCGGTCTCCAGCACGGACACCAGCCGGTCGCCCTCGTCCAGACGTAGAGCGCGGATGCCGTTCTGCCGCAGATTGCGGAAGGCGGATACCGCCACACGCTTCACCGTGCCGTTCTCTGTCACCATCATCAGCTGCAGACGGCTCTCGTCCGTCTCCTCACTGGGCCGGTAGTGGATCATGGCCTGCACACGCTCGTCCGTCTCGATCTGCAGGATATTCACCAGCGCCGTACCCTTGGCGGCCTTGCCGCTCTCAGGGATCTGATAGCCCTTCTTGCGATAGACCTTGCCGGTGTCGGTGAAGAACATGATAAAGTCATGGGTGGAAGCGGTGAACACATCGCAGACGTAATCCTCGTCACGGGTGGTGATGCCCTTCTTGCCCATGCCTCCCTTGGACTGGGCCGCGTATTCGCTGACCGGCGTGCGCTTGATGTAGCCGTTGTTAGTCAGGGTATAAACACACTGCTCCTCCTCGATAAGATCCTCAATGTCGATCTCGTCCTCCACATCCTGGATCTCGGTCTTACGGTCATCGCCATACTTATCGGCGATGGCGGTCAGCTCCTCTTTCAGGATGGACTTCACCAGAGACTCATCGTTCAGAATCCGGAGGAAATAGGCGATACGCTCCTCCAACTCCTTGTACTCCGCCTGCAGCTTTTCCCGGTCAAGGCCCTGCAGACGCTTGAGCTGCATGTCCAGAATGGCCTGCGCCTGTACGTCGTCCAGCCCGAAACGGGTCATCAGGTTTTCCTTGGCGTTGTCATAGCTGCTGCGGATAATGCGGATGACCTCGTCAATATTGTCCTGTGCCACCAGCAGACCTTCCAGCAGATGGGCACGCTCCTGCGCTTTTTTCAGATCAAAGCGCGTTCTGCGAACGATGATCTCTTCCTGGAACTTGAGATATTCGTCGATGATATGGCGCAGGGACAAAATCTTCGGCTGGCGCTGATTTTCCACCAGGGCCAGCATATTGATGGCAAAGGTGGTCTGCAGCTGAGTCTGGGCAAACAGACGGTTCAGCACCACCTGGGGGTTGGCGTCGCGTTTCAGTTCGATAACCATGCGCATGCCGTTGCGGTCGGACTCGTCACGGATGTCGGAAATGCCCTCGATCCGCTTATCTTCCACCTGATCGGCGATGGCCTTGATCAGCATGCGCTTATTGACCTGATAGGGCAGCTCCGTAATAACGATACGGGTACGTCCGTTGCCGAACTCCTCAAACTCGTGGCGGGCGCGCACCATCAGCCGGCCCCGGCCGGTGGCGTAGGCGGCGCGGATGCCGCTGCGGCCCATGATGATCCCCTTTGTGGGGAAATCGGGGCCCTTTACATGCTCCATCAGGTCGGAAAGGGTGGCGTCGGGGTTGTCCAGCACGCAGATGCACGCGCCGATGACTTCCCGCAGATTGTGGGGCGGAATATTGGTTGCCATACCCACGGCGATACCGCTGGAGCCGTTTACCAGCAGATTGGGGAAACGGCAGGGCAGCACACGGGGCTCTCTGCGGCTTTCGTCAAAGTTGGGATCCCAGTCCACTGTCTCCTTGTCAATATCCCGCAGCATTTCATTGGAGATCTTGCTCAAGCGGGCCTCGGTATAACGGTAGGCAGCAGGGGGGTCGCCATCCACGGAGCCGAAGTTGCCGTGGCCATCCACCAGCATATAGCGCATGGAGAAGTCCTGCGCCAGACGCACCAAAGCGTCATAGACCGAGGCGTCACCATGGGGGTGATACCGGCCCAGCACATCGCCCACACAGGTGGCGGATTTTTTGAAGGGCCGGTCAGAGGTCAGATTGTCCTCATACATGGCGTACAGAATACGCCGGTGGACAGGCTTCAAGCCGTCCCGCACATCAGGCAGAGCGCGGCCCACGATGACGGACATGGCGTATTCGATATAGGAATTCTCCATCTCCGGCACCAGCGGGGATTCCACGATATGCTGGTTGGGGAAACGGATCTCTTCGGGATCGTATTGGGGCTTTTTACTCATCTGTTTCAGCCCTCCTTAATAATCCAGATTCACAGCGTACTTGGCCCGCCGCTCGATAAACTCCTTGCGGGGCTCCACCTTTTCGCCCATCAGCACAGTGAAGGTGGCGTCGGCCTTGACGGCGTCATCCAGTGTAATGCGGCGCAGGGTGCGGGTGGTGGGATCCATGGTGGTCTCCCACAGCTCGTGGGGGTTCATTTCACCCAAACCCTTAAAGCGGCTGATGTCGATTTTCACATTGGGATTACCGCCGCGAAGTTCGGCGGAGATAGCGTCCCGCTCCTCCTCGCTGAAAGCAAGGCGCGTGGTCTTGCCGCGGCTCAGCTTGAACAGCGGCGGCACTGCGGAGTACACATAGCCCTGTTCGATCAGCGGCCGCATATAGCGGAAGAAAAACGTCAGCAGCAGCGTGCGGATATGGGCGCCATCCACATCGGCATCGGCCATAATAATGATCTTATGATACCGCAGCTTGTTCTCGTCGAAATCCTCGCCGATCCCGGCGCCCAGTGCGATGATGACGGGTTGGAGCTTATCATTTCCGTAGACCTTATCCACACGGGCCTTTTCTACGTTCAGCATCTTGCCCCACAGGGGAAGGATCGCCTGGAAACGGGAATCGCGGCCCTGGGTGGCGCTTCCGCCTGCGGAGTCACCCTCCACGATATACAGTTCGGTCAGTTCGGGGTTATTCTCGTTGCAGTCCCGGAGCTTATCGGGCATGGCCGCGCCGCCCAGCACGGTTTTGCGACGGATGGACTCGCGGGCCTTACGGGCTGCTTCGCGGGCGCGGTTGGCGGTCATGGCCTTATCCAGAATGGTGCGGCCCACCACAGGGTGCTCCTCCAGATAAGCCGCCAGCTGGTCGGACACAACGCCGTCCACCAGCGTGCGGATATAGGCGTTGCCCAGCTTAGCCTTGGTCTGCCCCTCAAACTGCGCCTCCGTCAGCTTTACGGAGATCACAGCGGTGATACCCTCTCGCACATCCTCGCCGGAGACCTTATCACCATCCTTGATCATGCCGTATTTCATGCCGTAGGCGTTCAGCACACGGGTCAGCGCTGCCTTAAAGCCTGTCTCATGCATACCGCCCTCCGGCGTATGAATGTCGTTGGCAAAGGAAACGATGGTCTCGTTATAGCCGTCGTTATACTGCAGAGCGATCTCGGCGGTGGCGTCGTCCTTGGCGCCGGAGAGATAGATGACCTCCTCATGAATGGGGGTCTTGTTGCGGTTGATATAGGTGACAAACTCCCGAATACCGCCCTCATAGCGCATGGTCTCGGATTGCTCCTGTCCCGGGCGGGCGTCGGTGATGGTGATGCGCAGTCCGGCGTTCAGGAACGCCTGCTCCCGCATGCGGGTATGCAGCGTCTCATAATCATACTCCAGCGTATCAAACATCTCGCCATCCGGCTTGAAGGTCACGGTGGTGCCGGTGTGGTCGGTATCGCCGATAACAGTGATCTCCTGCGTGATGCCGCCGCGGGAGAACTTCATCTCATGGATCTTACCGTCCTTGTGTACCTGCACCGTCAGCCACTCGCTGAGAGCGTTGACCACGCTGGCGCCCACGCCGTGCAGGCCGCCGGACACCTTATAGCCGCCGCCGCCGAATTTTCCGCCGGCGTGCAGCACGGTGAATACCACCTCCAGCGCGGGACGGCCCGTCTGCTTTTGGATATCCACGGGGATACCGCGGCCATTATCCGTCACGGTGATGGTATTGCCGGGGTTGATGGTCACGGTAATATCGGTACAGTAGCCGGCCAACGCCTCGTCGATGGCATTGTCCACGATCTCATAGACCAGATGGTGCAATCCGCTGGCACTGGTGGATCCGATATACATACCAGGCCGCTTGCGCACAGCCTCCAGACCCTCAAGAACTTGAATTTCCGAGGCGTCGTATTCCGTTTCCACGTGGGTGATAGCTTCAAATTCAGACATATTGTATTCTCCTCATCAAGAAGGGATTTGCTTATTCCAACTCCTCCCGCCAGCTCTCGGCGCGCTTTTGCAGCGTCACGGTGTTCAGCTGGGAGAGATAGACGATCTGCTTATGATAGGGATGTTCGCACAAAAGGAAGGAACGGGGAATATCCTCGCATACGGAGATGACCTGTCCCTCCGCCTCGGCGCTGTCCAGAAAGCGGCGTGTGTGTTTGGAATAGGTGGTGTTATCCAGATCAAAGATGCCGATAATGCGGCGATCCTCCACAGTGACACGCTGGCCGATGTGCAGATAGGGCATCACAGCACCTCCCCGTTTTTCACGTGAAACACCTTTCCGGTCAGCAGCGTGTCCAGCCGGTCATTCTCACAACAGGTGATAAATACCTGTCCGCCGGAAATACGGTTCAAAACATACTCCTGCCGCAGGGGATCCAGTTCGCTGAGCACATCATCCAGCAGCATCACGGGATATTCACCAAAGGTGTCCTTGTGGATCTCCCGCTCCGCCAGCTTCAAGGCCAGCGCCGCGGTTCGTACCTGCCCCTGTGAACAGAACTGACGGGCGGCACGGTCATTGACCGTGACGGCGATATCATCCTTGTGTGGCCCGCTGAGACACAGGCGGGAGGCCAGTTCGGCCGCATAGTGGCTCTGCTGATGCTCCGCCAGCTGCGCCGCGATCACAGCGGCGTCCGCCAACGGATCGGTAACGGTTTTCACCGTCTGATAGGTAAGAGACAGCGCCTCGCGCCCTCCGCTGCACTCGGCATGCGCCTGAGCGGCGTATTGCCGCAGCTTTTCGCAAAAGCTGGCACGATAGCGGATCAACACCGCGCCTACCTGAATAAGGCGGTGGTTAAACTCCGGCAACGTGTCCAGCAAGGCGGGATAGTCCGCGCTGTCCCGCAGGATACGGGTCTTGTGGTCATACAGACGGCTGTATTCCGCCAGCGCCTCCGCGTAGCGGGGCCGCAGCTGGCACAGAGAGAGATCCATAAACTTCCGCCGCGCGGCAGCGCCGTCACGGATCAAAAACAGATCCTCCGGCGCGAAAAACACTGTGTGCAGTACGTCACTGAGAGCCGCGGCATTTTTTGCCGCAACGCCGTTGACGGACATCTTTCGCTTCTTTCCTCGCGTCAGTTCAATACGGGTCACAAAGTCACGATCACGGGACATGATATGACCCTCCAGCACCGCGCCGGCGGCGTCAAAGCCGATCAGCTCCTTATCCGCGTGGGTACGGGGCGACTTGCCGCAGGAGAGATAGACGACCGCCTCCAGTAGATTCGTCTTACCCTGTGCATTCTCGCCATAGATCACATTGCAGTCAGGATCAAAAGTCAGGCTCTGATGCCGGTAATTACGAAAGCCTGACACGTCCAGCTCATTGATCTGCATATTGTACGGTCAGCTCTTTGCCGCCAAAGCTCACAATATCGCCGGGGTGCAGCTTTTTGCCCCGCTGTGTGCATACCTCACCATTGACGGTAACAGCGCCCTCCTGAATCAATACTTTTGCCTCACCGCCGGTATAAACCAAACCGGAAAGCTTCAGCAGATCCTGCAATTTGATAAATTCTGTAGTAATGGTAATGATTTCCATAAATGTATTCCTTTATCCGGCAATAAGCCGCCATAGAAATATTGCCTGTTACTGCGTCTTCAACCGTACCGGCAGCACCATATAAAGAAAACTGTCGCTGCCGTCCGTAGGCGTAATAACACAGGGCGAGATATTGGTATTCAAAGCAAAGCACACCTGCTCGGCCGGTGCATAGCGCAGCGCCTCCATCAGGTAACGGTTATTGAAACCGATCTCAAGGCCGGTGCCGTCGCCCTTGGAAGGACAGATATCCTTGGCCTCACCGTTGCCGGTGCGAGCACTGAGATAAACACGATCCGTGTCAAATACGCAGCGAACAGGGCTTTTCATCTTTTCGCTGATCACCACGGACACGCGATCCAGACTGCGCAGCAGGGCGCTGCTCTCCACTTCGATCCGGATAGGATTCTGCCGTGGGATAGCGTTGCGGTAATCCAGGAAATCGCCCTCCAGACGGCGGCAGATCAATTGGGTGCTGCCGGCGGAAAAGAGGATATGCCGTTTGCCGCAGGTAACGCGGATCATATCATCCGTATCGCCGCAGATGTTTTCCACCTCTTTCAGCGCGCTGCCGGGAGCCACAAAGCGGAACTCGCCGCCTTCGATCTTCTCCAGCGGTTCCCGCCGCAGGGCAAGACGGAAACCATCTACCGCCACCATGGTCAATCCGGAATCGTCGATTTCAAACAGCGCGCCGGTATGAATGGGACGGCTCTCGTTGGTAGAGACGGCAAAGGCTGTCTGGCCGATCATGGCTTTCAACATCCGCTGCTGCAGCGCTACAGCATATTGGTCGTCCACTTCCGGCAGCTCGGGATAGTCGTCAGCGGAAAGGCCCAGGATCTCAAAGCTGGCATCGCCGCAGGTCAGGTGTACCATCAGCTTTTCATCGGCGGAAAAAACGATCACATCATCCGGCATACGGCGGATGATGTCGCCGAACAGGCGAGCGTTCAGCACAATGCGGCCCGGCTGGCTGATGTCCGCCTCCACAGTGGTGCGGATGCCGGTCTGAGTGTTATAGCCGGACAGCTTCAACACGTCATCGGCTTCTAACAGAAGTCCCTCCAGCGCGGGGATGGAGCTTTTTGCCGAAACAGCGCGGCTGGCGGTGGCTGCCGCAGCTTGCAGCAGCGCTTTTTCGCAGGTGAATCTCAGCATATGCGATCCTTTCCTGTTGTGCGTTCCTGAAAAAGGAATATTTTATGAAAACACAACATAAATATATCTTTTTATAGTCATATTAGCCGTAGTAGGAAGAATTGTGGAAAACCAGGTAAAACCCGCCATTTCCCACTGTTTTTTCTCCACGGAACATGGTGGGAAAAGGCGAAGCCTTTCCACATGATTTGCCAGAAGACACAATATCTACCTGTTTTCCACATGGAATTCACGGGAAATGTTGAAAAATGCCTTGCAGACATCTTGCACTTTTTATTGTTTTGCGTTGATGTTGGTGGTGATCTCCTTCACCGTCTCGGCAAAAGCGGGATCGGAACGCATCTGGGCCTCCACCTTATCCAGACTGTAAAGCACGGTGGTATGGTCACGTCCGCCGAAGGCTTTACCGATATCCTTCATGGAAAGCTTCGTCAGCCGGCGGATCAGATACATGGCGATCTGGCGGGCATTGACTACATCACGTCCGCGGCTTTGTCCCTGAAGAGCCTCAGGCTCCAGCTGGAAGTACTTGGCAATGTAATCAATAATGCTTTCCGCCGTGGGGATGTATTCGTTGCTGTTTTTCACCACATCCTCCAGCGCCTTCATGATGGCTTCCTCGTCCATAACGCCCATCAAATCGCTGTAGGCCAGGATTTTATTCAGTACGCCTTCGATCTGGCGGACGTTGGCGGTGATGTTTTCAGCGATCATACTGGAGATGCGATCCGGCAGATTGATACTCAGCATGGCCGCTTTGTTGCGGATGATTGCCAGTCGAGTCTCGTAGTCAGGGGGTTCAACGTCCACCATCAGACCCCACTCAAAGCGGGTACGCAGACGATCCTCCAGCTGGGTCATTTCCTTGGGCGGCCGGTCGGAGGTCAAAACGATTTGGCGGCCGGATTCATACAGGCTGTTGAAGGTGTGAAAGAACTCCTCCTGAGTCTGCTTTTTGCCGGCGATAAATTGAATATCGTCCACAAGCAGCAGATCCTCGCTCTGATATTTGTCGCGGAATTCCGAGGTGGTGCCGCCGCGAATGGCTTCGATCAGATCATTGGTGAATTCCACGCCCTTAACCAGCACGATATGACTCTCCGGCCGCAGGCGTCTGGTCTGGCGCGCGATGGCGTGCAGCAAATGGGTTTTGCCCAAACCGCTGTCGCCATAGATGAATAAGGGGTTAAACGCACCGGCGGGCTTTTCCGCCACGCTGCGGGCGGCGGCGTAGGCCATTTTATTCTGGGGGCCCACCACATAGGTCTCAAAGGTAAAGGCCTCACTCTCAGCCAATGTGTCGGGATGATCGGGGCGTACGCCGTGGTAGGCGGACAGCTGTTCATCGTCCAGCAGCTTGACCTCTAAATCACAGGAAAAAATATCCCGCAGCGCGTCTTTGATCTGCGGGGTAAAGCGCTTTTCGATGGTATTTTTCTTAAACACGTTGCCGCAGTGCAGCACCAGTGCCGAATCCTCCATAGTTACCACCGATACCTCATCAAACCATGTGTTGATGGTGGTGTCGGATAACTGCTTTCTCAATCGGTCAAGTACGGTCTTCCATACATCGGACAGTGAATTCATCCCGATATCCCTTCCCTTTCTCTGTGGGTATACATCTCTCCTATAATTATACCACAAAACAGGCGTAAAGTAAAGCAATACTTATTCTATATATAAGCATGAAACGCCCCTTCTGCGGCTTTGAATCGCAGAAGGGGCGCGTTTGTTTCTCTGTTATTCCGGCAGGCTCTCCTCGCCGCTGCCGCCGTGCTCCGGGATCTTGGAGATCAGCGTCCGATACAGCCGCCGGAAGAAAGCCAGAGTGACGAACAGTGACGCCACCTCCGCCAACGGATAGCACCACCAGACCAGATCGTCATTGCCGATCGCCTGTCCGTAGCGGGCCAGCACATAGGCAATGGGAATCAAAAAAACCAGCTGGCGGACAAAAGAGATGATCATGGAATACATGGATTTACCAAGGGCCTGGAAGGAGCCGCCCAGCGCAATGCAGGCGCCGGCGATCCAGAAGCTGAAAGAGATGATCCGCAGGGCGGGGATCCCCACAGTCAGCATGGTGTCCGAAGCGTCAAAAATCTTCAGCAGCGTGCCGGGGATCAGCAGAAACAGCGCCATACCCAGCACCATAATGGCTGAGGCATAAATGGCGCTGCGTTTGATGGTCTCCACCATGCGGCTGCGATTCTGGGCGCCGTAGTTATAGGCGATAATGGGCACCACGCCGTTATTCAGACCGAACACCGGCATGAAGATGAAGGAATTTAGCTTGAAATAAATACCAAATGCGGTGGCCGCCGTCTCGTGGGCGGAATGGTAAACGATCAGAATTTTATTCATCAGAAAGGTCATCACTGAGCCAATAGCCATCATGATAACGCTGGGAAAGCCGATGGCATAGATGCTGCCGATCAGCCGCCAATCAGGGCGAAAACCCCGGAAGCGCAGTGTGATGTCCGTATTCTTCTTCACGTTGAAGTAGGCCGCCAGTACCATGCCGCAGATCTGTCCGATGACTGTGGCAATGGCCGCGCCGGCCACACCCATCTTAAAGACGAAAATAAACACCGGATCGAGAATGATATTGACGATGGCGCCAAGACCCTGGGTATACATGCTTAAAAGAGAGCGTCCTGTGCCCTGCAGCAGCCGCTCCAGCATGATCTGCCCGAACAGGGCGAAGGAGCCGCCCATGACGATGTTCAGGTACTGCTCTCCCATGACGACGATCTCCTCCACCTGGGTCTGGGAGCGCAGAAACGCACCGGCACAGGTAAGGCCCAATACACAGCAGACGGTAAAGCCCACAAAGGCAAGAAAGATGCCGTTCATGGCTACACGGTCGGCACGCTCCCGCTCGCCGGCGCCCAGAGCGCGGCCCATCAGGGCGTTAACGCCCACCGCCGTGCCCGCCGCCAGCGCGATCATCAGATTCTGGGCGGGAAAGGCCAGAGACACGGCGGTCAAAGAGGCTTCGCTGACCCGACTGACAAATACGCTGTCCACAATATTATACAGTGCCTGCACCAGCATGGAGGCGATAATGGGCAGGGACATATTCCAGATAAGTTTGGAAATGGGCATGACGCCCAGCTTGTTTTCTGCTGCCATGATAGGTTTCCTTTCCGGTTCGTAAATTGCTCAGTAAATAATAATGATACTACGAAGGCGGGA
Source organism: uncultured Oscillospiraceae bacterium (assembly GCA_934597125.1). GTDB lineage: Bacteria > Bacillota > Clostridia > Oscillospirales > Oscillospiraceae > Vescimonas. The sequence continues at coordinate 47,366 of CAKTQM010000010.1, forward strand.
GAAATGCAAGGGGGGAGGCAGCAATCAAAGGCCCCCTTGTGTAAAGGGGGCTGTCAGCCGTAAGGCTGACTGGGGAATTGTCGGATTACAGACAACCTCTCCCTCATGGCTTACACCGCGCACTGGGGTACCCTTACACAGGGGAGGCTTTGAATTCTTACCTCTTGTTCCCACCATTCGACAAACACACAATATTTAGTTGTTGACAAACGTTATTGTTTTTCTGTATAATATCAGTTGCGCGTTTGCGCACTTTTCAAGTCGACTGCGGCGGACATTCGTCCGCTGTCGAGTACGCGCCGCCATGGCAGCATGTGCGGATGCGATATTTTTAAGATGGAGGTGTCATGCAATGTTCCGTACCTATCAGCCCAAGAAGCGCCAGCGCTCCAAGGTGCATGGTTTCCGCAAGAGAATGGCGACCAGCAATGGCCGTAAGGTTCTCGCCCGCCGCCGCGCCAAGGGCCGTGCCCGCCTGACTCACTGAGGAGAGGCGGAAAGTGCACCCCAAACAAGCCTAAATAAGCCAGGGACGGTGGAAGGGAAAACTGCCGTCCCTGTTGGTATTTGCATTTTTGGAGAGAAACCATGAAAGCTGCCGTAACCATAAAAGAGAATTATGTGTTTCGGCGGATGTACCGCAGGGGGCGCTCCAGCGTGCAGGGCGGACTGGTGGTCTATTGCCAGAAGAACAAGCAGGGTAAGACCCGTCTGGGCGTAACGGTCAGCACCAAGCTGGGCAAGGCCGTGGTGCGCAACCGTGTCCGCCGCCAATTGCGGGAGATCTATCGCCTGCACCTGCACGAGATGAAAAAAGGCTATGACGTGATCCTTGTGGGCCGCGTCAAGGCTGTCCACACGCCCTATAGCAAGCTGGATAAACAGTACCTTCGGGCGCTGGAGGAGCTGAACTTGCAGGAGGAGCACGTGTGAAGCGGGCGTTTTTGAAGGCGATTCGCTTTTATCAGACGGCTGTCTCTCCCCTGTTTCCGCCCCGCTGCCGCTTTATTCCCACCTGCTCCCAGTACGCGCTGGAGGCGGTGGAAAAATACGGCGCGTGGAAGGGCGGCCTTCTGGCGATGCGGCGGTTTCTCCGGTGCCATCCGTTCCATAAGGGCGGCTGGTACGATCCTGTTCCCTGATGAGGCTGTTTGAGGGTTTTCCCAATTTTTCTGTCCGCAACAAAAGTAACGACCAACGGAGGAAACACAATGTTTGCACAAATCGGATATTATATCTGTGTGCCTTTCGCATGGCTGACGAGAATGTTCTACAGCCTGACCGGCTCCTACGGCGTGGCGCTGATCCTGTTCACCCTGGTGGTGAAGCTGGTGATCCTGCCCTTCCAGATGAAGAGCAAGAAGAGCATGCTGCGCATGAACCGGATGCAGGGCAAGATCAAGGATATCCAGACCCGCTTTGCCAACAACAAAGAGCGGCAGCAGCAGGAGATGGCCGACCTGTACGCCCGTGAGGGTGTCAACCCCATGTCCGGCTGCCTGTGGTCTTTCCTGCCCTTCCCCATCCTGATCGCCCTGTACTATATCATTCGTACCCCCCTGCGGTTCTTCATGAACCTGTCCAACGAGGTGATCGAGGAGATCACCACCCTGGCTACCTCTCTGGGCTATACGGCGCCCGCTGCCAACAACGCCTACGAGCAGATCTATCTGACCGACTTTATCCACGACCACTGGGCCGATTTTCAGGGTAAGTTCGACGGTCTGATCGACCTGGACTACAGCTTCCTGGGCGTGGATCTGGCCAGCCAGCCTTCCCAGGTGCTCAGCCAGTTCCCCGGCGGCGGTTGGCCTGTCTGGGGCCTGCTGATCATGCCCTTTATCGCTGCGGGTCTGCAGCTGGTGATGAGCATGGTCTCCATGAAGGCCAGCTCCAACACCATGAACAGCCAGAGCAAAATGATGATGTACCTGTTCCCC
>CAKTQM010000011.1 GCA_934597125.1 uncultured Oscillospiraceae bacterium
CGGCCCGTTGGTCAAGTGGTTAAGACAGAGGCCTCTCACGCCTTTAACATCGGTTCGAATCCGGTACGGGTCACCATGCAAAAAGAGCAAGCCTTTCGGCTTGCTCTTTTTTCTTCTTCATCGGGAAAACCGCACCACATATGAGCCCAGAACCTGTCGGCATGGGATCTTCGCCGCGTTTTCCGGACAAAGCGGCTCTCTGGCATACACTGCCGCCGCCGGCTCCGGATAGGCCGGCAATGTCTTCCCGATGCTGACGCCGTGGGCATCCCCTTCGGCAAAGCGCCACTGAAACCGGCAGTCACAAAACTCCTTGTTGGCCGTGATCTGCTCCGCCGGACGCAGCCGTTCCCTGCCATCAAGGAAAAAGCAGCCATCGTTGTCCTTCTCTGCGGGGCAGGAGCCCTCAATCCCCACACCGGTGAAGGACAGCTCCAGAAAGTCCGTCCGGAATGTTACCGTTCTTCCCTCGCGTGAAAAGGGCACATCCGCCCAGCAGCCAATATTCAGCCAGCCCCGTTTGCCATCCTTCTCCGCCGCGGTGTTGAATTCCACATAGCCCGTCTTGCCGTCCCGCACCTCCGCGTTGATCCGCAGCACCGGCCGCAGCGAGGCAAATCCCTCCGGCAAAAGCGCCCGCAGTCGATCCTGCTCCACGCCATAGGCCATCACATACTGTTCGATCTGCATATTGCCGTTCCTTTCTTTTCCCGCCGTCAACCGATGTTGATATCCGCCACGGAGTAGATGGCGGCCTTGCCGCTCATCCGGATGCGCTCACCCTCCTGGGTGCAGTACAGTGTGCCGCCGCGGGGACTGGCCTGATAGGCCACCAGCGTGTCCTTCCCCAGCGTTTTCACCCAATAGGGCACGATGTGGCAGTGTCCGGAGCCGCACACGGGATCCTCCGCCACATTGCACTTGGGCGCAAAGCTGCGGGACACACAGTCGTTTCCGCCGCTGCCAGGCGCCGTGGCATGCAGCAGCAGACCATCCAGCGCCCGAACCTTCTCCTGATCCACCACCATGTTCCGCACAACGGCTTCGTCGTCAAACACACACAGCAGGTCGCGGCCCATATAGGCGGCTTTCGGCACGGCGCCATTCATGGCGTCTGCCATGGCCTGGGTCACCGGCACGCTTTTCAGCGCATAGGCGGGGAAATCCATCTCGTACAGATCCCCCTTCCGTACCACCGTCAGGTCGCCGGACAACGTGGTAAATGTGATCTCCGTCAGCTCCGGCGCCACAAAAGTCATAATGGCGCAGGCGGTGCCCAGTGTGGCGTGGCCGCACAGGTCGATCTCACCGCCCGGGGTAAACCACCGCAGATGATACTTCTCCCCCTCCTTCACGGCAAAAGCCGTCTCAGACAGGTTGTTCTCACGGGTAATGGCCATCATGGTGGCCTCGTCCAGCCACTTGTCCATCACACAGACAGCGGTGGGATTGCCCGCAAACACATGGTCAGTAAATGCGTCCACAACATACTGGCGCATACAGGATCACTCCTTCTTATTATTGTGGCCACAGTATAACACACTCCCCCGCCACCTGCAACAGATTCCTGACACCAGAAAAGGACTGCAAAACAGCGTTTTGCAGTCCTTTTTATGGTCGTTATTGCTCCGAATACCGCGCCAGGAAATGGCGGGTGCGCTCCTGCCGGGGATTGTCGATGACCTCCCGCGCCGGCCCCTGCTCCACAATGACGCCGCCGTCCATAAAGATCACCTGATCCGCCACATCACGGGCGAAGGCCATCTCATGAGTGACAATTATCATGGTGGTGTGCTGCTGGGCAAGGCCGCGAATGACCTTCAGCACCTCGCCGGTCAGCTCCGGATCCAGGGCGGAGGTAGGCTCGTCAAAGCACAGGATGTCCGGCTTCATGGCCAGCGCGCGGGCGATAGCCACTCGCTGCTGCTGTCCGCCGGAGAGCTGATGGGGATAGTTCTCCATCCGGTCAGCAAGTCCCATCTTTTCCAGCAGCGCCCTGCCCTCCGCCAGAATGGTCTCCTCGCTCTCGCCGGTCTTTTCGGTCTTCGCCATCAGCTTGCGGGCCAGCGTCACGTTCTCCAGTGCCGTGTATTGGGGGAACAGGTTGAAACTTTGAAACACCAGCCCGAAGTGCAGCCGCTTCTTGCGGATATCCGCCTCCCGCCGCGTATTGGGGTCGGCGGCGTCAAACAGCGTCTTGCCCCGCACGGAGATCACGCCCTGATCCGGCGTCTCCAGAAAGTTCAGACACCGCAGCAGCGTGGTCTTGCCGCTGCCGGAGGAGCCGATAATAGAGAGGGCCTGCCCCTCCTCCAGCGAAAAGCTGATATCCTTCAGCACAGAGGTGTCGCCAAAGTGCTTCTCGATGTGCTGTACGTCCAAAATCGCCATGGTGATACCTCCTTACTTAAAGTAGCTGAGCTTGCGCTCGACGTAGTTGAACAGCAGCGTCAAAATGCCCACAAAGGCCAGATAGAACACCGCCGTATAGAACAGCGGCCAGATGATACCGGCGGATTTCATATAAGCTTCGCCCGCCTTGATGAGCTCCGTCACCGCAATGATGCGGGCCAGAGACGTATCCTTCACCAGCGTGATGATCTCGTTGGACATGGGGGGCACAATGCGCTTCACCATCTGCAGCAGCGTCACCTGAAAGAAGATCTGGCTCTTGGTCATGCCCAGCACCTGTCCGGCCTCCTGCTGCCCCACCGGTACGCCCTCGATGCCGCCCTTATAGATCACGGCGAAATAGCAGGCGTAGTTGATGACAAAGGCCACCACACAGGCCGCCATGCGGCCATCGGAGAAATAGGCCCAGATGTTGTTGTCGAACCATTTGCCGGGGCCGTAGAAAATAATGATCAGCTGCAGCATCAGCGGCGTACCGCGGATGATCCATACGATCACATTGAACAGCCAGCTCACCGGCTTGCACCGGCTGCGCAGGGCAAAGGCGATCAGCAGCCCCAGCGGAACGGAAAACAACAGCGTCAGGAAAAAGATCTTCAAAAGCTCGCCCATACCCTGTAGCAGCGAGAGGGTGACGGTCAGGAACATGATAAAACTCCTTTATGTATGATGGAAAGCAGCGTAAAACGTAACATTCAAAAGCCGCCCAAAGGCAGAGAGCGGAACCCGCTCTCTGCCGATGAGATATTGTTTACGGAAATTTTACTTGGTGATAACCACCTGTGCGTTCTCGCAGTAGGCGTTGGTGCACTCCATGGCTGCCATCACACCGTCGGTCAGGGTCATGCCGTTCCACACCACGTCGATGTTCTTGCTGTCCAGCTCGTTGACCTTCATGTCCCAGTCGATGACTACGAACTCGATATCAACACCCAGCTTCTGGGCCACCAGCTTTGCCATATCGGCGTCAAAGCCGATCCACTCGTCATTGGCGTCCTTGTAATCCATGGGGGCGAACTCGGTGATACCCACCACCAGCTTACCCTTCTCCTGGATGTAAGCCACATCGCTGTCAGACTCGGAAGCAGTGAACTCAGCGGCAGGCTGCTCCAGCAGGGCTTCCTGCACGCCGTAGGTCTTGGCCAGCTCCACCATGCTGCCGTCGGCATAAGCCGCGGACATCACGCTGTTGATGTAGGAGGCCAGATCGCTGCCCTTGCGGCAGCCTGCGCCGTACAGTTCAGAAGTCAGCTTCTGATCGGTGACCTTCAGGTCGGGATAGCTGGTGCCCTCGCCCACCATGGCGCCGGCCATCAGCAGGTCGATGATGGCGGCGTCGGAGGTACCGGCGTCTACTTCCATCAGCGCGTCAGCCTGAGAACCGACGGAGTTGATCTTCCAGCCCTTCTCGTTAGCCACTTCCTCACCGGCGCTGCCGGCTTCCACGGCGTAGGTCAGCTCCGGCTGCGCGTCGCTGTTGTCATCCGTGCTTGCATCGGGGTTTGCCTGATTGCCGCAAGCTACCAGGCTCAGCGCCATCACCAGCGCCAGCATCATTGCCAAAAACTTTTTCATGTTACGTTTCTCCTTTTTCGTGGGCGTCTCTGTCGGCGCCGTGTGTTGTTTTTTAGTATGTTAATACTCTACCACTTTATCACGCTAATGTAAAGTGTCAGTGCTGACAAAAGAAGCCAAAATTTTCAGGGCGTATTTCACAAATCTGACAAAACAGCCCCTTGTATGGGGTATGCCGAACTGTATACAAGGGCTGCACAGCCATACGCCGCACCGTTGGCATCTCTTCGTAGGGGCTGGGTTCTACCCAGCCCACCGCATGCGCAGAAATGTATCATACTACAACGGGAGGGGCAGAGCCCCTCTCCTACGCCCTACCATAGTAGGGGCAGGCGACTTCTCCCACGGCAAATGGAGCCGCCTATCGGCAACCCCGCGCCGCCCAGCAAAGCTTTCGCACAAATTGAAAAAGGCGGCGTTCTCCGCCGCCTTTTTCATATCCTGCGAGCCGATCTGTAAGCCGGGTTCTGTCTTGACAGTCATCTATCTAGGCGTACCGTTGCCGGCACGCTCAAGCCACCCCGGGGACGGCCGGGCCAGCCAATGTCCCCCTGCCGGTGTTGCTCCGGATAGAGTTTACAGCGACGGACGCTTCCACGCCGTCGGGTGAGCTCTTACCTTCACCTTTCCACCCTTACTCCGCCGCGCTCCCGGAGGAGCAGCCGCAAAGCGGTATATCTCTGTTGCACTTTTCCTGAAGTCGCCTTCGGCGGGCGTTACCCGTTATCCTTGCCCTGTGGAGCCCGGACTTTCCTCATCGGCAGGCTTTCGCCTTGCCGCCGCGACTGTCTGATCCACTCGCAGTCCCCATTGTACCCAACCTTAGGGCAAAAGTCAACGAAAAATCCCACTCCGGGGCAACTATTGCCTTTTCCCGCCGCCTTATGCTATAATTTGGAAAACACATTCTGCGGTATCCGTCCCCTTTTTCGGGCAGTATACACAATAGAAAGGAATCCGTCTATGAAACAACACCGCAAGCCCTTCCCCCAGCCCCGGGATCTGAAAACCGCCATCCGCCGCCAGCCCGCGGTTTTCATCGTCTACCTGGTGCTGCGGCTCATCGTCCTGGCCACGCTGGTGTCCTCCGTCATCCGTGGCGAATATGAAAGTGCCTTCATCTGCCTTTTGGTGCTGGTGCTGTTCATGCTGCCCTTCTTCATCCAGCAGAACTTCGGCATCGAACTGCCCTCCACTCTGGAGATCATCATTCTCCTGTTCATCTTTGCCGCCGAGATTTTGGGCGAGCTGGAGTGCTACTTCATCACCTATCCCTATTGGGACTCCATGCTCCACACCACCACCGGCTTTCTCTGCGCCGCCACCGGCTTCGCCCTGATCGACATTCTCAACCGCAACAGCCGCATCAAATTCCAGCTCTCCCCCATCTACGTGGCCCTGGCGGCTTTCTGCTTCTCCATGACCGTGGGCGTACTGTGGGAGTTCTTTGAATTCGGCATGGATCGTCTTTTCCATATGGATATGCAGAAGGACACCGTGGTGCAGTCCATCACCTCCGTCATGCTGGATCCCACCAACAAAAACATCCCCGTTACCATCGACGGCATCACCTCCGTCACCGTCAACGGCCAGGAACTGGGGTTCGGCGGCTATCTGGACATCGGACTGTATGACACCATGGAGGATCTGTTCGTCAACTTCATCGGCGCCGTGGTGTTCAGCACCATCGGCTACTTCTATATCAAACACCGCGGCAAGGGCAGGCTGGCAAAAGCCTTTATCCCCACCATCACCGAACCCTCCCCCGACACACCGCCGGAGGACGCCGCCGAATGATCCCCACGCAGAAAAGACCTCCGGCCCACGGGCCGAAGGTCTTTTTCCTATGTCCGTTTCTTTAGTTGTTGCCGGAGGAGAGGTAGGGCTGAACTGCCGCTGCCACGTTGGAAATGCACATGGTCTGCAGCCACACACGGCCGGGGCCGGTCAGCAGGGTATTGAACAGACCCTCGCCGCCCAGCAGCTTGTTCTTCATGCCGGGCACCTGACGAATCTCCATCTGCACGCCGGAGGTAAAGCCCGCCACATTGCCGGTATCCACCACGATCTGCTGTCCAGGCTGCAGCTCATACTCCACCAACTCACCGTCGATCTCGGCAAAGGCCATGCCGCTGCCGCTCAGACGCTGCATAATGAAGCCCTCGCCGCCGAACAGGCCAACGCCCAGCTTCTTATTGAAGTGGATCGACAGCTCCACACCAGGCTCCGCCGCCAAAAAGGCGCTCTTCTGCAGGATCATATCCTGACCAGGCATCACCTGGATCGCCTTGATCTGGCCGGGGAAGCTGGAACCGAAGGCGATCATGCCCGTGCCGGTGGCCGTATAGATGTTCTGGAAAATGCTCTCGCCGGAAAGCGCCTTGGAGAACATCTTGCCCAGTCCGCCGCCCTTGGTCTCCATCTGCATGTTGGGGGTCATCCAAACCATCGAGCCTCTCTCTGTGACCATCTGCTCACCGTGCTCCAGATGGCAGACTACCACCGGAAAGGAACCACCCAAAATCTCATAACGCATCTCTTTGTCCTCCCATATATTTGAAGTTCTTTTATTGTACCATGCCCATACACACTTTGGCAACCATTTTTCGGAAACGCCCTTGTATCTTTTTTCTGCTTCTGCTACAATAAGTCAGAATCTGACGAAAACGAGGCAGCAGTATGGACGCGGTAACACTCAAGCACGTGGAAAAATCCTATACCACCTACAGTACAGAGGTCGTCATCACCGGCCAGCAGCGGGAAAGCCGCACGCGGCAGGTGCTGCGAGACCTGTCCGTCTCCTTCCCCGCCGGACAGCTTACGGTGATCGTGGGCCGCAGCGGCTGCGGAAAGAGCACGCTCCTGAAGCTGCTGGCGGGAAGCGAACAGCCAGATGCCGGTCAGGTAACCATCCCCGAGGGATGGCACAGCGCCATGCTCAGTCCCGACCCCTATGTGATCTCCTGGACAAATGTGCAGCGCAACGTGGCTATGGCCTGCGGCGTGGGCAAAACGCCGGAGGAGCGCTATGAAAAAGCCCGTGACTTCGTCCGGCTGGTAGGGCTGGAGGACTATGCCGACCTGACGCCGGCAGAGCTTTCCACCGGTATGAAGCAGCGTCTGGGCCTTGCCCGTGTGCTGGCCGGTCAGGCGGAGCTGCTGCTGATGGACGAGCCCTTCGCCTCCCTGGACTTCCTCACCCGTCAGGAGCTGCAGACCCAGCTGCTAACCATCCAGTCCGCCATACCCCGCACCATCATTCTGGTGACCCACCAGTTGGAGGAGGCTCTGGTGCTGGGTCAGAAGATCATCGTCATGCACCCCGACAGCACCCTGCGGGAATTCGACCTCTCCCACGAGCCCTATCCCCGTCCGCTGGACAGTCCCCGCATGCAGGCGCTGAAACGGGAGATCACCGAGGAGTGCAAGCGCCCCTCCGTGCAATAAGCAAATTTTCCAAATAACATCGTCGATTCGCAGCATTGTGCGTTATATTGCTTATTTGTCGTTTTTCAGAAAGAAAGTGTCCATATACCGTGGAAAAATTTTTCCATAGGAAAACCGCACGATTCTTTTCCGCTTTTCAGCGTGAAAGAGTCGTGCGGTTCTTTTTTTGCAACTTTTGCACAAATTCCTGCACCGCTTTATGGTGAAATCGCCGAAGAAAAGGCTTGACAACCGTTCCATTTTGCGGTAACTTATTGCATTATTTTTCAAAGGAGGTTTCCTGTATGATACACTACGATCTCTTAAAGCTGACAAAAGACGCGGATGTGACCGAACTCTATTTCCGCTGCCGCAAGGTCTACGCAGAACTGGAGCTGGAACTCCCCTACCTGCACGATGCACAGGTATTCCGCTGTGAGACCATGCGCGGCCCCAACGCGGATCTTATGATCGTCGTACACCTGGACGGGCCGGAATATCTCAAGGACTACCTCTCCCATCCCAAGCATCTGGCGCTGGTGGACGGCATGAAGGACTACGTGATGGATCGCATGTCCTTCGACGAAAAGGAAGCCTGCTGATTAAGGAGCGTCCGCCCGCCTCTGTGGGCGGCGTTCATTTTTCCAGCAGTCCCCCCACCAGCACCAGATACTCCGGCGCACGTCCCTCTCTTCCCCACAGAACCGGCATGTGGAAATAGTGCTGCAGGCAGCCCTCCACATCGCCACCCAGCGCCTCGATGGAATAGCGCAGGCGCTCCGGAAACCGACAGGGTCTCCCCTGCTCCTTCTCACATACCGCGCACTGGTCGCAGGTGCCCGCCAGCAGCATCTGGCTGTCCGGCTCCGCCTGTTCCCACTGATGGAGCACATCCCGATACCGCCGCTTTTCCTCTTTCAGCGCCTCCAGCGCCTCCTCCAGCGGCTGATCCGGCACGTCCGCGTACAGGATGCGGGCATACAGCCGCAGCCCGCTGTACCCGCTCCAGACTGCCATGGGGTCAAAATCAAAGGGTGGGCATGTCCACCGGCTCCCATAGTTGTGACACTGGCGGCAGGCGGGCAAAAACTGCTCCACCCGTACAAAACGCTCCACAAATTCCGCCACGGTGGCCTGCGCCGTCAGTTCTTTGATATGATACGCAAACGCCATTCGTCTCCCTCCCTTTTCCGTCAACATTCCCGATACACGCCCTCCCGGCACCGCACGCTGCGGAATCCGGTGTGGGGGATGCCCAGCAGGTCATCCAGCTCACGGACGGCATTTTCATAGCGGTTGTTCTGATGGTGTACCAATATGTAGTCCGCCTCCTGTATCTTTCCGGCGGCGGCTCTGGCAAACGCCCGCACCGGCGCGGCCAGTTCAAATACCCAGATGGGCGAGCAGATCGTCACATACTCATAGGCGGTCAGGTCTATGTCGATTGGCGCAACGGGCATATCCCACCGGTGCATCCCATAGCGCCCGCACCACCAGAAGCCCAGCGTTCTCTCCGTCCGCTCGGTGGATCTGATCTCATACACCGCCGCGCCGCTGCGGTTCGCCTCCTCATAGGCCAGCTTTTTCACATAGCCCATACGGGAGAAAAAAACCACCAGCCGCCTTGGATCCGTGCCGATGTCGGGATAGTCCTCCAGCGCCACATGAAAGCGCTCCTGCTTCTCAAATACCCACGCGGCATAACCTGTGGCAGCCTGGGCCAGGCCGAAAAGAAAATAAATGGTGGACATGAAGTTCAGCGGAAACATGTAAAACTGAATACAGATCCACAGCATCAGCGTCACACCGAAGATACCGCCCAGCACCACACCGGCATGTTTTTTCGCCAGCAGCAGCCCCGCCGCCGTCAGGTTCGTCAGTCCGTTGACTACCAGCAGCGCGATGCCGGAGAAGGTCAGATCCTGAAACACCACCTCCGCAAAGGGCAGCACCTGAAAATACGGCAGCATGGCATCCATTCCCATGCTCCTCCCGCTGGGATCCAGCAGCATGCCCAGCGCGCCCGCCACCGCGCCGATCCCAATAAACAGCGTCCAGAAGATCAGCCACCTCCTGGCCACCTGAAATCTTGATTTATGATTCATAGTACACTACTCCTTTGCAAAAGAAAAATCGACAGGCACAAACCGTGCCTGTCGATTTTTGGTCGGAGTGGGGGGACTTGAACCCCCGGCCTCTTGGTCCCGAACCAAGCGCGCTACCAGCTGCGCTACACCCCGCCACAGCCTGTTTATTATAATAAGGATTTTCCCTCCTGTCAAGAGGGGAAACACAATATTGCCGTCAATTCGCCCCTGCCCCCGCATGAATGGTGAAAAATGGCACATACTACCCCCAACCATCACAGGAGGTAGTATCATCATGTCAGAAATGTTTTGCTTTCAGTGCCAGCAGACCGCCGGCGGCAGCGGCTGCGTCAAAACCGGCGTATGCGGCAAGCAGCCCCAAACCGCTCAACTGCAGGACGCCCTGGTGTGCCGCCTGATCCGTCTGGCGGAGGTCTGCCATCAGCGGCAGGAGTACCCGCCGGAGGTCACCCGCCTGCTGGTGGACGGCCTGTTCACCACCCTGACCAACGTCAATTTCGATAACGATGCCATCCGCACCTTTACCGACCGCGTAGATGAGGCCCTGCGCCGTCACGGCGGCAGCAGCGGCAGCGGCGACACCGCGTGGCTGTGGCGGGGCCAGACGGATATCGTGTCCCTGCGCTCCACCCTGCTGTTTGGCATGAAAGGCATGGCTGCCTACGCCCACCACGCCCTGAATCTGGGCTATCGGGACAAAGAGGTGGACGCCTGGTTCTATAAGGGTCTTGCCGCGCTCCCCCAGGATCACAGCGTTGAGGAATGGCTGGCTCTCATCATGGAGTTCGGCCAGGTCAACTTCCGCTGCATGGCGCTGCTGGATCGCGCCAACACCGAAACCTTCGGCAATCCCGTCCCCACCCGGGTAAATCTGGACGTAAAGCACGGCCCTTTTATCGTGGTCTCCGGCCACGATCTGGAGGATCTTCACCAGCTGCTGGAGCAAACCGCCGGCAAGGGCATCAACGTCTACACCCACTGCGAAATGCTGCCGGCCCACGGCTATCCGGAGCTGAAGCAATACCCCCATCTGGCGGGCAACTTCGGCACGGCGTGGCAGAACCAGCAGCGTGAGTTTGACAATATCCCCGCGCCGGTGCTGTTCACCACCAACTGTCTGATGCCGCCCCGTCCCAGCTATGCCGATCGGGTCTACACCACCTCCGTGGTGGGCTACGAGGGACTGCGGCATATTGAAGCGGACGCTCAGGGACACAAGGACTTCTCCCCTCTCATTCAGCAGGCCCTGGCGCTGGGCGGCTATGAGACCGACCGCAGCATGAGCGGCGTCAACGGCGGCCACATGGTAACCACCGGCTTTGCCCGCGCCGCCGTGCTGGACAAAGCCCCCCAACTCATTGACGCCATTAAAAGCGGCGCGGTGAAGCACATCTTCCTGGTGGGCGGCTGCGACGGCGCCCATCCCGGCCGCAACTACTACACCCAATTCGTCAAACGCACTCCCATGGACTCCCTTGTGCTGACACTGGCCTGCGGCAAATTCCGCATCAATGATCTGGACTTGGGCGAAATCGGCGGCATCCCCCGCATCCTGGACGTGGGCCAGTGCAACGACGCCTACAGCGCCGTACAGATCGCCCTGGCGCTGGCTGACGCCTTCGACTGTACCGTCAATGATCTGCCTCTGACGCTGGTGCTGTCCTGGTATGAGCAGAAGGCCGTGTGCATCCTGCTGTCTCTGCTGGCGCTGGGCGTCAAAAACATCTATCTGGGCCCCACGCTGCCCGCTTTCCTGTCCGAAACGGTAGTCAAAACGCTGGTGGACGCCTACGGTCTGCAGCCCATCACCGCACCGGCCCAGGATCTGGACGCCATCCTCCACCGCGGTTGACCGCCCCGCCGCGCAAAAATGCCGATACCCTCCGGTATCGGCATTTTTTCTGCTTAATAGCCAAACAGCTGTACCCAATAGATCTCGCTGCCGGAATAGCAATACCCCACTCCCAGCGTGGCATAGCGGGAATCCAGAATGTTAGCCCGATGACCTGCTGAGTTCATCAGCTCTCTGGTGGCCTCGTCCGCGTTCATGCTGGTGCCCATCACCAGATTCTCGCCGTGAGCCAGCGAGGTAACCGTGTACCACTGGCTGCCGTCGGGTCTGGTGTGGCTGAAATTGCGGGTGATCTCGCTGGCGCGGGTGGATGCGGCGCTGCACAGCGTGCTGTCCAGCGTCAGGGGCGCCACGCCGTTCTGGGTGCGGTGCTCGTTTACCAGCTCCAGCATCCGTTCCACCGGATCGCCGCTGGAGACCGTCGCGGTCTCAGCCACCGGCTCCTCCACCACCGTCTCGGCGGGGGGCTCCACCTCTGCAGGCGCCTCTGTCGCCTCCGGCTCCTGGGCCGTCTGGGGCTCGTCCTGCGGCATCTCGTCCTCCTGCACCGGCTCCTGACCCTGGACAGTTCCCATCCCTTCGTCTTCTTCCGCGGCGGTCAGCATCTCCTCCGGCTCCTGCAGGGGCTCCGCCAGCGGCGGCTCATACAGCATCTGCTTCAACGGTGGGATCAGTTCCTCCGCCTGCATACCAAGCTGCTTCCCCTTTGTCACCTCCAGCGCCGTCTCTTGGGGGATTGCCTCTCCCCTCACCTCTACCTGACGCATCACGCCGAGCCAAAGCGCCACCGACAGCACCGTTACCAGTACCAGCCCCACTAAATATCCGATTTTTTTCCGCTCCATGAATTGCTCTCCCCGTTATCTTTCGCTTCCGGCAGATACTGCCCGCGGCAATACTGCCGCTGAATATCATACCATATTTTTCTCGATTTGTCAGCCACTTTTTTGCACTTTTCGCAAAAAAATCACAAATCGAATCATCTACCGCTTCAGCAGCTTTTCCACCGCCGCGCCGTCGATCTGGTTGACGGTAATGAACTTCCCGCCGTAAAACACCGCCCAGTTGTTAAACACACAGGGCAGCACCTTGGCCTGCTCCCGCGTCTCCACATGAACGAACCGTGCAGGGATCCCCTTCCCCTCGCAGTACGCCCGCAGCTTCTCCACCCGTTGGTGGATGTAGGGGCACTGGTCATCGTAATAAACGGTCAGCTCCTTCTCCGGTATCGTCTGCGCCTTTGCGCCGGGCGCAAAATGGGGCACCGTGCCGTCAAAGCTGAGGGCCAGCAGATGATAGCCGTCCTCCGTGGTGTCCACCACCTGAAAGCCGAATTTTTCCGCAAACCGCTGATCCGACAGCCAGGATTTCTGCTTTTCCGCCCCCAGCATACACACGCCGGATCGGCCCCGCGCCTTTGCGTCGGCAATGCAGTATTCCATCAGCTGCCGCCCATAGCCGTGTCCCCTGGGGCCGCCCTGTACCCACAGGCAGTAGATGTAGTCAAAATTCTCCCCTGTCACCGGCACCCAAGCCGTCTCCAGCGGCGCGTATTCGATGAATACGCACTCCTTCCCCTCCAGCTTGCGAAACACATGCCCTTCCTCCAACCGCTGAGCCAACCATGCCCGCTTGGCCTCCACCCCGGGATGAACTGTTTTGCTGCGGATGATGCAGCAAAGATGCTCCCGCGCCAGATTCTCCGGCGTCAGATTCACAAACCCTTCGTCCATCGTCCAACGCTCCCCTCTCCTGCTCTTTTTCCTGTTCAGTATACACCTTCGCGCCCCAAAAGTCAAAAACACACAAAAGCAGCGGAGGCTTACGCCTCCGCTGCCGGATACCATATCAATTATCAGGCCACATCGGTGGGAACCGCCTTGCGGCGCTTTCTGGCGCGCTGGAAGCTCTCCTTGATGACCGGGCCGATAGTCTGGATCAGGATCACGATGATCAGCACCAGACCCTGGAACGTGTCCTGAATATCCACGCTCAGGGACGGGATAGAAACAATGATGAAGTTGATGGTGGTGTAGGACAACGCGCCGAACAGCACGCCGAACACCTTGCCGCGGCCGCCGGCCATGTTGACGCCGGCCAATACCACCGCCGCGATGGCGTACATCTCGTAGCTCTGGCCGGAGGAGGCGGGGGTCACGTTGCCGATCTTGCAGGCCTGAATAATACTGGCCACGCCCACCATCAGTCCGGTGATGATGAACACCGATACCTTCACCCACGTGGTGTTGATGCCCGCCAGCCGCGCGCTTTTCTCGTTGGAGCCCACGGCGTACACGCTCTTGCCATACTTGGTCTTGTTGGCCAGTACCACGAACAGAATCACCATCAGCACAAACACAAAGGTGATGTAAGGGATGGAGAAGGAACCCAACGACAGCTTGCCGGTGCCGAACTTCATCCGCAGGAACTCATAGTTGCTGTTGTCGCTCAGCATGGCGAACTGGCTGGAGGAGGAACCGCTGATGGCCGGATCAATAGACCGCACCACCGACAGCGTCAGCGAACGGTAGATCAGCATGGTGCCCAGCGTCACCACGAAGGGGGGCATCTTGGCGCAGCCCGCCAGCACGCCGTTGATGGCGCCGCACAGCGCGCCGCTGACCAGCGCGGCCAGGATCATCAAAAGAATGGAGTTTGTCACATTGAACACCATGATAGTCACGCCGGTACACAGCACCAGTGACGAACCAATGGACAGGTCAATCTGCCCGGTGATAATGACCAGCGCCATGCCCAGCGCCATGGTGCCCACGATGCAGGTGTTCTGGCTGCCCAGCACGGCCGCCACATGGCTCCACTTAAAGGTGTTGCCGTTGGCCTGGATCGTAAAGGCATAGCCCACCATGATAATCAGGAAAACAAAGATAAAGCTGTACTGTGACCAGATCTTTCCGGCAATGGCGCCGAAGCCGTTTTTCTTGTTCATCTCGCTACCTCCACATGCGCATCCACCGCGTTGGTGGAATACAGCATCACATCATGCTCATTGACCTCGGAATGTTGGAATACCTTCACGATGCGCCCCTCATAGAAGACCACGCACCGGTCAGCCACCTTCTGGATCTCCGGTATCTCCAGCGTGTTGAAGATAACCGCCTTCCCCTCCTTGGCAAAGCTGAGCATCAACTTATAGATCTCCGCCTTGGCGCCCACATCCACACCCTGGGTGGGGTTGTCAAACAGCAGCACATCCGCGCCGATGTTCAGCCAGCGGGCAATAAACACCTTCTGCTGGTTGCCGCCGGACAGCGACGTGATGTTCAGCGCACTGTCGTCCGCCTTGATATGCAGCGGCTCCTTATAGCTCTCATACCGCGCCTGCTCGTCCTTGTCGCGGATAAAGGGCCGCGCGCGTGACACCTCGTGCTCCGCCAGATAGAAGTTCTCCAAAATGCTCATATCCGGCACTACGGAGTTCTCCTTGCGGTTGGCGGGCAGCATGCCCACGCCGTTTTTCATAAACTTGACGGAGCGTCCGTGTACCGGCTTGCCGCCCACCAAAATCTCGCCGCCCTCTGTCGGCAGCGCGCCGAACACAGTCTGCAGCAGTTCGCTGGCGCCGCAGCCCGCCAGACCCGTCAGCGCCACGATCTCGCCCCGGCGCACCGTCAGATCAATGCCGTCAAAGCCCTCGCCGCTCAGATCACGCAGTGTCAGGATCGGCTCACCCAGCTCACGGGGCTCATAGACCTCCGCGTCCACATATTTTGTGCCCACCATGTCCGATGTAATGGCATGGGGCGTCGTATCCTTTATATCGCCTGAGGAAATGAACTCACCGTTGCGCAGCACCGTATACCGGTCAGCCAGCGCGAATATCTCCGGCATCTTGTGGGAGATAAAGATGAAGGATTTCCCCTGAGTTTTCAATTTTTTCAGTATCTCAAAGAGATGGTCGATCTCATTGTTGGACAGTGCCGTGGTGGGCTCGTCCAAAATCAGCAGCTTGGCATCCGCGTACAAGGCGCGGCAGATCTCCAGCAGCTGCTTTTCACTGGTTTTCAGCTCACTGACCATGGCGTTGGGATCAATGTCCACGCCCAGATCCTCAAAAAGCTGTTTGGTCTTTGCCACCTGCTCCTTATTTTTCAGCAGGCCGAATTTCGTCAGCTCCCGCCGCAGGAAAATATTGTCCGCCACCGTCAGGTCGTTGATGACGTTCAGCTCCTGATGGACAAAGGCAATACCGGCGGCCTCCATCTGATGGATGGTGGGCGTGGGATAGCTCTTGCCGCAAAAGACGATCTCCCCTTCGTCGGCAGGCAGCACGCCGGTCAGAATATTCATCAGTGTGGATTTACCCGCGCCGTTTTCGCCCAGCAGCGCGTGGATCTCCCCCTCGCCCACCGTCAGGTGAACGTCGGACAGCACCCGGTTGCTGCCAAAGGTCTTTGACACATGGGTCATTTCAAGGATGTTCATATCCGCTGTCTCCTTGCTTCAGGTTAAACGCGCCCCGCTCGGGCGCCGTTTTGGAAAGGCGGATGCAGGGGGAAGCCCCCTGCATCCGCGCAAATGGCAGATCAATTCGATCAAGCGTGGCCCTTGAAGCCCTCGTACTGGGTAACGTTGTCGCGGCCAACGATCCAGGTGGGCTGATACTCACCGGAGCCGACCTCATAGTTCCAGTCGCCGGACAGGTACTGCTCCATCTTCTCGATGACATCCTGCATCATCTTGGGGGAGAAGTACATGCTCATCATATCGTCGAAGTACTTGTTGGCCAGCTCGGACTGAGCGGCGGTACCGGCCATCACGTCATACAGTTCCTGCATGCCGCCGATAGCGGAGATGTAAACCTCCATCTGCTCCAGATCAGCCAGAGTGGCCTCGGAAGCACCGGCCTCCAGATAGTTCAGCACGCCGAAGGTCATCTCGTCGTCCATGGAGTAGATGTACAGCTTGTTGCCATTGGCCTTGGCAGCGGCGACGATCTCATCCAGCTTCTGCTCGATGTAGTCATAAGCGCCGTCAGCAGACCAGTTGCAAACCACGGAATAAGTGTTGAACACAGCGTCCAGAGCGGCATCGTCCCAGGTCTCAGTGGTCTTGAAGCTCTCGCCCAGAGCCTTGTCGGAATACTCGATCTCACCCTTCAGGAACTGGCGGAAGCCCTCCTCACGGCGGGAGCAAACGGTACCGTTGTCGCCGTACAGGGTCACGACGGTGTCGCCGGGCTTCATGCCGTTCTTCTGCAGCCAGTAAGCGATACCGGCGCCGCACTGCCAGTTATCACCGGAGGCGTTCAGAATGGCATACTGCTCGGTGGCCTCAATGATACGGTCGAAGGAGATGAAGGGGATACCTTCGGCATACAGGGCCTCCTGGCCGGCCTGGGCGGAATCGTCCAGCGCCATCATGACCACGCCCACTGCGTCGCCGTTGGCGATGATGGTGTTGACCTGGTCAACCTGCTCCTCACCGGAAGAAGCGGGCATGTACACAGCCTTGTACGTGCCGGCATCGGTGATCTCCTTGCACTTGGCCTCAGCGTAAGCGCCGGCCTGTGCAGTCCAGCCGTGGTCAGGGGTGGGGCCCATCACATAGATGGTGTTGCCGTCGCCGGCAGGGGTGTTGTTGTCCTGGCTGTCGCCGTTGCCGCCGCCGCAGGCGACCAGCGTCAGCGCCATAGCCAAAGCCAGGATCAGCGCAATAATCTTTTTCATGCAATTTCCTCCAAAATAAATTTTTATATAATACCTGCTGACACAGGCACTATATCGTTGTCACGGCCGCGCCTTACAGCGCCACGGCCTTCTCCGCCTCCGCCGAACGCAGGCAGGCGAACACCGCCCGCATGGAGCGTACGATATCCCCCGCGTCCAGAATACTGGGACGGCCCTCCTCCACAGCGGCCACAAACTCGTCGATGACGCCGGAGGACGCCTGCTGGGCGTCGTCATTGGTCTGCAGCCGATCCAGGGCGTACAGCACCTGGGTACCGTCGGCATTGACGATCTTCAGCGAATACTGGGGATCGGCGTAGAGCTTCATGATGCCCTTTTCGCAGAACAGCGTGGTGGCGTTGCACTCCTCGCCGTAGTGCGTCCAGCTGGTGGTGACGGTGCCCATGGCGCCGTTGGCAAAGATCAGCACCTCCACGGAGTTGTCGTCCACCTCGATGGGCGTGCCGTCGGGGAACTTCTTGTCCAGTACCTTCATATTGGAATAGACCGATGTGATCTCCGAACCGATCAGATACCGCATCAGGTCGATCTTGTGGATACCCAGATCCGCCATGGAACCGAAGGACGCGCTGGCCTTCTTGAAGAACCAGGTGTTGGCGCTCTTGTCCATGCTCCACATCTCCGGCCCCTTGTGGCCGAAAGTGGTCTGGAAGGTGATGACGCGGCCCATTGCGCCGCTGGCCAAGATCTCCTTGGCCTTCTTATGGGCGGGAGCCAGACGCTGGTTGTGGCCGATCATCAGCCGCTTGCCGCTCTCCTTGGCGGCGGCCACCATGGCCTCGCACTCCTCCAGCGAGACAGCCATGGGCTTTTCACACAGCACATGCTTGCCGGCTTTCAGCGCCTTAATGCTGATCTCGGCGTGGAAGGCATTGGCCATGCATACGGATACGGCGTCGATCTCCGGATCAGCCAGCAGCTCCTCCACACCGGCGTATACCTTGCCGCCATACAGATCCACCAGCGCCTGAGCCCGTTCAGGGATCAGATCGTAAAAGCCCCTGATCTCCACATCACTGTTGTGGAAATACTCATACCCGTGACGCTGCTTGGCAATAGAGCCGCAGCCAATGATACCAACCTTCAACATGTGCAATCGCTCCTTTTCGATGATGTTATCCTTCCTTCTCCGCCGCCACCGACTCGCGTATCACCAGCTTGTGGGGCAGGAATGTATGTGTATGAGAGACCTTCTCGCCGCCCAGCATCCGCAGCAGCAGCCGCAGACTCACCTGCCCCATCTCGTAGCAGGGCTGGGCCACCGTGGTCAGGTGCGGGTGAAACATGGTGGTGTAATCCACATCGTCAAACCCCGTCACCGACAGATCCTCCGGCACCCGCAGCCCCATGTCGTGGGCGCGGGAGATCACACTCAGCGCCAGAATGTCCGACACGCAGAACACCGCCGTGGGCCGCGGCTGGGCCGTCAGCAGTCGCTTCGCCGCCGCCAGACCGGAGGCAAAGGAGTAATCCGCGTCCGCCAGTGCCACCAGCTCATCCCCGCAGGGCAGCCCCGCCGCCGTCAGCGCGTCGCAGTAACCCTGCCGCCGCTGCTGGGTGGAAATAAAGTCGTTGTCCGCGCTCAGCAGCGCCACGCGGCGGTGCCCCTGTCCGATCAGATACCGCACCGTTTCCACGGCGGCGGTATAGTTGTCGATGGACACCGTAGGCTGCTGGATCTCCGGTACGTACTCACAGCACTGCACAATGGGATAGTGCTGCGCGTATTCCCGCAGCAGCGGGTTGTTCTTCCGGCAGCCCAGAAAGATGGCGCCGTCCGCCCGATGGGCGTCCAGCATTTTCAAAAAACGCTCCTCATTCTCCGCCTGTCCGCCGGTGTTGCAGATCAGTACGCTGTAGGCGCAGTCGTGAGCCAGATCGCCGATCCCCGTCAGAATACTGGAGTAATACGGGTTGGAAAAGTTGGGGGCCAGGGTCAGTATCACGCGGCTCTCGCTGCGGCGCAGGTTGCGGGCGGACTGGTTGGGTATGTAGTCCAGCTCCCGTATGGCCGCCATCACCCGCTGGGCGGTGGCCGGCTTCACCGACTCGCTGTTGTTCAGCACCCGCGATACCGTGGCGACGGAAACACCGGCATATCTCGCTACCTCTCCGATCGTCACCATGCAGGGGCCTCCGTTTCCTGAGTTGAAAATGTAATCCATTACATTTCTTACATGTTTATCATACCAGCCCCGACCGCCCCGTGTCAAGGAATATGGACAAATCGTTAAAATTTTCAGCCCTTTCGCCAATAAGCCCCCGCCGCTTTCCGGCGCTTTGCACAATCCTGAAAGCCGCGCCCCGTTTCACTCTTGACAAAGCCGCGGATTGTGATTACCTTTATGAGTGATAAAAAGCATTTGCTTGCGAAAGGAGCATATTACTATGAAAATGGGCCTTGTTACCGCCATATTGGAGCAATACGGCTATGAAAAAATGATCGACACCGTCTCGGAGATGGGCTTTGCCTGTGTCGAGGTGGCCTGCTGGCCCGCCGGCAAGGCGGAGCGCCGCTACGCCGGCGTCAGTCATATTGATGTAGAGCGCGTATGTCAGGACGCCGACTACGCCCGCCATATCCTGGACTACGCCGCCGCCCGCCATGTGGAGATCTCCGCTCTGGCCTTCTATCCCAACACCATGGACGGCGATCTTCAGAAGCGTCACGCCAATGTGGAGCACCTGAAAAACGTCATCCGCGCCAGCGCCAAACTGGGCGTCAACATGGTCACCACCTTCATCGGCCGCGACCAGACCAAGACTGTGGAGGAAAATCTGACGCTGGTCAGGGAGGTCTGGCCCCCCATCATCGCGCTGGCGGAGGAGCTGGGCGTGAAGATCGCCATTGAGAACTGCCCCATGCTCTTCGGCCCCGACCAGTGGCCCGGCGGTCAGAATCTGATGACCACTCCTCCCCTCTGGCACAAGGTCTTTGACATCCTGCCCAGCAAGAATTTGGGTATCAACTACGATCCCAGCCACTTCGTCTGGCAGATGATCGACTATATCAAGCCCCTGTACGAGTTCAAGGATAAGATCTTCCACGTCCATTACAAGGATATCAAGCTCTATCCCGAAAAGCTGGCCCGCGTGGGCGTCATGGCCTATCCCCTGGATTTCATGTCACCCAAGCTGCCCGGCCTGGGTGATGTGGATTGGGGCAAGTTTGTCTCTGCCCTTACCGACATCGGTTATGACAGCTACACCTGTATCGAGGTGGAGGACAAGGCCTTTGAAGGCAGCGAGGAGGCCGTCCTCAACTCCCTGCGCCTGAGCAAGCGCTATCTGGAGCAGTTCGTCATCTGATCCGCCGCACTGATCGAAAAGGCCTGTTATGGCCCCTTTTATGGGGGCTATAACGGGCCTTTATGTACCATTTCTGTACCTATAACCGCCCTTTATGTACCGATATTTCCCCTCATTTTTCCTCATTTTGGCAACTCCCTCCTTTACACGCCGGTCAAAACGGGATATAATAATATGTTGAATCGTGCAAAAGGAGCAACTACATGAAGATCAACCAGATCAAAGCGGGCGCCGTGCTCTCCTATCTCTCCATGGGGCTGAGCACCATCATCTCGCTTGTCTATACCCCCATCATGCTGCAGCGGCTGGGCGAAAGTGAATTCGGCGTTTATCAGGCGGTGCTGCCCATCATCTCCTATCTGAACCTGCTGAGCTTCGGCCTGGGCAGCGCCTATGTGCGGTACTACTCCCGCTTTCAGGCCGCGGGAGACAAGCGGGGCTGCGCCAAGCTGAACGGCATGTTTCTGATCACGTACCTGTTTCTCGGCGCGGCGGTGCTGGGCATCGGCTTCGGCCTGTCTTACTGCGACGTGATCTTCGGCAAGAAGCTGACCCCCGATGAGATCGCTCTGGCGGAAAAGCTGCTGCGGATCATGACGGTCAACGCCGCCCTCACCTTCCCCATCAGCGTGTTTGAATCCCACGTCACCATCAACGAGCGGTATCTGTTCCAGAAGATCGTGGCCATGGGTAAGCAGGTGCTGAACCCTCTCATCATGATCCCCCTGCTGATCATCGGCTACCGCAGCGTGATGCTGACCATTGTATCTTTGATCTTCACTATCCTCAGCGGTATTCTGAACATCGGCTATTGCCTGACAAAACTGCGGATGCGCTTCTCCTTCCGGCACTATGATTTCCGGCTGATGCGGGAGATGTTCGGCTTTACGGTGTATGTGTTCATCGGCATCGTGGTGGACAACGTCAACTGGTCCATCGACCGGCAGCTGCTGACGTGGCTGCACGGCTCCGCCGCCGTCACAGTGTACACCATCGCCGCGCAGCTGAACAACTATTTCCTGCTGTTCGGCAACGCCATCTCCAATGTGATGACGCCCCGCGTCCACCGGCTGGTGGCAGAGGGCGCCTCCATGCGGAAGCTGGACGCCCTGTTCACCAGGGTGGGGCGGCTGCAGTTTATCCTGCTGTCCTGCATCTTTCTGGGCTTTGTTGCCATCGGTCAGCCCTTTGTGGTGCTGTGGGGCGGCGGCGAGCAGTTTCGGGTGGACTACTGGACGGCACTGCTGCTGTTCTTCGCCTGTCTGTGGACGAATGTTCAGACGGTGGGCATCGAGATCCAGCGGGCCAAGAATATGCACAAGTTCCGGTCACTGACCTATCTGGGGGTACTGGTGGGCAACATCCTCATCTCCATCCCCCTGTGCATGAAGTGGCAGGGACTGGGCGCCGCCATCGGCACCGCCATTGCCACGCTGGTGGGCAACGTGTTTTTGATGAACTGGTACTACTACCGGCGGATCGGACTGGACATTCCCTCCTTCTGGCGGCATATTTTCCATCTGATGCCCTCCATGCTGCCGCCGGCTGCGGCGGCGGTGCTGCTGGCCGTTTTTACCCACCCCACCACCTATTGGGAGCTGATCCCCCCGGGCTGCGCCTTTGTGGCGGTATACGCCATATCGGTGTGGCTGTTCGGCCTGAACCGCTATGAGCGCAACCTCATTACAGGGCCGCTGCGGCGGCTGAGAAAACGCAAGGGAGGTGGCCGCCGTGCCTCGTAAATCCGGACGCAACACAAAAGGACGCATCGTCTCCGCCGCCTGGAAGCTCTTTTATGAACAGGGCTACGACAACACCACTGTGGAGGACATCATCTTTGAGTCCGAGACCTCCAAGGGCAGCTTTTACCACTATTTTGAGGGCAAAGACGCCCTGTTGGGCTCGTTGTCCATGATCTTTGACGAGAAGTACGAGGCGCTGCGGCAGGAGATGGATCCGGACATGCACGCGGTGGACAAGCTGCTGTACATGAATCACGAGCTGTTCACCATGATCGACAACACCGTTTCCGTGGAGCTGCTGGCCCGCCTGTTCTCCACCCAGCTGACTACCAAGGGTGAAAAGCACATGCTCAGCCGCGACCGCACCTATTTCAAGCTGCTGCATCAGGTGGTGCGGCAGGGGCTGGAGCGGCAGGAGCTGCGGGGCGATCTGACCGCCAACGAGATCATCAACGACTACGCCATGCTGGAGCACGGGCTGATGTACGATTGGTGTCTGGCTGACGGCGGCTACTCCCTGGCACGGTACGCCGACCGCACCATGCCGACATTTTTGGAGAATTATCGACGGAAAAATTGAAATTTGTTTTTTCGTCTCTTGTTTGATTCACAAATCGTCTATTCAGATTTTCCTTTGTTTAAGCGATTATACAAAGTTATTATTCAAACGGAGTATAGAATGAATTCTATACTCCGTTCTGTATTTACGTCTATAAAAAAGTATGCTATAGTAGCGTTCGTTAGACGAAAGAGAGGTTCCCAAACATGACATCTGCACAAATTTGTATCATCATCGCCATTGCGGTGTATCTGATCGCCATGGTGTTCGTAGGCGTGGCCTATTCCCGCGCCAGCAAGGGCGGCGCAGACAGCTTCTATCTGGGCGGCCGCCAGCTGGGCCCCGTGGTAACAGCCATGAGCGCCGAGGCCAGCGACATGAGCTCGTGGCTGCTGATGGGTCTGCCCGGCGTGGCGTACTTCACCGGTATCGCCGACGCGGCGTGGACGGCCATCGGTCTGGCTCTGGGCACGTATCTGAACTTCCTGCTGGTGGCAAAGCGGCTGCGCATCTACTCCGCCGAGATCAACGCCATCACCGTGCCGGAGTTCTTCTCCAAGCGCTTTAAGGACGACAAGAAGGTGCTGCTGGGCATCTCCGCCCTGATCATCCTGATCTTCTTTATTCCCTATACCGCCTCCGGCTTTGCCGCCATCGGCAAGCTGTTCCACAGCCTGTTCGGCTTTGATTACATGATCTCCATGCTGATCGGCGCAGCGGTTGTCATTCTGTACACCATTATGGGCGGCTTCCTGGCCGTGTCCACCACCGACCTGATCCAGAGCATTGTCATGACTATCGCCCTGATCGTGGTGCTGGGCTTCGGCATCGAGGTGGCCGGCGGCTGGGGCGCTGTCACCGATAACGCCCGCTCCATCCCCGGTTATCTGAGTCTGGTGCAGATGACAAATATCTCCACCGGCGAAGTCACCGACTACGGCTTCATCAAGTCCCTGTCCATGCTGGCGTGGGGTCTGGGCTACTTCGGCATGCCCCACATTCTGCTGCGCTTCATGGGCATCAACGACGCCAAGAAAATCAAGATCTCCCGCCGTATTGGCAGTATTTGGGTGGTTATTTCCATGACCGTGGCCGTTACCATCGGCATCGTGGGTCTGGCTATGTCCCGCGTGGGCGAGATCGAGACCTTCGGCTCCTCCAGTGCCGCCGAGGCCGTCATCGTTAAGATCGCCGACCTGCTGAGCACCCACGGCGTGCTGGCCGCGCTGGCCGCTGGCCTGATCATTGCCGGTATTCTGGCCTCCACCATGTCCACGGCGGACAGCCAGCTGCTGGCCGCGTCCTCCAGCGTTTCCGAGGATCTGGTGAAAGAGGTTTTCGGCGTGAAGATGTCCAGCAAGGCCACCATGTGGGTGGCCCGCGCGACCGTCATCGCCATCTCCGTCGTCGCCGTATTCCTGGCACGCGACCCCAACAGTTCCGTGTTCACCATCGTGTCCTTCGCCTGGGCAGGCTTCGGCGCTACCTTCGCCCCTGCCATGCTGACGGCACTGTTCTGGAAGCGCACCACCAAGTGGGGTGTGCTGGCCGGTATGATCTCCGGCGGTGCCATGGTGTTCATCTGGAAATATCTGGTGAAGCCGCTGGGCGGCGCGTGGGGCATCTACGAGCTGCTGCCCGCCTTCATCGTGGCGCTGGCGTTCATCGTGGTGGTGTCCCTGCTGACCAAGGCACCTGACGCTGACACCGTAGCCACCTTTGACAAGGTCAAGGTGGAGTGCAAGAACACCAAGTAAGCTTTGATGCAGACAAACACCCTGCGGCACTGGCCGCAGGGTGTTTGTTCGTTATGAGAGTCTTTCCATGTCCAGATCGCCGCTGGTGGTGACGATCGTTATTGCACAGCCTGCCGCAGTACCGCGGCAGTAGAGGCCGTCCTTATGCTGCAGCGCAACTTCGCTCTCCAGATCGCCGGACACGGTGCTGTAGTCCAGCTGGAAATCCATGCTGTCGGGCAGTTTCAGCTCCACGCTGCCGCTGACAGTGACGAGTTCCAACGTTTCGGGACAGCTGCGCAGGGCAAGCGCATAGTCGCCGCTGGTGCTCTCGCCGGTTATCTGGCGGAAGCTGCCGTCCAGCTCGATCTTACCGGACACGGTGCTCAGCTTCGCGGCTGCGTTCTTCGCCGTAATGGGGCCGGTTTCCAGGTCGCCGGAGGTGCTGGCGAAGGAGAAGGTCTCCCCCACCGTCAGGGCCGCCACATCGAAATCGGCGGACACACTGTTCAGCCGTACCTCCGTCAAATTTTCCGCCACCGCGCGGGGCAGCCGCACCGTCAGCTTTTTGCCGGGCAGGTCTGTCAAGCTCAGGAATTCGGCGCTGGTATAACGCACCCTCAGCACGCCACCCTCATCCGTCACCACCATGGCGTAAGAGCGGGATGTCTCCCGATCCGGCTGTTCCCGCACCAGAATGTCGCTGTCGTCCGTCACCAGGATCTCCACTTCACCGGAGATCCAGTCAATGTCCAAGGCGGTGATGTCCGTTCCCTCCGGCAGGATGTAATCACTGCCGGTATAGAGCGTCTCCGTGGGGGTCGGCGTTGACGCCTGTTCCCAGGCGCCTGTAGCGGGGTCGAAACGCAGGTTTCGCAGGTCGCTGAAGCGTCCGCCCATAGCAAAGCCCGCCGCAGACAGGCACAGGCCCAGTCCCACCAGAGCCGCCGCCACGATCAGCGTCACTTTTACCGATTTTTTCATAGGTTCTCCTCCTTTCGGATGAACAGGCCCTTGATCCGATGGGCCAGCCAGAGGGTCAGCTGCCACAGCAGCTTGCACAGCTCCACCGCCATCAGTCCGCCCAGCACACACAGGCCCAGCAGCACCAGACCCGCACCCAGTAGCAAAAGGCCCAGGGGCAGCGTCAGGATGGCGGCGCGGATGGCGATGATGGGGGCAGCCACCACGGCCACCGCAAGGCCGATCACTAGCGCCACCGCCGCAAAGCCCAACGCCCAGATGGACACAAACAGCGCCAGCACAATGGCTCCACACGCCAGCAGCAGCGGCACCCACACAGGACTGCCCACCACCGCCAGCACGATAGCCAGGGGCGTCCAGCCGCTTTTGGGCTTCACGCAGGTGCTGACCAGCTTGGAAAGCGGCATCTCCTGCAGAATATTCTGGGCGATCTGTGCGGGACTGCCCAGCCTGGCGGTGGCCTCCGCCTCGGTCATGCCCTCCTCCATCATGTCGTCCAGCAGCTCGCTGTAATACTCCAGATTGCGCCGGCGCTCCTCCTCAGGCAGCTGCATGAGCGCCCGCTCCAGCAGCTGCAAAAAATCAGCCTTGGTCATACCGCAGCCCTCCTCTGATAAATTCGTACATAGACTCCAATTCCTTCCAATCCTCCACGGCGGCGGACAGCTGCTGCCGTCCCTGCTCCGTCAAATGGTAAAATTTCCGCAGGCGGCTGTTGTGCTCCACGCTGTACACCGTCAGGGCGCCGGCGCCCTCCAGCCGCCGCAGGATGGGATACAGGGTGGATTCCGACACCTGCACGCAGACGGACAGATCCTTGACGATCTTATAGCCGTAGGAATCCCCCCGCGCCAGGGTGGATAACACGCAGGCCTCCAGTAGTCCCCGTTTCATTTGTGGGTCGAGCATGTTGATGCCCCCTTTCGCGTTATACTATACACCGCATAGTATTGTGTGTCAAGAGGGTATTTGCATTTTTTATCCTGCTTGCCATTTTGCCGGAGCTGTGCTACAATAAGTCAAATATCAGCAAGGAGGCTGTACCATGACGGAGACAGCAAAACCGCAGCTGGCGCCCCGTGAGCGCTGCACCGGCTGCGGCGCCTGCGCCAGCGGCTGCCCCAAGGGCGCCATCCATATGGTGCGGGACAAGGAGGGGTTTCTCTATCCCCAGATCACCGAAGGGTGTGTGGCCTGCGGCCACTGTGCCCACGTGTGCCCCGCACTGAAGCAGCGTGAAGTGCGCAGCGCCCCCGCCGTATTCGCCGTATGGAGCGAGGATGACGAGCTGCGCGCCCACTCCACCGCCGGCGGCGTGTTCACCGCGCTGGCATCGTTCGTGCTGGAGGGCGGCGGCGTGGTGTTTGGCGCGGCGCTGGATGAGAAAATGCACGTGCGCCACATGGCGGTGAAAAACAAGGAGGATCTGCGCCTTCTGCGGGGCGCCAAGCCCATTCAAAGCGAATCGGGCGAGACGTACCAGCAGGTGCAGATGTATCTGGAGCAGAACCGCTTCGTCCTTTTCTGCGGTACCCCCTGTCAGGTGGACGGCCTGTACCGCTTTTTGGGGGAGCATCCGGAGAACCTGCTGACCTGCGACTTTGCCTGCAGCGGCGTGGGCTCTCCCGGCGTGTGGGCGCGGTTCGTGGAGTCCATGAATTACATCAAGCGCCATCCGGCGGTGGATGTCCACTTCTGCGACAAATTGAAGGGAGAAACGGATCGGCGGTTCCGCGTGTGGTTTGAGGGCGGCGGCACCTTTGACGCGCCCTTAGGCAAATGCCAGCCGGGGCGGGGTATCCTGCGGCACCTGTTTCTGCGTCCCGCCTGCTATCGCTGTGACTACGTGGGCACCAACCGCCCGGGCGACCTGACTATGACGCTGTTCCATCATATTCCCAAGGACTTCCACCCCCAGCAGCAGAAGGCGGGCATGTCCCTGCTGTTAGTCAATTCGGTGAAAGGCGCCCACATCTTCGACCAGCTGCCCCTGAAGCGGGAAGTTCGCACGCTGGAGGAGGCGGTGGCGGACAACGCCGCGCTGCGCCGTCCCGCCCCGCTGCCGCCGGATCGCCAGCGGTTCTTTGAGGAGCTGGATCGGCTACCCTTCCGCAAGGTGTGCGACCGGTTTCTCTCCGTCCGCCCCTATCAGGCGCGGAAGAGCGGCAAGCTGACGGCGGCGCTGAAGGAGAAGCTATGGAAAAAACGCTGATGCACACTTGCTGCGCACCCTGCTCGGTGGCCTGCATCCACCAGCTGCGCAGCGAAGGGATCGAGCCGGTGTCCTACTGGTTCAACCCCAACATCCACCCCTATCAGGAGTACAAGGCCCGGCGGGACACCCTGATGGCCTACGCTCCCACCATCGGCATGGAGCTGATCGTACAGGAGGATTACGGCCTGCGGGACTTCTGCCGCGCGGTGGCGGAGGATATCGGCCACCGCTGCGGTCACTGCTACACGCTACGGCTGGAACAGACGGCGCGCTTCGCCGCCGAGAACGGCTTTGACAGCTTTACCTCCACCCTGTTCGTCAGCCCCTATCAGCAGCATGAGCGGATGGCGGAGATCGCGCAGCAGATGGCAGAACGCTACGGTGTGAAATTCCTGTATCGGGACTTTCGCCCCGGCTTCCGCGCCGGGCAGCAGGAGGCCCGTGAGCTGGGCTTTTACATGCAAAAATACTGCGGCTGCGTGTTCAGCGAGGAGGAGCGGTATCAAAAACAGATCCAGAAGGATCAGAAAGAACCGTTGAAGCGTATCGCTTCCCTATAACGACATAAAAACAACCGCGCGGTTTCTTCGGAAACCGCGCGGTTGTTTTTATCTTCTTATATAGCCTCCCGCGATCTTCTGGCCCGTCCGTACAGAGCTGCCGCCAGCATGGCGGCATAGCCCAGAAGCAGGTAAACGGCGGCATAGAGCAAAAACGCTGTCTCGGTGATCGTAAAGAACACCCACGCACCCACCAGGAACAGCGCGGTGAACAGCAGCGGCTGGAACCACGCCATGCGGACGCAGCCGCCAGAAAACACCCCCAGCAGAACCGCCGTAATGGGATTCACCGCGAAAAACAGCAGGAAACAGACAGCCATGCCGCCATCGCCCTTGACAAGTGTAACGGCAAGCCACGGCAGCAGCAGTGCCACCAGCGCGGAGATCAGCAGAGGGAAAATCGTTTTCTTCGCCATAAAAGCCTCCTTCTTTCTTGTACATGGTACAGGTAGACGCGAGGGTCGCCCTGTGGGTAGTCTCTCATCCGGTGTTCTGTAGGGGCGGATGACTTTGTCCGCCTCCCTCGTAAAGCGTCAATTACCGTCAGGTATAAATGGTTCGATGACAGCGTATCTGTTATGGGACAAAAGATGTCTTATCCCCCATACAGGGCGGTCACAAGCTGGGAATAGACCTGCTCCGGATTCTTCTGGAAGCGCTGGGCCAGATCCTCCGCCATCTCCTTTGTAGCCACCATCAGCTGCAGCTGCATGACGTTGTCCACGTCATCATTGAGCCCCAGCTCCACCGTGTAGGTGCCGTTTTCCCGACAGATCACGTGAGAGCGCACCTGGGCACGGCGGATCAGCTCCTGCCGGTGGGCGGCGATGAGCCTGTCGGCCTTCAGCCGGACAGACAGGGGCAGGCTGGACTGGCAGATACCGCTGTTTTTCTGTCCCTTGGGCGTAATAACATACTTCTGCTCTTCGTTGATCCGCAGATGACCGGTCTCCACCAGTTCGCTGAGGCACTGGGAGAAGGCGAAATAGTCGATGCCGTCGTCGATCATAGTCAGAGCCTGTACGTCGCTTAAGGGCATGGGCTCCGCCACACCGGCGGCCACGTACAGGATCAGAAATTTGATCTCCAGCTTATCACGAATGAAACCAACGCTCACGCTCTCACGCTCCCTTCCCTTTTATCATACGGAAAATCCTGCCATTTGTCAATCCAGGGTCTTGCGCACCACCACATTTTGTTCGCCCAGCCACTGGCGGCACTCCTCCAGCAGCGCAGGGTGGCACAGGCATCTGCCGGCCAGCGCCTTGCCGCTGTCCGCCAGACGGATCTTGACGATATTGTCCCCCTCGAACATAGTCAGTACCAGTTGGATATGACGGAATTCCCGACTGTCCAGACCGGGCACCCGCAGATACAGTACCTCATTGGTCTTTACCTGCTTGGGGTCGGGGATAGTGACGGCGTTGTCGCCGGTGTTGAGAGGATAGATGGTATCGCACATGATCTGAGGCGGCTTTTCATCCCGCACCGACAGTCTGCCCCGCACCACCACCGGTGTGTTGACCGCCATATAGCTGCCGCAGCTTTCGATAGTGCGGTTGAAACACAACAGCTCGATGGACGCCACCTCGTCCTCCACGGTGACGTAGGCCATCAGGGTGTTTTTCTTGGTGGTGCGGGTCTTGCTGGAGGTGACGATACCCGCCACGGTGACAAGCTGTCCATCGGCAAAACGGCTGGGGCCGTCGGCATCCTCGAAATCCGCCAGAATATCGTGGATAGGCGTAGCGCCCGCGGCGCGGGCGGCGGCGCGGTAGTCGATCATGGGATGGCCGCTGAGATACAGGCCCGTGGTCTCCTTCTCCATGAACATCCGCTCGGTGGCGGAGTATTCGGGGATATTGGGCAGGGGGATTTCCGACGTGTGGGCGCCGCTGTCGCCGGCTGCCATGCTGAACATGTCCAGCTGTCCCTCCACGTTTACCTTGCGGCTGTCGGCAATGGCGTCCAGCGCCTTTTCGTAGATCCGCAGCAGCTGGGAGCGGTACGCGCCGAAGGTATCAAAGGCGCCCGCCTTGATGAGGTTCTCCACGGCGCGCTTGTTCATGTCGCCGCAGTCGAACATTCGCTGGCAGAAGTCGTGGAACGAACGGAAAGGGCCTCCGGCCTCCCGCTCACGCACCACGGCGCGGATGAAGCCGCGGCCGATGTTCTTGATAGCCACCAGGCCGAAGCGGATGCCGTCCTTCTCCACGGTAAAGCCGTCATAGGAGCGGTTCACATCCGGCGGCAGCAGCTTGATGTCACAGTTGCGGCACTCGGCAATGTACTCCGACACCTTGTCGGAGTTGTCCAGCACCGAGGTCAGCAGGGCGGCCATATATTCCTTGGTATAGTGGCACTTGAAATACGCCGTCTGATAGGCCACCACCGCGTAGCTGACGGCGTGGGCCTTGTTGAAGGCGTAGTTGGCAAAGTCGTAGATCTCGTCATAGATGGCCTGGGCGGTCGCTTCGGGGATACCGTTGGCTACGCAGCCCTTGATATGACGGCTCTCGTCGCCGTGGAGGAAGGCCTCCCGTTCCCGTTCCACGTCCTTGGCCTTCTTTTTGGACATGGCACGGCGCACCATATCCGCCTGACCCAGCGAGTAGCCCGCCAGCTCCTGAAAGATCTTGATAACCTGCTCCTGATAGACGATGCAGCCGTAGGTACCCCGCAGGATGGGCTCCAGAGACGGGTGCTTGTAGCTAACCAGCTTGGGATCGTGCTTGCAGGCCACGAAACGGGGAATGGATTCCATAGGGCCGGGGCGGTACAGGGCTATGATGGCGGTAATATCCTCGATGGACTGGGGCTTCAGACCCAGGCACACGCCGGTCATGCCGGTGGATTCCATCTGGAACACGCCGGAGGTGCGGCCCTCCGTCAGCATCTGGAACACCGCCGGATCGTCCATAGGGATCTTCTCCATGTCGAAATCCGGCTGATAGCGGCGTACCATCTTCACCGCATCGTCCAGCACCGTCAGGTTGCGCAGACCCAGAAAGTCCATTTTCAGCAGGCCCAGCTCCTCCAGCGTGATCATGTTGTACTGACAGACGATGGATTCGTCGTTGCGGGCCAGGGGGACGTATTCATACACCGGCAGGCGGGTGATGACCACGCCCGCGGCGTGGGTGGAGGCGTGACGGGGCATACCCTCCAGCGCCTTTGCGGTGTCGATGAGCTTTTTCACGCGGGGGTCGCTTTCGTACAGGTCGGACAGCTGCTTGCTGATCTTCAGGGCGTCATCCAGCGTAATATGCAGGGCACCGGGGCCGGAGGGCACCAGCTTGGCTACCACGTCCACGTCGGCATAGGTCATATTCAGGGCACGGCCCACGTCACGGATGGCGCCGCGGGCGGCCATGGTACCGAAGGTGACGATCTGGGCTACGTGGTCGTCGCCGTATTTGCGGCGGACATAGTCCACCACCTCGCCCCGTCGGGTATCGCCGAAGTCCATGTCGATATCCGGCATGGACACGCGCTCGGGGTTCAAAAAACGCTCGAAATACAGCTGGTACTGCATGGGGTCGATGTCGGTAATGTGCAGGCAGTAGGCCACCATGGAACCGGCGGCGCTGCCGCGGCCGGGGCCCACAGGGATGCCCGCCCTGCGGGCATAGTTGACAAAGTCGGAC
Organism: uncultured Oscillospiraceae bacterium; assembly: GCA_934597125.1. Taxonomy (GTDB): domain Bacteria; phylum Bacillota; class Clostridia; order Oscillospirales; family Oscillospiraceae; genus Vescimonas. The sequence continues at coordinate 31,834 of CAKTQM010000011.1, forward strand.
ACGATGAGGAAATAGTCGGTAAAGCCCATTTCCTCGATCATATCCAGCTCATATTCCAGCTGCTGGCGGTACTCCGGCTTTTTGCCGTCGTAGCAGCGGATAAAGCCCTCGTCGCACAGCTTGCGCAGATACGTGGGGGAATCGTAGCCCGGGGGCAGCTTGAATTCCGGCAGGTGATACTTGCCGAAGGTGAATTCCAGCTGGCAGCGGTCAGCGATACGCTGAGTGTTCTCCACCGCGTCGGGATAGCCGGAGAACAGCGCCTCCATCTCCTCCGTGGAGCGCAGATAGAAGTTGCGTGGCTCATAGCGCATGCGGTTTTCGTCGTCCACGGTCTTGCCGGTCTGGATACACAGCAGAACATCGTGGCTTTCGGCGTCCTCTTTGCGCAGGTAGTGGGCGTCGTTGGTACACACCAGGGGGATGCCCGTCTCGTTGTGGATGCGCAGCAGGGCGCGATTCACGGTGGTCTGGTCAGCAATGCCGTGATCCTGCAATTCCAGATAGAAATTGCCCTCCCCGAGAATGCTCTGCATCTCCAAAGCATAAGCCTTCGCGCCCTCGTAGTCGCCGTTGATGATGCGGCGGGGGATCTCACCGGCCAGACAGGCGCTGAGGCCGATCAGGCCCTCGCTGTGCTCCCGCAGCAGGTTCAGATCAATGCGGGGCTTGATGTAAAAGCCCTCGATATAGGCCTGGGACACCATATAGGACAGGTTGCGATAGCCCGTTTCGTTGCGGCACAGAAGCACCAGATGGCGGGACTCGGTATCAAACTCGTGCTGCTTGTCAAAGCGGGTGCGGCGGGCCACATACACCTCGCAGCCGATAACGGGATGGATACCCTCCGCTTTGCAGGCGCGGTAGAAGTCAATGGCGCCGTACATGGCGCCGTGGTCGGTGATGGCGCAGGCGGTCTGCCCCATCTCCCTGACCAGCTTCGGCAAGTCACGGATGCGGCAGGCGCCGTCCAAAAGGCTATACTCTGTATGGACGTGGAGGTGAGCAAACGCCATCACTGTGCCTCCAGCTCGTCCAGCATATCGCAGAGAAGCTCCACACCGGACACCACCAGCAAACGGCAATGCTGGGTCACGCCCAGCTCCTGCGCGGCAGGAGTTCCCTCAATATCCTTCTCCGCCAGCAGGTCATGGCAATTCAGTTTGCGGAAACGCTCCGTGAACCGGTGCTGGAATTCCTGGGTCAGCTGGGTGGAACGCTTCTTGCCCTCGGGGCCGTTTTCCAGCGTGGCGGGATATGCCGTGCCCAGCACCACCGCCGCGGCGTTGACAACGCCGCACACACCGCCGCAGCGCAGACCTCCGCCGAAGCCGCTGGCAACAGCCATGCTCTGCTGCTCCGTCAGGCCGGTGACATCCGTAAAGGCCAGCAGCACCGCTTGTCCGCAGTTGAGGCCCTTTTCATGAAATTCCATCGCTCTTTGACATCTCTCTCTCTTCGTCATAGCTTTCGTGCCTCCTCCATGATCTTTCGTATCCGATGGTTCAAACAGGATTTGCTGATGGGTGGATCGAACAGCGCCGCCAGCTGGGCCAACGGCAGTTCCGGGTTTTGCAGCCGCAGGCGCGCTGTTTCCTGTATCTTCTCCGGCAGCTTGTCCAGCTGTCCGGCTTTTTCCAGCTTTTCGATGGCCTCCTGCTGGGCGGCCACCGCGTCCAGGGTCTTGTTCACGTTGGCCATGTCGCAGTTCATGGCGCGGTTGGCGCCGTTGCGGATCTCCTTGTCCACCTTGGCGGTCATGATCTCCGTGGCGGCCACCGGCGCACCCAGAGTAGTCAGCAGATCCTCGATATGCTCCGACTGCTTGAAATAAATCACGGCGCTGCCGCCCCGCATGACACTGCGGGGCAGAAATCCCATCTCCTGCAGCAGCGCCGAAACCTCGCGGCTGGCCTGAGCATGGGAGGTACACAGCTCCAGATGATAGCGCTTCTCCGGATCGGTGACGCTGCCGCCGGAGAGGAAGGCCCCCCGCAGAAACGCGGCGCGGCAGCACTCCTCCTCCAGCAGCGCGAAATTCACGTGCATCACCAGCGCCTGACGGGGATCGTAGCCCAGGGTGTCCAGAATACGCCCCAGCTTCTCCTGATCGCTGATCTGGAAGATCAGCTTGCCGCCGGACAGTTCGTTGGAGGGCAGGCGGTCAAACTTCACGTTGAAGGCCCGCTGGAACAGGCGGGGCAGACGGGCGGCAAACTCCGGATTCTCCGTGATGATCCGCACCTCCTGCACGGTGAAGGTGTTGCAGTACAGCAGCACGCCGTAGCACTCGGCCCGGGCGCAGCACAGCCGCTGCACCGCCGTGCGGCACAGCTCCGCCTTTGCCTTATAGGAAAAAGATTGCATGAATGGCCTCCTTACACTGCCGGATCATCGTGGGCATGCTGCTCGTAAATAGTCATCAACTCCCGGGCCAGATGGCCGGGATTGTGACGCACCAACCCGTTTTCCAGCGCCGCCACCGGCCGGTCAATCAGCTCGACGCCCAGGGCGCGGCAGCGCTCCGCGTCGTGGCGGATGGGCTCCGCTCCTTCGGCGGCGTAGCGCTGGGCAATCACCTCCGGAATGGGGGTGGAATTTGTCAGGCACAGGCGGAACAGCTCCGGCGCGCTGTGCTTGAACAGGGCCTGTATGTGGTCGGAGACGGTATAGCCCTCCGTCTCCCCCTCCTGGGTCATGACGTTGCATACGTACAGTTTCAGCGCGCGGCTGCGTCGGATGGCCTCGGTGATACCGTCCACCAGCAGATTGGGGATGATGCTGGTGTACAGGCTGCCGGGAGCCAGTACAATCATGTCGGCCTCCTCGATGGCTCTGACCGCCGCGCCCAGCGCCTTGGGATGCTCCGGCAGCAGGCGGACGGAGCGGATGCGGCAGTCCTGTTCCTTCTTGCAATAGGAGATCTGTGACTCCCCCAGCACTGTGGCGCCGTTTTCAAAGGTGGCCTCCAGCCGGACGTTCTCGTTAGTCACCGGCAGCACACGGCCGGTGATAGCCAGCACCTTGCTGAGTCCCGCCACGGCTTTGTCAAAGCTGGGCATGATATCGTTCAGCGCCGCCAGCAGCAGGTTGCCGAGGCTCTGCCCCGCCAGCGACCCATCGGAAAACCGATAGGCCATCAGCTGGGCCATCAGCGGCTCGCAGTTGGCAAGGGACTGCAGGCAGCTGCGGATATCGCCAGGGGCTGCCATACCCAGATCCTGCCGCAGCATGCCGGTGCTGCCGCCGTCGTCCGCCACGGTGACGATGGCCGTGATGTTGCGGGTATAGAGCTTCAACCCCCGCAGCAGCGTGCTCAGACCCGTGCCACCGCCGATGCCCACCACCTTGGGGCCGTATTCCGGCGGGATATGATACAGTTGATGGGGCATACCGCATCCCCTTCCTTCCGATTTTCCCTCAGCGGGAGATGTCGCGGTGGCTCTCCGTCACGGCGAAGCCCGCCGCCGTCAGCGACCGGGCCAAGGCGTGAGCCACCGCCACGCTGCGGTGGTGGCCGCCGGTGCAGCCCACCGAGACCACCAGCACCGTTTTGCCCTCAGCATTATACTGGGGCAGCAGAAACAGCAGCAGCTTCTCCAGCTGCGCCATGAACTCCCCCGTCTGGGGGAAGGAGAATACATAGTCCCGCACCGCCTCGTCCAGTCCCGTGCCGTGCTTCAGTTCCGGCACATAGTAGGGGTTGGGTAGAAAGCGCACGTCAAACACCAGATCCGACTCCATAGGCAGGCCGTGCTTGAAGCCGAAGCTCATCACATCCACGTGGAGGCCCTGACGATCCCGCTCACGGCCAAAAAGGTTCAGCAGCTCGCTGCGAAGCTTGCCCACCGAAAAGGCGGAGGTATCCAGCACGATATCGGCGTGATCCCGCACCGGCTGCAGCAGCTGCCGCTCCCGCATCACCGCCTGCTCGATGCCGCGGCCCTCCGCCGCCAGCGGATGGGCGCGGCGGGTCTCCTTATAGCGGTTGATGATGGTGGCGGTGTCCGTATCCAGAAACAACAGCCGGCAGTGTACCTGGGTGCGCTTCAGGCGCTCCAGCGTGGCGATCAGCAGGTCGAAAGGCTCTCCCGCCCGCACGTCGTACACCAGCGCCACGCGGTCATAGTGGCCGCGGGACGCGGCGCAGAAGTCGGCGAATTTCACCATCATCTCCGCCGGCAGATTGTCCACAATATAGTAGCCGATATCCTCCAATATGGAGGCGGCGCGGCTTTTGCCGCTGCCGCTCAGGCCGGTGATAATCAGCAGTTCCATGGTCTCTCCTCCGTCAGCGCACCACGCGCACTTCCGGCTCCAGCGTCACACCGGAGGCCGCCTTTACCCGACGCTGCACCTCTTCCATCAGCGCCAGCACGTCGGCGCAGGTGGCGCCGCCTGTGTTGATGACAAAGCCCGCGTGCTTTTCCGACACCTGGGCCCCGCCGATACTCAGACCCTTGCAGCCCGCCTCTTCAATGAGCCGTCCCGCAAAGTGGCCCTCCGGCCGCTTGAAGGTGCTGCCCGCGCTGGGATATTCCAGAGGCTGCGAGGCCTTGCGCCGCGCCATCAGATCGTCCATCCGCCGGCGGATGGCGGCGCTGTCGTCCGTTTGCAGGGCAAACACCGCGTACAGCACCACTGCGTCGGGGTGCGCCATCAGCATGCTGCGGCGGTAGCCAAAGTCCATTTCAGCGCAGGGCACGGCCTTTACGCCCTCATCGGGAAACAGCACACCCACGCTCTCGATGACCTGACAAAGCTCACCGCCGTAGGCGCCCGCGTTCATGCACACACCGCCGCCCACGCTACCGGGGATGCCGTGGGCGAATTCCAGCCCCGTCAGTCCCTGACGGCAGGCGAAATTGGCTACGCGGGCCAGCGAAGCGCCGCTGTAGGCCTTGATCCGGCCCCCACCGGCCGGCGCGATCTCCGCCATGTCGCAGGTGTTGACGATCAGGCGATCCACGCCGCCGTCGGGAAACAGCACATTGGTGCCGTTTCCCAGCACAAAGGGCCGCGCGCCGTATTCCCGGGCGAAGCTCAGCAGCAACACCAGCTGCTCGGCATTTTGCGGAAAGGCCATCCGCCGCGCGGGGCCGCCGATGCGGAACGAGGTGTGCCTGCTCAGCGGTTCCTCCGCCGTTACGGACAGATCGGGCAGATATGCCTGCAATTTTTCGTCTAACAGCTCATACCAACGCATGAAGCGCCTCCTTGATTCCTTGTTTGTCAAATGACCCGCTTTTTCTTTCCCAGCAGCGCCGCGCCGATGACGCCTGCGTTGTTGCCCAGCTCCGCCTTGACGATGCGGGTCATTTTGTCGTAGTTGCAGGGCAGGCTGTGGGCCGCCACCTGGCGGCGCAGGGGCAGCAGCAGCTGTTCATCCGCCTCGTTGCTGACGCCGCCCCCGATAGCCAGCGTGTCCGGCTGGAAGATGTTGATGATATTCACGATGCCGGTAGTCAGATAGCGGATGTACCGGTCACACACCGCCTGCCCCACCGGACAGCCCCGACGGGCGGCGATAAAGGCCGATTGACCGGACACATGGCCGTCATTCTCGGCAATGACCTGGGCCAGTATACTGTCGGGATAGGCGGCCAGCGCCTGAGCCGTCTGCCGCTTCAGCGCGGCGGCGGAGGCGTACTGCTCCCAGCAGCCGCGGCGGCCGCAGGGACATGCCTCGCCGTCCATTTCGATGGACATGTGCCCCACTTCGCCGGCCATGCCGTTGGAGCCGTGGAAGATCTTTCCGTTATGCACGATGCCGCCGCCCACGCCGGTGCCCAGGGTGATGGTGATGAAGCGCTTGCTGCCCCGTCCGCCGCCCACGTAGTATTCCGCCAGAGCAGCGCAGTTGGCGTCGTTTTCGATATACAGCGGCGTCTCGCTGAGCTGATGGAACAGCCGCCGCAGCGGCACATTTCGCAGCGGCAGGTTGCAGGTATACAGAATGGAGCCGCCGCGGATCTCCACCGCGCCGGGGCAGCCCACGCCCACAGAGAAGATCTCCGCCGGATCGCAGCCGAAATCGTGGCAGAGATCCGTGCCCAGCGCGTGGATTGTCCAGGCCAGCGCCGCCGGATCGGCGATGCCCGCCACCTTCATTTTGCGGGTAGCCAGCAGCCGCCCCGCCTCGTCCACCAGTCCGGCTTTCAGATTGGTGCCGCCGATGTCAATGCCGATGTAATAGCTCATAAACCGCTCTCACCGTTTCTGCTCATGGCATCCAGCTTGCTGTCAAACTGGGTGACAAAATCGCGGCCGGAGTTGTAGCCGTACTTGGTCTGGCGGTTCTTCATGGTGGCGATCTCCACGATACCGGCCAGATTTCGGCCCGGCCGCACCGGAATAGTCACCACCGGCAGAGAGACATCCAGCAGGGTATACTGCTCCTCCCCCAGCCCCAGCCGGTCATAGAACTTGCCGTCCTGCCACTGCTCCAGCTGGATCACCAGGTCGATCTCCGTCTCAAACTGCACTGCGCCCATGCCGAACAGCTGCTTCACGTCGATAACGCCCACGCCGCGGATCTCGATATAATGGCGGATCAGCTCCGGCGCGGTGCCGTGCAGCGTGTCGGAGATGCGCTTGATCTCCACCGCGTCGTCGGCCACCAGCTGGTGGCCGCGCTTGAGAAGCTCAATGGCCGTCTCGCTTTTGCCGATGCCGCTGTCCCCCAGGATCAGCACGCCCTGGCCGTAAATGTTCATCAGCACGCCGTGGCGGGTGATCTGGGGCGCCAGGGCGCTGTTGAGATAGTCTATGATATGACTGGTGGCGTCCACCGTATCACTGGCGGTGCGCAGCAGCGTGCGGCCATGCTTCTTCGCCATCTCCATCAGCTCGTCGAATACCTCTAAATTGCGGGAGATGATCATGGCCGGAAAGCTGTAGCTCATCAGGCGGTTAAAGACCCGCGTCCGCTCCTCCGCGGTCATGCGGGAGAGAAAGCGCATCTCGCTCTTGCCCAGGATCAGCAGGCGCTTGGTGTCAAAATAGTCATAAAAGCCCACCAGCTGCAGCGACGGGCGGAACACATCCGACACGGTGATCACGCAGGTGTCATAATCGCGGCCCTTGCACAGGATCTCCATATGGAAGTATTCGGCCAGCTTTTTCACGCTGGCGGGGGTACGTCTTACTTTTTCCATGGCGCGGTGCTCCTTGCTGTATTGTATCAAAAGTATATTAGAAGTATTATACCGTATTCGGTGCTGTTTCGCAACTTTCCCCTTTGAAAATTTTTTCGGTTTTTTGTCAAATAATGCTTGCATTTTGCCGCGACTTCTGGTATGATAACTACTGCTTGTGAAACGACCAAGCATGATGTTACGACAGCAAGGAGGTGCAACGGATGGCTAAGTGCGAGTTCTGCGATAAGGGCGTGACCTTTGGTATCAAGGTTTCCCACTCTCATCGTCGTTCCAATCGTCCCTGGAAGCCCAACGTCAAGCGCGTGAAGGCTTTGATCAATGGTACGCCTCGCCATGTGTATGTTTGTACCCGGTGCCTGCGTTCCGGTAAAGTTACCCGCGCGATCTAACATATGACATGAGCAAAAGCTCTGTGGAGTGATCCACAGAGCTTTTTTCGTGCTTCAATGATGAAGCTTTGAATAAAAAGCCCCCTGCCGGGGGCTTTTTGCATTCACGATCACGCCGCCTGCGGCAGCCGTTTTACCGTTCCGGATCCCAGCTGGCCCGCTGGCGTTCGCCTTCGGCGTCGGCAGTATCGTAGGCCGCCTTGCTGCCCCGCCGCTCGAAGCCCAGATAGCGGGTGCCCTGGAAGGACAGTTCACCGAAATCGCCCTCCACCAGCATGCCGTATTCCCCGCCGCTGACCCGCAGCTCCATCCGGTCGCCGCTGGCCACCTGAAACGTGACGTAATAGGTGGTGGTCGTGGTGGTGTGCATGCCGTGGGCGCCGGTGGCGTCTCCGGCGTTGTGGTGGTGATGTACGTCGGTATTCTGCCGCTTGGATACCACTGTAGCCTCCACCGTCAGGCGGGGCGAATTGTTATTCTTATTCCACGTGCTGATGCCCTTCACCGCCGTAATGATGAACATGACGATCACCACGCCGAAGATCAGGTAAACCATCACTCCGGCCATGCCGAACCCCATTCCAAATCCCATTCTGCTGCTCCTTTCCCTTTGTCGAAAGCGCGTTCTTTTTTTATTGTATTGCATCATCCGCAAAATGTCCATCTACTTCAGGTTACATCGCGGAAGCTTTTCCGCAACCTCAAGTTTACATGGTCTTATTCCTTCGTCAGATGCCGCATGGCGGCCTTCAGCATCAGCCGCTTGGTGCCCACCTTGTCAAAGGCCACCTCGATCAGCGCGTCGCCGCCCATGGCCCGCACCGACAGCACCAGCCCGTGGCCGAAGGCGGTATGCTTCACACTTTCCCCCGCCTTGACGTCCATCAGCGGCGTGCTGTCCTGCTTCACCGACATGGCCGCCGCATAGGCAGGCTTCTTCGGCGCGGGGCGGGCCGCCGGACGCTCGGTATGCGCGGCCGCCGCGCCGCCCGTGCCGCGTCTTGCGTAGCTGCCGCTATAGCCGCCGCCAAAGCCGTAGGCGGGACTGTCGTTATAGTCGTCGCTCCAGTGGCGCTCCTGACGCGGCTCCGGCTTGCCCAGCCACTGGCTGTTCTCCTCCGGGATCTCCTCCAAAAAGCGGGAGGGCATAGCGGGGGTGGTGCGGCCGAACAGCATACGCTGTCTGGCGTGGGTCATCACCAGATGCTCCCGCGCACGGGTCATGGCCACGTAGCACAGCCGCCGCTCCTCCTCCATCTCCTCCTCGTCACCCATGGCGCGGTTGCCGGGGAACAGACCATCCTCCATGCCCACCACAAACACCTCGGGGAATTCCAGACCCTTGGCGCTGTGCATGGTCATCATCACCACGCAGTTGTCGCCGTCTTCGGTACTGTCCAGATCGGTATACAGGGCCACCTCATCCAGAAAACCCGACAGGGTCGGATCGTCCGGCTGGTTATCCAGAAAGGCGTGGATGCTGGAGGTCAATTCCTGCACGTTCTCCAGCCGGCCGCGGCTCTCCATGTCGTTCTTCTCCGTCAGCATGGCCACATAACCGCTGCGGTTGCAGACGAATTCATAAAACTCCGGCAGGGGCATCTCCCCCGCCCTTTCCCGCAGCTCCTCTATCAGCGCCACAAAAGCCGTCAGCTTAGAGGCGGCATTTTTCAGTTCCGGATAGTCGGCGGCATTGCGGAAGATCTCATACAGCGGCACGCCGTGAGCCGTTGCCAGCAGCTGCGCCTTGTCCACCGTGGCGGCGCCGATCTTGCGGGAGGGCACGTTGACGATGCGCCGCAGCCGCAGATCATCGGTGGTGTTGTTGATGACGCACAGATACGCCAGCATGTCCTTCACCTCGGCCCGATCGAAGAACTTCATGCCGCCGATGATCTTATAGGGCACGCCGCTGCGCTTGAAGGCATATTCCAGCGCGTTGGACTGGGCGTTCATGCGGTAGAGCACCGCGTGATCCCGCCAGTTCATACCGCGGTTGTAGTTTGTCATCACCTGACCCACCACAAAGTTGGCCTCGTCCCCTTCGTTGAAATTGGTCTTGATGAGCACCTTATCCCCCGCGCCGTTGCGCGTCCACAGGGTCTTTCCCTTGCGTCCCACATTGTGGCGGATGACGGCGTTGGCCGCGTCCAGTATGTTCTGGGTAGAACGGTAGTTCTGCTCCAGCCGGATCACACGGGCGCCGCGGTACTCCTTCTCAAAACTGAGGATATTCTCGATATTGGCGCCGCGGAAGCGGTAGATACTCTGGTCGTCATCACCCACCACGCAGATGTTGCGGTATCCCCCCGCCAGCAGGCTGGTCAACAGGTATTGCAGGTGGTTGGTGTCCTGATACTCGTCCACCAGCACATAGCGGAACTTCCGCTGATAGTACTCCCGCACCTCCGGCCGGCTCTGCAGCAGCTGCACCGTCAGCAGGATGATGTCGTCAAAATCCAGCGCGTTGGCATCCCGCAGCTTTTTGGCGTACAGCTCGTACACCTTTGCAATGCGCAGCTTCCGCCAGTCGTTGTTCTTCTCCCAATAGACGCGAAAGCCCTCCGGCAGCAGCATCTCATCCTTTGCCCGGGAAATGACCCCCATGATCTCCCGCACGGGAAAGGTCTTCTCATCCAGATCCAGTTCCTTCAGGCAGTCCTTGATGACCCGCTTGCTGTCATCGGTATCGTAGATGGTAAAATCCCGGGAATAGCCCATCTGCTCAATATCCCGCCGCAGAATCCGGACGCAGGCGGAGTGGAAGGTCGAGGCCCACACGTCCTGTGCCTCCTCCCCCAGCATCCGCTCCAGCCGCTCCTTCAACTCGTTGGCGGCCTTGTTGGTAAAGGTAATGGCAAGCACCTCCCAGGGGCGGGCGGGCTCCACCGCGCACAAATACTGTACCAGCGGCCGCTGCTCCGGCGTGGGATCAGCGGCGTAGGCCTCCAGAAACGCCACCTCATCCTCGGAGATGGGGACGGGGATCTCCTCCGTGTCGCTGCCGCGGCCATAGCGCAGCAGGTTTGCCACACGGTGGATCAGCACCGTGGTCTTGCCGCTGCCCGCACCGGCCAGCAGCAAAAGCGGCCCCTCGGTGGCCATCACGCCCTGACACTGCATCTCGTTCAAATGGGCATAGTCCGTGGCGATGGCCTCACGGCGTGCCTGAATAAATCTTTGCTGCAAATCTGTCATACGGTGCGCTCCCCTATCCCTTGTGGTATTTTTTCCTATTGTAATACAAAATCCGGTTCAGGTCAACTATCCGTAAAAATTTTCAAATTTTTGTTCTATTTTCCTCTTGACAACAAACCCTTGTTCGATATATAATGTGTATCGAACAAAGATTTCAACGGAGGTACCTGTTATGAGTATTATGGGATATATCATCGTGATCGCGGGCACGCTGTCCGCCTCTGTGAACCTGATGCACCTGATCGACCGGCTGGAGCGGCCCCAGCGCCGCCAGCGCCGCACTGCCGCCTGAGCCATGGATCTTCTGGAAAAGCTGACCCTTCTGACAGACGCCGCCAAATATGACGCCGCCTGCACGTCCAGCGGCGTCAAGCGGAGCTTTCAGCCGGGGAAGATCGGCAATACGTCCTCCTCCATCGCCGGCTGCTGCCACAGCTTTTCCGCCGACGGCCGCTGCGTCACCCTCTTAAAGGTGCTGATGACAAACTGCTGCGTCTATGACTGCAAATATTGCGTCAACCGCCGCTCTAATGACGTACGCCGCACCGCCTTCACGCCCCGTGAGCTGGCGGAACTGACTATCGGCTTTTACCGGCGGAACTATATCGAGGGTCTGTTCCTCTCCTCCGGCGTGCTGCGCAGCGCCGACTACACCACAGAACAGATGATTCAGGCACTGCGTATCCTGCGGCAGGAGTATGGCTTTAACGGCTATATCCACGCCAAGGCCATCCCCGGCACCGCACCGGAGCTGGTACACCAACTGGGCCTGCTGGCGGATCGCATGAGCGTCAACATCGAGCTGCCCTCCCAGCAGGGCCTGCAAACACTGGCGCCGGACAAATCAAAGGAGGCGATCCTGCGCCCCATGGGGCTCATCCGCGATACAGTGCTGGAAAACAAGCAGGCCCTTGTCAAATACCGCCACGCCCCCCGCTTCGCACCGGCGGGACAAAGCACCCAGCTGATCGTTGGCGCCACTCAGGACAGTGACTGGCACATCCTGCGCCTGACCGAGGCGCTCTATCAGAAATATCGCCTCAAGCGGGTTTTTTATTCCGCCTATGTGCCGGTGGTGGAAAACCGTCTTCTGCCGGCTCTGGACACCAAACCGCCCCTGCTGCGGGAGCACCGGCTCTATCAGGCGGACTGGCTGCTTCGGTTTTACGGCTTTCAGGCCGCCGAACTGCTGGATGAAGGCCACCCCAACTTCGATCCTCAGTTGGATCCCAAGTGCAGCTGGGCCGTGGCGCATCTGGAACAGTTTCCCGTGGAGGTCATGCGCGCCGATTATGAAGTCCTGCTGCGTGTGCCCGGCATCGGCCCCACCAGCGCCCGCCGCATCGTATCCGCCCGCCGCACGGCGCACCTGCGCTTTGAAGACCTGAAAAAGCTGGGCGTGGTCGTCAAGCGAGCACAATATTTTCTGCTGTGTGATGGCCGCGCTGCGCCGGGGCTTCGCTTCTCTCCCGCCACCATCACCCAGCAGCTGAAGATCATGGAACAGGGAATGCTGCCTGCCGGACAGTGGCAGCAGCTATCCCTGTTCGACGCGGTAGGGTAACAAATATGGCATGGCGTGATGTTGTTTTTCAATATGACGGCACATTTGAGGGCTTCCTCTGCTGCGTTTTTGAAAGCTATGTCAATAAAGAATTCCCCATCGTCTTTTCCGGCGATGAGGAATGTTGGTCGCTGTATGAGGTGCGCTACGTGGTAACGGAAAAAGGCCACGCCCAGCGGGTCTATCAAAGCATCCTGCGCCGCTCCAAGGCCGCGGCCGATATCGTGCGGCGTGGCTTTCTCACCTGCCTTCCGGAAAAAGAGTCTCATCTCTACGCCCTGGTCAAAAAGCTCTATGATGAAGGCCCCGCTTTCCTGCGCAACACCGCCGATCCTGTGTACTATCCCGTAGCCAGAGCCCTGCGGCATATGAATGGTGAGCTGGAAAAGCTGCGTGGCTTCGTGCGTTTTTCCGACTATAGCGGCGTTCTGGGGGCGGAGATCGAGCCGAAAAACCGCGTCCTCCCGCTGCTGCGCCGCCATTTCTGTGACCGCTACGCCAACGAGGCCTTCTTCCTCTACGACCGCACCCACAAAGAGCTGCTGGTCTACGCCGACCGCCATTCCCGCCTTCTTAATGTGGACAGCCTGCAGCTGGCTCTACCCGGCGAGGAGGAGGTTGCCTTCCGCCGTCTGTGGAAACGCTTTTATGAAACGGTAGCCATCAAAGAACGGTATAACCCCCGCTGTCAGAATACCTTCCTGCCCAAACGATACCGCGGCACCATGACCGAATTTCTGCCCGACGACTATGAGGCGCGGCGTCAGGGTGTCAATCCGCCAGCAGACGCCGCAGCTTTTCCAGCCCCCGATGTTCCAATCGAGAGATCTGTACCTGAGACACCCCCACAATACGGGCCGTCTGCTCCTGGGTCAACCCCTTGAAAAACCGCAGCAGGATCGTCATTCGCTCCTTTTCCGGCAGCGTGTCGATGGCCTCCCGCAGTGCGATGCGCTCCACCAGCCGTTCCTCCTCCGCGTCTGTGCCCAGCGTGGATTCCAGCGTCAGTCCCTCCGCCGTTTCCTGCTGCAGCGACTCCGGCGCTATGGTAGCCAGATCAATGTTGGCGATCTCCTCCACCGACATACCGGTGGCCTCCGACAACTCCGACAACCTGGCCTCCCGTCCCAGCTGATGCCGCAGCCGTTCCCGGGCCGACCACAGGCTCTGTCCCTTTTCACGGATCGTGCGCCCCACCTTGATGGCGCCGTCATCCCGCAAAAAGCGCCGGATCTCGCCAGAGATCTTCGGCACCGCATACGTGGAAAACTGCGTGCCATAGTTCAGGTCGAAGCCCTTCACCGCCTTGATAAAGCCGATGCAGCCCAGCTGGTATAGGTCGTCGCTCTCCACACCGCAGCCGTAGTACCGCTTTACGATCGACCAGATCAGGCCGCTGTTCTCCATCAATACCTGCTGGCAGGCCTCATCATCTCCCCCCTGCGCCCGCTCCAGCAGTTCAAACAGCTCGCTCATCGTTTTGCACGCTGGGATATCCGCTTGCGCATGGTGACCGTGGTGCCGCGCCCGGGCGCCGACTTGACCACCAGCTTGTCCATAAAGCTCTCCATGATGGTAAAGCCCATGCCGCTGCGCTCCTCGCCGCCGGTGGTGAACATAGGCTGACGGGCCTTCTGCACGTCGTCGATCCCCGCGCCCCAGTCCCGCACCGTGATCTCCAGCGTGTTGTTCGCCAACAGCTTTAATTTCACCGCGATCCTGCCCAGCTGATCCGGATAGCCATGAACGATAGCGTTGGTGACCGCCTCGCTGACGGCGGTCTTGATGTCCCCCAGCTCGTCCAGCGTGGGATCCAGCTGTGCCGCAAAGCCTGCCGCCGCCACGCGGGCAAACCCCTCGTTGCTGCTGCGGCTGAGAAATTCCAGTGTCACATAGTTTTCAATGCGCTGCATATGTACGCTCCTCTCATGTTGTATATGTCCGCCATGCGGCTCACAGAATAGTCATCATCCGCCCGACGCCGGCCGCCTCCAGCACCTTTTTGGGCTGCGGCGCCACATTGCGCAGCGTCACGCCGCCCCCCAGCTCCCGCATCCGCTGCCAGCCCCGCAGCGCCACGGCGATCCCCGCGCTGTCCATAAACGAGATCCCGCTGAAATCCAGCACCAGCTCTGACGGCAGCGATGATTCGATCTCCCGCTCCAGTTTTTTCAGCAGCCCCTTCGCTCCATGATGATCCAGTTCTCCTTTCAGATATAATTCCAGAACCCTGTCCCGGCAAGTGGCAGTTACTTCCATCTTTGACGCTCCTTTATCATACGATCTCCCTGATACGCTTCATCCGGACATGCCTGCGGCATGTCTTTTTTTGCAAAAAAGAATCACCGCAGAGATCACTCTCTGCGGTGATTATACAAAATTCCACGTGCGATTTTACGCGAAAGCCGCCGATGCCGCCGACAAAGCAAAGTTTTTTGCTGGTTTTGCGGTGTTCCGCCTTACAGCTTCATGGCCTCGGCAGACTCCGTCAGCTTGGCGATCAGAGAGCGGGCCTTCTCCGCCTTCTCCCGCTCGGCGTTAACCACATTCTCCGGCGCGCGGGAGGTAAAGGATTCGTTGGCGAGCTTGCTCTCGATGCGCTTGAGATTTTCTTCCGCCTTGGCGATCTCCTTGGCAATGCGCTCCAACTCCGCGGCGATGTCCACCAGTTCCGCCAGCGGCAGGTAGATGTTGGCGTCGTGGGTAGCCACCGTAACCATGCCCTTCAGGTCAGCCGGCGCCTGATCCACCACCGTCACCTCGCTGGCGTAGGCCATGCGGGTGATAAAGTGCTTGCCCACCTCATAGGTCTCCGGCTGCTTAGTCACCAGAATCAGCTGCGCCTTGCGGGAAGGCGGCACGTTCATCTCGGCACGGCGGGCGCGGACGGCGGTGATGGCGTCCTTCACATTCTCCATATCGGACTCCGCCTGGGGGAAGTGCAGATACTCCTGATAGGTGGGCCATGCCGCGCGGATCAGGAAGTCACCCTCATGGGGCAGCGCCTGCCAGATCTCCTCCGTCAGGAACGGCATGAAGGGGTGCAGCAGCTCCAGGATCCGCAGCAGCACATAGCACAGCACGTTCTCTGCCGCCAGCTTGGCCGCGGCGTCCTCGCCGTTGAGGCGGGTCTTGGTTAGCTCGATATACCAGTCGCAATAGGTGTCCCAGATGAAATCATAGATCTTAGCGGAGGCCACACCCAACTCGTAGGCGTCCATGTTCTCCGTCACCTCGCGGATCAGCGTGTTCAGCTTGCTGAGCACCCACTTGTCCTCCAGCTCCAGCTTCTCCGGCAGCTGCACCTTGTCGATGGTGAGATTCAT
>CAKTQM010000012.1 GCA_934597125.1 uncultured Oscillospiraceae bacterium
GAACACGGAAGTTAAGCTCGCTTCTGCCCACAATACTTGGCTGGAGACGGCCCGGGAAGATAGGTAGCGCCAACACGGAACCCCTGTGACGAAAGTCACGGGGGTTTTGCTTTTCCTCAGGATAGTTCGGGAATGGCATCCGGCGCCATCTCGTGCGTGGCGTTTGCACGGTTGCAGGCGACCGCTTTTGGTGTAAATCTACAAAGCAGATGGCGGATATTCTGTCAATCAGACAAAATACGCGGTAATTGGGAAAAGGCACTTGCAATTTTTCTGCAGCGTGTTACAATATAAATGAAATTCTGAGTGATTTCTGCACTTTGCGGTGACAAAATGTTTGGTGAAACCCGTTAACGGGTTTTTTGTGCTTTTATAAAAGCACAAGGTGTCTTGATAGAGTGGCAGGGTACGGAGTTTCGAAAATGGCATGAGGGCTGCGGTATGGCCGGAGCCTTGTGCGTCTGACCTCCCCATTATGGGCAGACAGAGAATGGTTGCTGCTCTGTCTGCCCACATCAGACAGGGAGGGCGGGCTTATACAGCGGCGCAGCCGGAGCATGCCGGACGGCTGCGCAGACCCGACGGCAAATATTTTATGAAACGGGGAGTATACCAACCATGTCAAACAAAAAAGCTACAAAACGCGCTCTGTTGACCAGTATTTTGGCGATCTGCCTGTGTCTGGTTATGCTGATCGGCTCCACCTTCGCGTGGTTCACCGACACCGCCAGCACTAGTGTCAATCAGATCCAGTCCGGTACGCTGGACGTGGATATCGTGGACAAGGACGACAATAGCCTGACGGGGACAAATGCGAAAAAACTGGAATTCGTAAAGGCAACGGGCGCTCCTGCGGGCGAAGCCGTCCTGTGGGAGCCTGGCGTGACCTATAATACGGCAGTCTTTAAGATTAAAAACGCCGGCAACCTGGCGTTGAAGTGGAAGGTCGAGATTGTTAAGGACGAGATTAAGAATGGTATCGTAGGTTCTGCAGATACGCCTGCCGTAAGCCTGTTGGAAGTGATTAAGTTCTCTGTTGTGGGGCCTGATGGAAAAGCTGTCGCCATTGAAAATTTTGAAGATCATCTGTCTAAAGGTACAACAAGCGGCGAGTACCACCTGCAGGGCCACATGGACGAAAAGGCGGGTAACCAATATCAGGGCTTGACGCTGGACGGTGTGGGGATTAAGGTTTACGCTACCCAGTACACCGAGGAATACGACAGCACTACCAACCAGTATGATAAGATGGCGGAATATTCCGATGGCACCAGCGGCGGCAATACCGGCGATGACCCCGTTGTCGATCCCATTGATGATGCGGAGGCACATCCCACCGACTCGGAGAAGCTGGCTGACTTCCTGCGGCGTACCACGGCAGATGAGGTAACCATCTATCTGAAGGAAAATACGACTTATGTTCTGCCGAATATCTCCAACAAGAATGTTACCTTTATCGGTGACGGCACCAATCTGATCGACATGGCCAACAGCGCGCTTACCATGGGCACCAACGAGAACCTCCAGCTGACCTTCCAAAATACAACCATTCAGTTCAGTGAGACGGACAAGCAGAGCATCCCCGGCGCTGGAAGCGTGGCCTATGAGAATTGCACGATTGAGGGCCAGTACAGCATGAGCGGTGATCAGGTAAGGGCCGCCGGCTGCATCTTCAATGGCAGTGTTGTCTACACAGGCACCGCGGCTGAGACGACTTTTAATAGATGCACATTTAACGTCGCGGAGGGTGCGGCGGTTTACGTCTGCAGCAGCGCGCCGGGCGAGAACTATACGGTGACAATAGAGGACTGCAGTTTCAATAATGCCGGGTCTGCCACGAAATCCGCCGTGGTGATCGGCAGCGATAGTGGCAGCAATAATGCGTATGATGTCAAGATAAATGGCTGCATGGCTAACGGCTTTGCGGCAGGCGACCGTACTGGCAGCGAGCTGTATGATTGCAGTACAGATGAGACCGTCACAGTTAGTGTGGATGACGTGCAAGTGTACCAGCGGTAATCACCAGCATCTGAAAGCGGGCACACGCAGCCCACAGAAGTACACAATGTAAATAGAAAAACAGCGGCTCATCCATACGGATGAGCCGCTGTTTGCACGCAAAACCGATTCCATTTTGTAAAATCAAATAGAAATATAACGAATCGTATACGCTTTTACTCTCCTCGTGCCACCTTTTCCTCCGTCTCCCGTCTTACCTCGGCCCGCAGGGCGGTCAGGTAGGGGGAGAAGGCTACGTTGTCGTTGGCGTAGGTCAGGTTCAGCTCATACTCCAGCGGCAGCCAGGTATCCAGCGGCGACTCGTTGTGGGCGATGACCGCCTCCAGCTTGTCCAGCGCCTTGTAGAGCTGGGCCTCCGGTGTCTTTAGCGCGTCCATTTCGGCGTACAGCGCCGCCATATCCGCCTGATAGGGCTGGGGCAGGGCGGCTACCCACCGGGCCAGCAGGCCGTCCTCCCTAGTCGTATCCGCCGCCGTTTTCTCAAAGGACGGGATATCGCCGGTAAAGCACTCCCCAAGGTCGTGGATCAGGCACATTTTCAGCACCTTATCCATGTCCAGCTCAGGGAACTCGTCCCGCATCAGATAGGCCATCAGCGCCACCCGCCAGCTGTGCTCCGCCACGCTCTCGTGGCGGCCCCGGGCGGTGTAGCAATGGCGGGTGGTGTCCTTCAGCCGCGCCGCGGTGTGCAGCACGGTCAGCAGTTCGTTGGGTTGCATAGGCGTCCTCCTGTCTTGTAAAAAGGCCGTTTACCCTGCGGTAAACGGCCTTTGCTTTTTCGTTAGAAATTGTCCTTCTGGAAGATTTTCAGGATGTCGTTGAAGGACTTGTCCATATCGTCGTCGGCCTTTTCGCCCTCAGCAGGCAAGGGATCCAGCTTTACACCGTCGGCAGCAGCGCCGTTGGCGGTCTTGACGGCCTGTCCCTCGGTAAAACCGGTGGCGATGACGGTGACGCGGATCTCGTCGTCCAGCGACTCATCGAAGGTGGCGCCGAAGATAGTCAGCGCGTCGGGATGTACCGCCTGCTGCACCAGCGTGGCGGCCTGCTCCACCTCCTCCAGACCGATGTCGGTGGAGCCGGTAATGTTAATCAGCACGCCGCGGGCGCCCTCGATAGAGGTCTCCAGCAGGGGGCTGGAGATAGCCATGCGGGCGGCCTCCTCGGCCTTGCCCTTGCCGGCGGCGCGGCCCACGCCCATGTGAGCCATGCCCGCGTCCTTCATGATGGCGGTCACATCGGCAAAGTCCAGATTGATGAAGCCGGTGTCGCGGATCAAGTCGGAGATGGACTGCACCGCCTGACGCAGCACGTCATCCGCGATCTCAAAGGCGTTGGCGAAGGTGATCTTCTGATCGGTGGCGAATTTCAGACGCTCGTTGGGGATGATAACCAGAGAGTCTACCTTGTCTTTCAGTTCCTCGATGCCGGCCTCGGCCTGCTGGGCACGGCGGCGTCCCTCAAACCCGAAGGGCTTGGTGACTACGCCCACGGTCAGCACGCCCAGCTCACGGGCGATCTCGGCCACCACGGGAGCGGCGCCGGTGCCGGTGCCGCCGCCCATACCAGCGGTGACGAAGACCATATCCGTCTCCTCCAGCGCCTTGCTGATCTGGTTGCGGCTCTCCTCGGCGGCCTTGCGGCCGATCTCAGGGTTGGAGCCGGCGCCCTTGCCGCCGGTCAGCTTTTCGCCGATCTGCAGTTTATAGTTGGCGCTGGAAGCGTTCAGCGCCTGCCTGTCCGTATTCACGGCAATAAAATCCACGCCCTGGGCGCCGCTGCGCACCATGCGGTTCACCACGTTGTTGCCGCCGCCGCCGACACCAACGACTTTGATATTGACTACGTTTTCCACGCCTGTTTCCAGTCCAAAAGCCATGTTTGTTCCCTCCGGCAGAAATGGTATAAAAACGACAAACCGTCACTTTGCTAATACTACATCTTGTATTATATTGCTTATCTGCCCGCAGGTCAAGTGGTAACGGTCTATTTTCAAAAAAAGTTCACCGGCCGCGGAGTTTTAGCCGGGGATGAAGCTGGCTTTGCCGTCCTGCGTCATGTCGATGGCGCCGGTCTCGTTGACCTCCAGCCGCTCCACCACCGCAAGAAGGTAATCCAACTTGTAGTCAAAGTCCGCGTCCCAGCGGAATGTCACGTCAAACCGATCCAGATACCGCAGCACCACCAGGGCGTCGTCGCTCAGGTCGATGGACTGCACGTCCGCCAGCATGTTCTTGTCCCGCAGCAGGCCCAGCAGCGTCAGCAGCAGCTGGGCGGAGGCGGTCTCCTCCTCCGGTACCTGAATGTCCGCGCCCACCTGGGGTTCCAGCAGGGACAGGCCCTTGACGCGGGCGTACTGCTTGCCGTCGCCGGCCTGTACGTCCACGATCTTGCCGTCGCCGGACAGCAGCCAGAGCTTGCCGTCCTGGGAGACGGCGGCGGGCGCGGTACACTCCGTGACCGCCACCACCAGCGTGTCGGGCAGCTGGCGGCTGATCCGCACCGTCTCCACATAGGGCAGGGCGGCGGTTATTTTTTTGGAGGCGCTGTATTTATTCAGGAAAAACATGTTGTCACCCACCTGAATACCGCCGGCCTCCACGATCTGCCGGGGGGTATAGCGGCTGTTGCCGGTGACGGTGACGGTTTCCACCTTGAAGAACAGTGCCAGCGCCACGCCGATGGCGCCGCAAATGGCAACAAAGATCAATATTTTATACAGGAACGAAAATTGTCCCTGCCGCCGTTTGCGGGTGTATCTGCGTCGTCTGGCCATAGTGTCGTCCTTTCTGTATCCGTTACACCTCCGCGGTGATATCGGCGCCCAGCGCCCGCAGGTCGCCGGCGATGTCCTGATAGCCCCGCTGGATGTGGTAAATGTCGTGTATCAATGTTTCCTCCGGCGCTTGCAGCGCCGCGATCACCAGCGCCGCGCCGCCCCGCAGGTCGGTGCAGCGCACGGCCGCGCCATGAAGGGCGGCCACGCCGTAGATTAGGGCCACCCGTCCCTCCAGACGGATATCCGCCCCCATCCGCTGCAGCTCCGGCACGTGGCGGTAGCGGCTGTCGAACATGTTCTCCACGAACATGGTGGCACCCTGACTGCGCAGCAGCGCCGCCATCAGCGGGGCCTGAGCGTCCGTGGGGAAGCCGGGATAGGGTGAGGTGCGCACCGGCGGAATGCCCCGCAGGCTGCCGCCGGAGAGGGTAATGGCGTCCTCATCGCACTGCACGCGGCAGCCTGCCTGCCCCAGCGCCGTGGTGACGGTGGCCAGATGGCGGTAGTCCACGCCCTGCAGCGTCACCTGCCCGCCGGCGGCGGCCGCCGCGCACAGGTATGTAGCCGCGGCGATCCGGTCGCCGATGCAGCGGTGGGTGCAGCCGTGCAGCGTGCCGCCGCCGTGAACGGTGATGGTGGAGGTGCCCGCGCCGTGAACGTCCGCGCCCATTTTTTGCAGGAAGTGCTGCAAGTCCACGATCTCCGGCTCGCGGGCCGCGTTGGAGATCACGGTGACGCCCTGTGCGCCGCAGGCGGCCAGCATGGCGTTTTCCGTGGCGCCTACGCTGGGCAGGGTCAGCAGAATGTCCGCGCCGTGCAGCGCGTCGGCGCGGCACAGGAGGCTGCCGCCGATCTCGTGGATCTCCGCCCCCAGGGCGCGCAGGGCGGTCAAATGCAGGTCGATGGGCCGGGGGCCCAGCTCGCACCCGCCGGGATAGGACAGCTCCGCCTGTCCGCAGCGGCTGAGAATGGCCCCCAGAAAGATGACGGATGAGCGCATCCGCCGCATCAGCGCCTCCGGAATGTCCCAGCGGGTGACGCGGGCGGCGTCGATCAGCAGGTCGTTTGCCGCCCACTCCGCCTGACAGCCCAGGTGCCGCAGGATCTCCGCCGCCGTGTCCACATCGCTCAGGCGGGGGCAGTCCACGATGCGGCACTGGCCGCCGGACAGCAGCGCGGCGGCCAGCACAGGCAGCACGCTGTTTTTGGCGCACTGTACCGTGATGCGGCCGTTCAGCGCACGGCCCCCCTGTATCCTCAGATAAGACATATCGCTCCGCCTTTCCAATGGTTTTACCCATCCTATGCAAGGCGCAGCTTGCCCCGTTACAGCAGGGACAGTAAGGTGCGGTAAATACGCTCCGTGGCGTCGGGGATCCCCAGCGATCCCATGGCTTTCGCCATGGCACGGTGCTTTTCGGGGGTTTGCAGAATGTCTCTGGCACTGGCATACAGCGCGTCGCCGGTGGCCTGCTCCTCCGTCAGCACCACCGCGCCGCCGTGGCTTTCCAGCATGCGGGCGTTTTTCTCCTGATGATTGGCTACCACATAGGGCGAGGGCACCAGAATGGTGGGCATCCCCAGGGCGGTCAGCTCGCTGAGGGTACTGGCGCCGGCGCGGCTGATGACCAGATCGGCGGCGGCCATCACCACCGCCATGTCATAGATGTACTGCCGCACGTCCAGCAGGGGACTGGAAAGGTCAAGGCGTGTCAGCTCCTCCGACACGTGGGGCCAGTCGCTCTTTCCCGCGGCGTGGATGTGGTGGAAGGGATAGCCGTCCGCCTGCTCCCGCCGGAAAAAGTCCAGCATCCGCTCATTCATGGTGGAGGCCCCCAGACTGCCCCAGAAGGACACCACCAGGGGCTTATCGTCGGCAAAGCCCAGCTTTTCCCGGGCCTGCTGCTTCGTCAGGGTGAAGAAATCCCCCCGCACCGGCGTGCCGGTGACTACCACCTTGTCGGGGTGCTTATAGTGGCGGCGGCAGTCCTCAAACCCCACCATCACGCAGTTGACGCAGCCCTCCAGCAGCTTGGTAGTCAGGCCGGGGATCATGTTGGACTCGTGTACGGCGGTGGGAATGTGCCGCCGCGCGGCGGCCTTTACCGCCGGAAAGCTGGCGTAGCCACCGGTGCCCACCACCAGATCGGGCTGGAATTGGCGCACGATGGCGTCTGCCTCCCGGCGGGAGGAGACCAGAGTTTTGGCGGTTTTGAAGTTGTGCCGCAGTCCGGCGGGGGAGAGGGAGCGGTGAAAATTGCTGACCTCCACGGCGGCGAAATCATAGCCCGCCTTTTCGATCAGCCCCCGCTCCATACCGTTGGGCGTGCCCACGAACAGCACGCGGGCGGCGGGATCCTGTTCCCGCAGATAGCCCGCCAGCGCCAGCGCCGGATTCACATGTCCGGCGGTGCCGCCGCAGGTAAAGATCACATTCATAATAAACAGCTCCTTTTGGGAGGGATGGGCAGTACGCACTTTCGCTCCTTGGGGGTCATTGCCAGGAGAGAGCCGTGCGCATCTATACTTGGCCCCCTTGTGTAAAGGGGCCTGTCAGCGAAGCTGACTGGGGGATTGTCTCCGTAATAGACAACCCCTCTGTCAACGCTTTGCGTTGACACCTCCCCTTACACAGGGGAGGCTTTAGAAGCGGGCTGCCACACCAATAACAGTCACTACCCGTTCCGCGGCGCGGGGATCTGCCGCGAGACGCTCAGGACAATGCCCATTTCCGCCAGCTGCAGGGCCAGCGCCGTGCCGCCGTAGCTGAAAAAGGGCAGGGAGATGCCGGTGGCGGGGACAAGGCCGGAAACCACGGCGATGTTGAGGAACACCTGCAGGCCCAGCTGGGTCATGATGCCCACCACCAGCAGCGTGCCGAACCGGTCACGTGCGTGGAGGGCGATCCAGAAGCCCCGCAGCAGCAGCATGGCGAAGATCAGCATAATGACGCAGGCACCCACCAGACCCAGCTCCTCGCACACCACGGCGAAGATAAAGTCGTTGTGCTCCTCCGGCAGGTACAGGAATTTCTGCACGCCCTTGCCGAAGCCCTTGCCCAGCAATCCGCCAGAGCCGATGGCAATGAGGCTCTGCACCATCTGATAGCCGTCGTCGCTGGTGTCCAGCCAGGGATCGTGCCACATGGTGATGCGGCTGGCGCCGTAGGAGATAATGCCGGCCTCCACCGCCTTGACAAACAGCACCGCCACGGCGGCCACGCCGCCCACGCCCGCGCCGATGAGCCAGCCCTGCATGCCGCCCACCGCCATCATAATGGCGCCGGTGCCCACGATCAGGATGGTGCCCGACAGGTGGGGCTCCAGCAGCATCAGAATGGAGAGAACGCCCAGGATCACGGCGTAGGGGACGATGCCCTCCCGCCATTGCAGCATTTTCTCCCGTTTTTTGGAGATGCTGTCGGCAAAGTAGACGATGACCGCCAGCTTGGCGATCTCCGATGGCTGGAAGGTAAAGACCTGGTCGATACCCAGCCAGCGGCGGGCGTTGTTGTGGCTGATGCCGATGCCGGGGATCAGCACCAGCATCAGCAGAAAGACGGAGAAGATCAGCAGCAGCCGCGCCGCGCCGCGCCAGCGCTGATAGTTGAACTTGGCGGCGAACACCAGACCCACCATACCGATGGCGGCAAAAATGGCCTGCCGTTTGAAGTAGTAGGCGGGATCGCCCTTTTCGTAATAAGCCGAGGGGAAGCTGGCGGAGAACAGCATCACAAGGCCGATCACTGTCAGCAAAAGGGTCAGCAGCAGAAAGGGAACGTCGATCCGTCCGCCCTTGGCGGCCAGAAGGTGCTTGCGCTCCACCGCCTTGCGGCGCATTTTTTCCGCGTGCTTCACAGGGGGCTGCGGAGAATGTTGGGGCATGTGGCGTTCCTCCTTTCTGTGAGATGTTGGGGGGTGTGGTATCCAAAGCCTCCCCTGTGTAAGGGGAGGTGGCGTGAAGCGCCGGAGGGGTTGAAGCGAGATGGTTCGGTGGATAATTGCTGGAAGCTACGACGGCATAGCCGCCGAGATCGGCGTTAAAAACATGCCACCGGCATGTTTTCTTAACACGCCGACCCTTTACACAAGGGAGCCTTTGATTTGTGCTTTTCTGTTGGTGCGGGGGTGTCGAGGATACCACCTGCAAAAGTCGTCAGATTTCATGCCAGTATCTTTTACATGGCCAGAAATCTTCCGTTCACCGCCACCACGGCCAGCAGGCAGAACAGCAGGCTGACGGTGGAGAACACCGCGACGACCTTCTTTTCGCTCCAGCCGCACATCTCAAAGTGATGGTGCAGGGGGGCCATTTTGAAGATACGCTTGCCGTGGGTCAGCTTGAAATAACCTACCTGGATGATATCCGACAGGGTCTCGCAGATGTAGACGATGCCCACCAGGATCAGCACCAGCGGCATGTCGTAGGCAAAGGCCAGCGCCGCCACGGCGCCGCCCAGGAACAGCGAGCCCGTGTCGCCCATGAACACCTTGGCAGGGTAGTGGTTATACAGCAGAAAGCCCAGCAGTCCGCCGAACAGCGCCGCGCTGAACAGGCTCAGCTGCCCGTAATACACCGGCAGCGCCGCCGCGATGAGATACTGGGGCATATAGCCGCAGCCCTCCCAGGTGAAGAAGGCGGCCACCGGCAGCGTGACGCTGCTGGACAGCCCGTCGATACCGTCGGTGATGTTGACGGCGTTGACGGTGCCCACGATGACAAAGGCGGCAAACACCAGATACACGCCCCAGCTTAACACAATGTGCGTGTTGAAAAAGGGCACATACAGGTTGGGGCTCAGCATGCCCTCATAGCGCATCAGGCACAGGAAGGCCACTGCCGCCGCCAGCTGCAGAATAAACTTCTGGGGGGCGGTCAGGCCGGTGTTGCGGTGGTTTTTCACTTTCTGATAGTCGTCAATGTACCCGATGCCGCCGAATACCAGGGCAAACAGATACACATACAGGTGCTGGAAGCTGCCCTCCAGCATGCCCCGCCAGCCGCAGATGACGATGGCTACGCCGATGCCGATAATGAACATCAATCCGCCCATAGTGGGGGTGCCCTGCTTGGTCATGTGCCACTTGGGGCCGATCTCCTTGATGCTCTGGCCCGCTTTCAGGCGAACCAGCGCGGGGATGAGAAATTTACCCACCACGGCGGTGACGATGAAGCTGACGATGGCAGCCAGAATAATTTCCATGTGAACGACTCTCTTTCTTTGGCCCCGTAGGGGGGCGTTTTCTGTGGTTTATCGCATCTCTCTCAGGTGCTGGGCCACGATCTCCCGCTCATCCATGTGGATGTGGCGGTGGTTGATCTCCTGATAATCCTCGTGGCCCTTGCCGGCCAGCACGATCACATCGCCGGGCTTGGCGTGATCCATGGCGTAGTGGATAGCCTTGACCCGATCCGGCTCCACGGTGTAGGCGGAGCAGCCCTGCATACCCTGCAGGATGTCATCAATGATAGCCAGCGGCTCCTCGGTGCGGGGATTGTCGGAGGTCACGATGCTGAAATCCGCCAGACGGGCGGCGATGGCGCCCATGATGGGCCGCTTGGTGCGGTCGCGGTCGCCGCCGCAGCCGAACACCACCACGGTGCGGCCTTTGGCAAAGCCCCGTACCGATGTCAGCACGTTTTCCAGCGCGTCGGGCTTGTGGGCATAGTCGTTGAGAATGGTAAAGTCCCGGCCGGGAGTGGGGATGATCTCCATGCGGCCCTTGACGCCGTGGTTTTTCGCCAGCGCGTCGGCACATTCGCCGATGGGCACGCCCAGATTCCAGCAGGCGGCGATGGCATCCAGCGTATTATATACGGTAAACATGGCCGGTATGCCCACATGGACGTGCGCCCAGTCCGTGTCCGCCTGGGCGTCGTAGTCCACGCTGCCGGCGTGGAGCTGGATGCTCTTGGCGCACAGATCCGCTTCTCCCTTGGCGCTGTAGCTGAAGGTGCGGCAGGGACAGTGGGCCAGCATCCGTTCATGCCACGGATCGTCGGCGTTGTAAATGGCGATGTCGCAGCGGTCGAAGAGGAGGGCCTTGGCGTCGCAATAGGCCTCCATGGTGTGGTGGAAGTCCAGATGATCCTGGCTGAGATTGGTGAAGATGCCCACGGCGAAGCGGATGCCGTAGACCCGATCCAGCGTCAGAGCGTGGGAGGAGACCTCCATCACCACATGAGTGCAGCCCGCGTCGGACATCTGGCGGAACAGGCGGTGCAGCTCAAAGGATTCCGGCGTGGTGCGCTCGGTGTGCAGCACCTGATCGCCGATCATGTTCTGGATGGTGCCCACCAGCCCCACCTTGGCGCCGGCCTTCTGCTCTAAAATACTCTTGATGAGGTAGGTGCTGGTGGTTTTGCCGCTGGTGCCGGTGACGCCGATCATGGTCATCTCCCGTGCGGGATGGTCGAACCAGTTGCCCGCCATCAGAGCCAGCGCCTTGCGGGAGCTGGCTACCTGCACGTAGGGGATATCCCCCTCCGGCGCCTGCTCGCAGACTACGCATACCGCGCCTTTTTCCAGCGCCATGGGGATAAAACGGTGGCCGTCCACCGCCTCGCCGCTGATGGCGACGAATACGTCGCCCTGCGCCGTGGTGCGGGAGTCATAGCTCACGCCGGTGATCTCCTGCGCCATGTCGGCGCTGGCGGACAGAATGTCCAGCCCCTTCAATACTTCGTTCAGCTTCATCGGATCGTCTCCTTTGCCTTTTCTTTCAGGCGGCTCTGCCGCTCCATGGCCTATCATAGCAGGCATGAAGGGCGGGCGAAATAGGATAACATGCCTTGTTGCATGGCAAAAACTGCGGTTTTAGTCCCGAACGGTGGTGTCGCCCAGCCGCACGGTGACTACCGTTCCGGCGGGTACCTCGGAACCGGCCTCCAGCTCCTGGCTGAACACCAGCACCGTGCTGGATTCCAAGCCGGTGGTGCCGGTGAAGCGGATCAGCAGGCCCGCGTTGGCAACGGCGGTGTTGGCCTCGGCGGCGGTGCGTCCCACCAGAGAGGGCACCTTACACATCTTATCCGGTTTTTCCGCTCCGGCATACAGTACCACGGTGGATTTTCCCGGAATGATGGCGCCGCCCACGGGGGTCTGGTCGGTGATGGTCTCGCCGTCGCCCTCCACCTTGCAGGCAAAGCCCCGCTCCTTCATGCGCTCCTTGGCCTCCTCCACCGTCATGCCGATGACGTTGGGCACGGTGGTGTCCACGCCCATCAGCTCCTCGGCGCTGTAGCTGGGCTCGATACCCAGATAGGGCAGGATCTCCGACATGATGGCGCTGGAATAGGGGGCCACCATGTTGCCGCCGGACACATAGGTGCCGGTGGAGCGGCTGGGGGTGTCCATGGTAATCAGCATCATGATCTGGGGATCGTCCGCCGGCGCAAAGCACAGGAAGGACACCACCACGTCGCCGGTCTGGCCCTTATCGGCCGTGCCGGTCTTGCCGCCGATGCGGTAGCCCGCCACCTGGCCGTTTTTGCCGGTGCCGCTGGCTACCACGTATTCCAGACACTCCCGCACGGTGGCGGAAGTCTCCTCGCTGATGACCTGCCGCACCGGCGTGTCGTCATGCTGCCAGATCACGTTGCCGTCGCTGTCGGTGATCTGCTGGGCAAAGTGGGGGGTATACAGATACCCGCCGTTGACGCAGGCCGCCTGGGCGGCGATCAGCGCCAGGGGGGTGACGGTGAAGTTCTGGCCGAAGGCATAGCAGGCCAGATCCAGCTGGGTGAAGTTGGCGTCGGCGGCGAACACGCCGGAGGCCTCGCCCCCCAGATCCACGCCGGTGGGGGACATGATGCCGAAGGAGCGCATGTATTGATAGAATTTCTCCGTGCCCAGTTTCAGGCCGTAGGAGATGAACGCGGGGTTGCAGGAGTTTCCCACGGACTGCTCCAGATTCTGCAGGCCGTGGCCGACTTTGCTGGAGCAGTGGATGGTTTGACCGGAGATCGTCACCGCGCCGCTGCAATTCACGGTGGTGTTCATGTCGATCAGCCCCTCATCCAGCGCTGCCGACAGCGTCAGGATCTTGAAGGTGGAGCCGGGTTCATAGGTGTCGTTCAGCGCCTTGTTGCGCCATTGCAGCTGCTGGGCGTCCGCCAGCTCGATCTCCTCCCGCTCTATCCGCTCCAGCAGGGTCTTGTCGGTCACGGTGGTAAAATCGTTCAGGTCGTAGTTGGGGAAGGAGGCCATAGCCAGAATACCGCCGTTGCGCACGTCCATCACGATGCCGGTGGCGCCGTTGGCGGGGGAGAAGGCGTCGCACATGTCCTTCATGCCCTTTTCCAGATAGTACTGCACCGTGGCCTCCAGCGTCACCTGCAGCTCATCGCCGTTTTCGGGGTCGAAGTACTGGGAATACTCGTATAAAAGGTCGTTCTGCCGGTTGGCCTTGGCGGTGACTACCAGGCCGGACTTGCCCTGTAGCTCCTTGTCGTATTCCGCCTCCAGTCCGAACAGGCCCGTGTAGTCCACGCCCACAAATCCGATCACCTGGGCGGCCAGGTCGCCGTAGGGATAGTATCGCTTGGCGTCGGTAGTCAGAAAGACACCCTTGACCTTATTGTCGTTGATGTACTGCCGTACCTGACTGGCTACGTCCTCCTCCACGCGGAATTTCAGCACCTCGTACATGGAGTCGCTGCGGGCCATTTTCTTCAGGATGCCCTCCTCGCTGATGTCCAGGATCTTGGCCAGCGCGCCGGCCAGCACCTCCTTTGTCCAGGCGACGGGGTTCTTTTCGTCGTTCAGTGCGTCGTTGATCTCCTTGGGGGACAGAAAGACAGTCTCCGCCGTGGAGGAGATAGCCAGAATGTTGCCCGATGCGTCATAGATACTGCCGCGGTTGGCGGTAACCACGCTGCTGCGGGTCTGCTGGCTGACAGCCTTGGCCTGCAGCTCCTCATGCCGGGTGATCTGCAGGGAGTACAGCTTGAAAAACAGCACGACGAACATGCCGATGCCCATAATCAGCATCAGCACGAAGGTGCGGCTCTGGATCACGCGGTTGGCACGGCGGATGGACTCATCCTTCCGCTGGTGCTCGGGGCGGTTCTGGGGAAAATTCTGCGGCATGATACGACTCCTTTTGCGACAGGAAAACAGGGATATGGAAAGGCCAAAGCAAGGAGCAAGAAATCGGCTTCTCACTCCTTGCTGTTTGCGTCATTATACGGCTTCCTCAGCGGAAATATTCCCACAGGGACAGGGCTTTGTCCCTGAGGGCGTTCACGGTTTTTTCCACGATGCCGGGCGCGTCGCCGTATACCACGGCGGTGTCCGCCCCACTCAGGTCGATGTACTGGATCTGTCCGGCGCTGGGCTTGGACATGCCCGCCTCCTCGGCGGCGGCCTTGATGGTAGCCAGGTCGAAGGTTTTTTCGTATTCCGTCAGCAGGGATACGTGCTCCTCCTCCAGCGCGGCCATGTCCTTTTTGATGGTGGACACGTTGCTGGACACGGCGGTCAGCTGCACATAGCCCAGCAGCAGCACCATCACCAGCGCACCCACCAGCGCGATGCCGCCCACCAACAGGGCCGAGGGCCGTGCCTTGGCCTGTGCCTTGGGCCGGCGCTGGGGCTGCGCCTGAGGCGGCTGCTCCGTCCGGCGCTCCGGCATGGCGCCTGCTTCCTCCAGCTGCCGTTCGCGTACCAGCGTATCCAAATCATACGCCAGGCTGCCGTATACGATTTTCATATTGCGGCGACGCTCGTCAGTCATGGGGAAGGACTTCCTTTCTTTGGTAAATGGGTCTTACAGCTTTTCCGCCACACGCAGCTTGGCACTGCGGGCGCGGGGATTTTCGGTCAATTCGGCCTCGTCCGGCACGATGGGCTTGCGCTGCACCAGCTTCATCCGCGGCTTTTTTCCGCATACGCACACGGGGAAGCTGGGGGGGCAGGTGCAGCCGGTGGACAGCTCCTGCATGGTCTTTTTGATGATGCGATCCTCCAGCGAGTGGAAGGAGATCACCGCCAGCCGCCCTCCGGTGTTCAGGTGGTCGCACGCGGCGTTCAGCATGGGGGGCAGGGCGTCCAGCTCGCCGTTGACGGCGATACGGATGGCCTGAAAGCTCCGTTTGGCGGGATGCTGCTTCTCCCGCAGCGCCTGGGGCGGCATAGCGGACTTGATGATGTCTACCAGCTGCAGGGTAGTCTCAATGGGCGCGGTCTCCCGCGTCCGGCAGATGGCCTTTGCGATGGCGGGGGCGTAGCGCTCCTCACCGAAATCATACAGGATGCGCCGCAGTTCCTCATAGGGCCACTGGTTCACCACCTGATGGGCGTCCAGCGCCGCCGTGCGATCCATCCGCATGTCAAGCGGCGCATCGTGCATATAGCTGAACCCCCGCGCCGCGTCGTCCAACTGCGGGGAGGACACGCCCAGGTCGAACAGCATGCCATCCGCGCCGGAGATGTGCAGTTCCTCCAATATCTCGCCGATACGGTCAAAATTGCTGTGTACCAGCGTCACATGATCTAAATAGTCCCGCAGCCGCTCCTGAGCGGCGGCGATAGCCGTCTCGTCCCGGTCGATGCCGATGAGACGGCCGGTAGTCAGCCGTTTGGCGATCTCCAGCGAGTGGCCCGCCCGGCCCAGCGTGCCATCCACATACACCCCGTCGGGGCGGATGCACAGGGCGTCCAGACATTCCGCCAGCAGTACCGGCCGGTGGCCGTAGGCCAGATCCTCCGCGGCGTTGTGATGAAGCTCTGTCACAGTCCCAGCTCCTCCATGGCGGCCTCCAGCGAACCATCGCTGAGGGCGGCCTCCTCAATCTCGGCCCAGCGCTGGGCGTTCCAGATCTCCACGCGGTCAAACATGCCGATGATGACCACATCCTTTTCCAGCTGGGCCAGCTGCCGCAGCTTCTGGGGCAGCAGGATGCGCCCCTGGGCGTCCGGCTCGCAGTCGGCCGCCAGGGCAAACATGGCGCGAAGCGCCTTCACCTTGCTGAAGCTCATGGTTTTCAGCCGGTCTAAAATGGCGTTCCAGCTGTCGTCGGAGTACACGGACAGGCACCCATCCTGTCCCACCATCACGTGGAAGGTGCCGCCCAGCTCTTCGCGCAGCTTGGCGGGGATGAACAGACGGCCTTTGGCGTCGATGCTGTGGGTGTATTGACCTGTCATGCTCATCACCTCCTGCGGATGGAAGGGGAAAGTGTGGGATTATCCCCCACAAAAGGGGGCACTTCCCCCACAATTCACCACTGCGGTTTCAAGTATACATAAAACCGCTGTCGATTGCAAGGAGAAATTTTCCGATGAACACAGGGGTTTTCCGGTAATTTTTCCATCATTTTCCTATTTGCATATCATGAATAAAACCAATGTTTCACTCCAAAAACAGCAAAAAAGATCGGGACACAAGATGTTGTGTCCCGATCTGAGAACGCTACAAAATAGCATGTTTCTGTGCAAAACGTAGAAATTTTACGGAAAAAGTTGGGCGTTTTCCACAGCGTGTGCAAAAGTACCACGGCGGACGATGCCGGTTATTTCTCCGCGTTTTTCTGGGCGTCCTGCTTCAGATGATCCTGAGCAGCCTGCATCTGCTCCTGAGAGGCGGAGCGGAACTGAGCGCGGGAGTTCTGCACCTCCGCCAGCGCGGTCTGAATGGCCTCCTCCGTCCGGCGCAGGGCGTCCTCGGTGTAGGTGTTGGCGACGCGGTACAGCTCGCGGCTGCGCTCCTCGGCACGGTGGATGATGTCGGCGCTCTTCTGCCGCGCCTGCTGGATGACTTCACTTTCAGAGACGATGGTTTTGGCGTCCAGCTCGGCCTGACGCAGCATCTTCTCCACTTCCTTCTTGGCGCCTGCCACGTAGTCGTTGCGGGCGGCGATCAGCTCCTTGGCCTTGTTCAGCTCCAGGGGCAGCTTCGAGCGCATCTCGTCCAGCAGATCCAGCGCCTCATCGCGGTTGATGGCGCATTTTTCGGCGCTGAACGCCACGCTCTTGGCCTCGTCGATCATGGTATAGAGCATGTCGATCAAGCGCTGTACGTCCTTTTCCTCCATGTCAGTGGTCACATCCTTTCATCAATTCCTCCGCCACCGGAGCGGGTACATATTTCGTCAGGGGCTGACCGTAACGGATCATCTCGCGGGCCATGGTGGAGCTGAAATGCTCAAACTCCGCCCGGGCGGGCAGCAGCAGAGTCTCCAGCGTGCTGTCGATCCCCTGGTTGATGCGGGCCATCTGCATTTCGGAGTCGAAATCCGTCATGTTGCGGACGCCCTTGACAATGATGTGGGCGTTTTTCTGGCGGGCGTAGTCCGCCAGCAGGCCGGAAAACAGCTCTGCCTGAGCGTTGGGGATGTGGGCGATGGACTTCCGGATCAGCGTTAGCCGCTTTTCCTGGGTGAACATGGGCTGCTTTTTGTCGCAGTTGACCATCACACACATGTAGACCTGATCGAAGCACTGGGCGGCACGGCTGAGAATGTCCAGATGCCCCAGAGTGATGGGGTCAAAGCTGCCGGGGTAAATGGCGATCTTCATAGGGTGTCCTCGTTTCCGCTGCGGTGATAGACGCTCAGCTTGATCTTGCCGTACCGGTACTGCCGGTACAGCCCGTAGGGGGGCGCCAGCGCCGGCAGCTCGGTCTCCACGGCGCTTTCCGCCACAATTATACCATGTTCACGGCAAATGTCAAATGCCGCAATGTCCTCCAGCGCCTTCACCAGCAGGCCGGAGGCGTAGGGGGGATCGAGGAAGATCAGGTCGAATTTCTCGCCGCTTTTCAGATAGGCCATGGCGTCGCCGCTGCGGACTACGGCGCGGTCGGTCAGGCCGCACACGTCCAGATTTTCGCGGATCAGCTTCACGGCGTCATTGCGCTGGTCGATGAACACGCACTGCCGCGCGCCGCGGCTGAGGGCCTCGATGCCCAGCTGGCCGGTGCCGGCAAACAGATCCAGCACCCGCCGTCCCTCGATATCAAACTGGATGATGGAGAACAGGCTCTCCTTTACCTTGCCGGTGGTGGGGCGGGTCTCCATGCCCTCCAGCTCCTTCAAACGTCTGCCTCTGGCAGTACCGGTGATGACTCTCATTTCTCTGTCTCCCTCGGGTCGAATTGTTCAAAGATGGCCAGCGCGCCGCCGGCCTCCGCCGCGTCCATATCGGCGCGGCTGCGGATCGTCCAGCTGAACTCCTGTGCCCCGTACAGCCCGCGGCACAGCTTCAGCGACAGGCTGCCGCGATCCTCAAACCGGTAGGCGATGAAATGGGGGCGGGCGTAGCAGTTCAGCAGCAGGTTCCCCAGCGCCCAGCGCACCGCGCCGGGCAGATGTGCCCCGTCGCCGTGGCGGGTGAAATTTTCGGACAGCTGGCCCCGCAGAATGTCGGGCCGGTTGTGCCACAGCCAGGCAAGGCACCGGGGATCGAAGGACTCCACGCAGTAGTCCACCTTATACTTGTCCAGCAGCTTGCAGGCGGCGGCCGCCAGCGCCTCGGCGTTGCCTCGTTCGGCTTTCAGCTCCACGATCAGCGGCGCTTTTCCGGCAAAGAGGGGCAGCACCTCCTCCAGCAGGGGAATGTGATACTCCGTGCCCTCCAGCCTGTACTGCGCCAGCTCCTCCGCCGTCAGATCCTCCACCAGCACGTCCGCTCCGGCGGTGCGCAGCAGGGAGGCATCGTGGATCACCGCCAGGCGGCCATCCTTCATCAAATGCACATCCAGCTCCGCGCCGAAGCCGCACTGCACCGCCCGCTTGAAGGCGGGGATGGAGTTTTCGGGGATGCGGGGCTTGTCATGAAAGCCCCGATGGGCGAAGCGCCAGCCGCGGAATTTCGCCCAGTCCCGCCGCCTGCTGCACCGCAGGCACAGCAGATACAGCACGAATACGACGGCCAGTACCAGTAAAATATAAAGTATCCATTTCATATCAATCCATCTCCAGATCCTGCATGGCTTCCAGCCCCAGATTCAGCTGGGGCTTGCTGTCGCCGTGGTGGACGAACAGCATGGTGACAAAGGACAGCGCCACAAACACGGCGGCGTAGGGGAACAGCACCCGCATGCCCCACTTGTCCATCAAAAGACCCGACAGCATGGGCGTGACTACCTGAGCCGCCATGGAGGCGGTGTAGTAAAACCCCGTGTACTTGCCCACGCTTCCGCCGCTGGACAGCTCCACCACCATGGGGAAGGAGTTCACGTTGATGGTGGCCCAGCCGATGCCCGCCAGGGCAAACATCAGGTTCATCAGCAGCGTGGGGCTCTCTGCGTGCAAAAAGCCCGCCACGGTGAAGGCCGCCAGCAGCATGATCACGCCCGCCTGAATGGCTTTTTTCCGTCCCACCTTGCTGGAGATGACGCCAACCGGCAGATAGGCCGCGATGGCCGCCGCCTGGGCGATGATCAGGGTCAGGTTGTAATCCTTGTGCAGAATGTTGCTGGCATACACCGAGTATTTGCTGGTAACGGCATTATAGCCGAAGAACCACAGCACGATACTCAGCAGAATGAAGATCAGGGATTTCACCTCGCCAGTAGTCAGCTTCCGCTCCTCCTGAGGTGTGCCGTCCGCCGTCTCCTCCTCAATGCCGTAGCTCACGCTGTCCCGCTGCATCTCCTGGGCCCACTCCGTTTCCCGCACCGTCAGCAGGAAGATCACCAGCGCCGCCAGCATAATGGCCGCGATGACGGCGAAATAGGCGGTGTAGCTCATCAGCGCGTTGCGCACCGACGCGGTGGCGAACACCATGCCCAGCGCCAGCACCAGAATACCGCCGGCGCTGCCCATCAGGTTGATGACCGCGTTGGCCTTGGAGCGCAGGGGCTTCACCGTCACGTCCGGCATCAGCGCCACGGCGGGGGAGCGGAACGTAGCCATGGAGACCAGAATCACCAGCAGCACCGCAATGAAGAACACCAGCGTGGCGGGATGCGCCGCCGTGACCTGCCAGGCGTAGGCCTGCCGGGCGGGGGTCACGTAGTTGGTGTAGTTGGGATTGGTGACGGCGGTGCCGTCCTCGCTGATCAGCTGGCTGCGGATGGCGGTGAACTCCTCCTCCGTGAACTGCTGCCGCAGCACGAACTTGTCGCCGTGGGGCGTGATGAGGGTCTCGTCCGCCTGGCTTTCATAGATGGCCGTCAGGGCGGCGGGATCGTCGATATTGGCGGCGTCCCCCAGATTTTTCAGCTGGGCGCTGTCGATAAAGCTCAGGCAGATCAGCGCCACAGCGGCGATCAGCGTGCCCAGCACGATAAAGGGCGTGCGCCGCCCCTTCCGGTGGGTACACTTGTCGGAGATGGCCCCGAACAGGGGCAGCATGAACAGCGCCAGTACGTTGTCCGCCGCCATGATGACCCCCGACCAGGTCTGGCTCATGCCGAACTTGTTGGTCAGGATCAGGGGAATGGTGTTGTCATAGGCCTGCCAGAAGGCGCAGATCAGGAAAAAGGCAAAGCCCACCAGAATGGTGCGTTTGTAGTTCAGCTTCATAGTTCGTTCTCCTTCAGTTCGTGATAGAGCTTTGCGATGTCCGGATAGACCCATGTGGGGTTGACGCGGTATTTGACGATGTCGCCCACCACGCCCTCACCGCTGAGGACGAAGACACTGTCGATCCCCGCGTTGACGCCGCAGGCCACGTCGGTATACAGCCGGTCGCCGATGATGACGGCCTGCCGCGCCGCGAAGCCTGTCCGTTCCAGCGCCAGACGCACCATCTCCGGCTGGGGCTTGCCCAGAAAGCGGGGGCGTTTTCCGGTGGCGCGCATCAGCATCTCGCACACGCTGCCGCAGTCCGGCACCGAGCCGTACCACGTGGGACACACCCAGTCGGGATTGGTAGCCAGCCATGCCACGCCCCGGTTCAGCAAAATGCAGCTGTCCTCTAACTTCTGAAAGGTCAGCTCTGTGTCAAAACCGCTCAGCAGCACGGTGATATCGTCGGACAGGGCGTCCGTCACGCGGATGCCCGCCTGTTTCAGCTGCTCCCGCAGCGACGCTGTGCCGGAGACGTAGCACCGCTGCCCCGCAAACTCCGTCAGGAGGGTGTGCTGGGCCGCGTCAGCGGAGGTGAGATAGTCCTCCGGCACCGTTTCGATGCCCAGACGGCGCATCTTGGCGATGTAGCCCTCCACGCCGCGGGAGGAATTGTTAGTCAGAAACAGATACCGTCCGCCCTGCCGGCGGATCAGGGAGAGAAACTCCGGCACCTTATCAAATAGCTGCTCGTCCAGATAGAGGGTGCCGTCCATATCCAGCAAAAAAAGCCGCTTTTCCGCCAGCGATGCCATAAGCGCCCTCCTTTCGATACCAATACAATTTACAGAATAGCACATATGGGGAAGGATGGCAAGAATTTGTTATGGTTCCGTTCCCGCAGGGCAAAACGGGCAAACACATATTTTCCTGCTTCCTCCGCATACTACCGGAAAAACTGTGAGGTGAACCAAATGGAAATGCATCGAACGGGCCGCACGGTGGCGTTTTCCGGCGGCGTCAGCGTGCTGTCCTGGGGCAGCATCGGCGGCAAGCTGGAGGGTCAGGGCCCGCTGGGCAGCTATTTTGACGAGATCGAGCCGGATTCCTTCTGCGGCCAGACCAGCTGGGAAAAGGCGGAGTCCGCCCTCCAGCAGCGTGCCTTGGGTCACGCCCTCCAGCGGGGCGGCATGACGGCGGAGGACGTGGATCTGGTGCTGGCGGGCGACCTTTTGAACCAGTGCGCCGCCAGTAATTTCGCCCTGCGCAACCGGCCCTTCAGCGTGGGCGGCCTGTACGCTGCCTGCGCCACCATGGGGGAGGGCCTGTCTCTGGCGGCCATGCTGCTGCAGGGGGGCGCGGCCGCCACGGCGGCGGTGATGACCTCCTCCCACTACTGCACCGCCGAGCGGCAGTACCGCATGCCCCTGCCCTACGGCTCCCAGCGCTGTCCCACCGCCCAGTGGACGGCCACCGCCTCCGGCTGCTGCGTGCTGGGCCGCAATGGCGACGGCCCCTATCTGACCCACGCCACCATGGGCCGCGTGGTGGACATGGGGGTCAATGACGAGTGCAACATGGGCGGGGCCATGGCCCCCGCCGCCATCGACACGCTGGAGACGCTGTTTCGGGATACCCACACCACGCCCCAGGATTACGACCTGATCGTCACCGGCGATCTGGGCGCGGTGGGCCATCGGGCGGTGCGGGAGCTGATGGGCCGCGACGGCCTTACCATGGACAACCGCTATACCGATTGCGGCCTGCTGCTGTTCGACCGGCAGAAGCAGGATATGCACGCCGGCGGCTCCGGCGCGGGGTGCAGCGCTTCGGTGCTGTGCGCCTATCTGCTGCCGGGGCTGAAGAGCCGCCGGTGGAAGCGGATCATTTTCGCCCCCACCGGCGCCCTGCAAAGCCCCACCACCGTGTTTCAAAAGGAGACCATGCCCGCCGTGTGCCACGCCGTGGTGCTGTCGGCGGAGCGGTAAGGAGGATGAAATGGACTATCTGTGGTGTTTTCTCTGCGGCGGACTGCTGTGCGCCGTGGGTCAGGTGCTCATCGACCTGACGAAGCTGACCCCCGCCCGTATCCTGTCGGGCTATGTGGTGGCGGGCGTGATCCTGCAGGCGCTGGGCCTTTACCAGCCGCTGGTGGACTGGGCCGGCGCGGGAGCCACCGTCCCACTGACGGGCTTTGGCTACTCCCTGGCTAAGGGCGTGGCAAAGGCGGTGGGGGAGCAGGGCCTGCTGGGCGTTCTCACCGGCGGGCTGACCGCCACGGCCGGCGGCATCGCCGCGGCGGTGGTGTTTGCCCTGATCATGGCCCTTTTGTGCAAGCCAAAAGAAAAGCGTTGACAAATACCCTGTGGGGGTATATAATGCCACCATCAAAAGATACCCCCAGGAGGTATACGATATGGACTGCTGCCATTGCAAAAAGACGAAGCACCGCTCCGACGAGGAGCAAAAGCGCCTGACAAACCGCCTGAACCGCATCGAGGGTCAGGTGCGGGGCCTGAAGGACATGCTGCAAAAGGACGCCTACTGCCCCGATATTCTGGTGCAGGTGTCCGCCGTCAGCGCCGCGCTGAACAGCTTCAGCAAGGAGCTGCTGGCCGCCCACATCCGCACCTGCGTGGCGGACGGCATCCGTCAGGGGGATGACGCGGTCATCGACGAACTGGTGACTACGCTGCAAAAGCTGATGAAATAAGGAGGCAGCGGAATGAAAGAAAAATTCGTGGTAACAGGTATGACCTGCGCCGCCTGTTCGGCCCACGTGGAAAAGGCGGCAAGCGCCCTTCCCGGCGTCAGCAACGCGGCGGTGAACCTGATGCTGGGCACCATGATGGTGGACTACGATCCGGAAAAGGTGACGCCCCAGCAGATCATCGCCGCCGTGGAGAGCGGCGGCTACGGCGCCAAGCGGGCCGCCGACGTGAAGCGGAATATCCATCAGGAGCAGGATCAGGCTCTGCTGAACATGCGCCGCCGCCTGATATGG
Organism: uncultured Oscillospiraceae bacterium; assembly: GCA_934597125.1. Lineage (GTDB taxonomy): Bacteria > Bacillota > Clostridia > Oscillospirales > Oscillospiraceae > Vescimonas. The sequence continues at coordinate 23,259 of CAKTQM010000012.1, forward strand.
TCGCTGGTGTGTCTGGTGCCCCTGTTCTATATCAGTATGGGCCACATGATGGGCCTGCCCCTGCCGTCGTTTCTGACGGCCAGCCACCTGACCCACGCCGCCGCCCAGTTGCTATTCTGCGTACCCATTCTGATCCTGAACCGCAGCTATTTCACCGTGGGCTTCACCCAGCTGTTCCGCCGCAGTCCCAATATGGACACGCTGGTGGCGCTGGGCGCCAGCGCGGGACTGGTCTACAGTCTCATTGAAATGGCCCGCCTTGCGGCGGGACAGGTCACCGGCATGCCCCAGCTCTATTTCGAGTCGGCGGGCATGATCTGCGCGCTGGTTACCGTGGGCAAATATCTGGAGGAGCGCAGCAAGGGAAAGACCACCGACGCCATCTCCGCCCTGCTGGCTCTGGCGCCCGACAGCGCCGTGGTGAAGCGTGACGGCGCGGAGGTCACCATTCCGGCGGAGGATATCCGGACGGGCGACATCGTGGTGGTGCGTCAGGGAGGCAAGATCCCCGTGGACGGCGTGGTAGTCAGCGGCAGCGGCTCCGTGGACGAGTCCGCCATCACCGGCGAGAGCCTGCCGGTGGAGAAGGCGGTGGGCGACGCCGTTACCTCCGCCACCGTGAACCAGAGCGGCTATCTGGAGCTAAAGGCTACCCGCGTGGGCGCCGACACCACCCTGTCCCAGATCGTGAAGCTGATGGAGGAGGCCTCCTCCAGTAAAGCCCCCATCTCCCGTCTGGCCGACAGGATCAGCGGCGTGTTCGTGCCGGTGGTTATGTCCATCGCCCTGCTGGCGGCGCTGCTGTGGGCCTTTGCGGGGGGGCAGAGCGTGCAGTTCTGCCTGTCGGTGGGCATCGCCGTGCTGGTGATCTCCTGCCCCTGCGCCCTGGGTCTTGCCACCCCCGTGGCGATCATGGTGGGCACCGGCAAGGCCGCCGAAAACGGCATCCTCGTCAAATCCGCCCAGTCGCTGGAGCTGATGGGCCGCGTGGATACCGTGGTGCTGGATAAGACCGGCACCGTCACCCGGGGCAAGCCCCGCCTCACCGATTGCTTCGCCGCCGACGGCGTCACCGAGGAGGAGCTCCTCTGCGTGGCCGCCAGCGTGGAGCAGCCCAGCGAGCATCCCCTCAGCCGCGCCGTCACCGAGGCGGCAGGGGAGCGGCACATCCCCCTGTGCGATGTGTCCGATTTCGCCGCCGTCCCCGGCGGCGGTGTCCGCGCGGTGCTGCATGACGCCGCCGTCTTCGCCGGAAACGCCGATTACATGCGGCAAAACGGCGTCCCCATCGACGCCCTGACCCCGCAGGCGGAGCGCTGGGCCGAGGATGGCAAGACCGTCCTCTACTTCGCCCAGCAGGGCCGCCCTCTGGGGATGCTGGCGGTGGCCGACACCGTCAAGCCCGACAGCGCCGCCGCCATCGCCGCCCTGAAGCGTTCCGGCTGCCGCGTGGTGCTGCTGACCGGCGACAATACCCGCACCGCCAACGCCATCGCCCGCCAGGTGGGCGTGGATCAGGTCATCGCCCAGGTGCTGCCCCAGGATAAGGCCGCCTGCGTGGAGAAGCTGCAGAAGGAGGGCCGTCTCGTCGCCATGGTGGGCGACGGCGTCAACGACGCCCCCGCTCTGGTGCAGGCGGACGTGGGCCTTGCCATCGGCGCGGGCACCGATATCGCCATCGAGTCGGCGGATATCGTGCTGATGAAAAGCAGCCTTGCCGATGTGGCCGCCGCCGCGGAGCTCAGCCGCGCCGTGCTGCGGAATATCCGCCAGAATCTGTTCTGGGCCTTCTTCTATAACAGCGTGGGCATCCCCATCGCGGCGGGCGTGTTGTATCCGTCCCTGCAGCTGCTGCTGGATCCCATGATTGCCGCCGCCTGCATGTCCCTGAGCAGCGTGTGCGTGGTGTCCAACGCCCTGCGCCTGCGGCTGTGGAAGCCCAAGACCAGACCCGTACCCCATGCCGCGCCCGCGGCAGAAGAAAATACAGCCGTTCAAGAGGAGGAACCCCCTATGAAAAAGACCCTGACGATCGAGGGCATGATGTGCGCCCACTGTGTGGCCCACGTGGAAAAGGCCCTGTCCGCCGTGTCCGGCGTCCAGTCCGTCGCCGTTGACCTGACCTCCGGCACCGCCGCCGTCACCGGCGATGCCCCCGACGACGCCCTTCGCGCCGCCGTTACCGGGGCGGGCTATACGGTGAAGGATATCCGGTAATTTCAGTAAATCAGCAACAAAGGCCCCCTCGTCAGAGGGGGCCTTTGTTGCCTTATTGCACCGGCGCTTTGTGCAATTTCTCCAATGTCACCACAAATTTTTTGCCATTCTGACAAAATGTGCGGAAAACGGCAAAAACGCATTGCACTTTTCGAAGAAAGTGCTACACTATATTTATATATGCCCAAACCCTATAGGGTTTGCTGTTTTTTCTGAAAGAAAAAACAGCAGGTGAGGTGTGTTCGAATTTCAGTTGGCATAACGGTCGCGGGTGGCAATGCCGCGGCCTTTGTGCGTCTGACCTCCCCGTAATGGGCAGACAGAGCGTTGGTTGCTTGCTCTGTCTGCCCCATCAGACCGGAGGACAGGCCATAAGCGGCGTCTGCGCGGAATGCCGGAGCGCAGGCGTTTGACCCGCCGGTAAATTTTGAATGGGGAGGACATGTACATATGTCAACCAAGAAAGCAACAAAACGCGCATTGCTAACCAGTATTCTGGCGATCTGCCTGTGTCTGGTTATGCTGATCGGCTCCACCTTCGCGTGGTTCACCGACACCGCCAGCACCAGCGTCAACAAGATCCAGTCCGGTACGCTGGATGTGGGTTTGGAGATGAAAGACGCTGATGGCAAATGGGTTTCCGCCGAGGGCAAGACCCTTACCTTCAAGACAAAAGACAACAGAGCAGCAGACCAGATCCTCTGGGAGCCGGGCTGCACCTATGAGCTGCCCGAACTGCGCGTAGTCAACAACGGCAATCTGGCGCTGAAATACAAGGTGGAGATCACCGGTATTGTCACGAATTCCGCGCCTGTAGCGGGGAGTCCGAATCTGAATGATGTTATTACATGGACGATCGTTACCAGTGATAGAAATGAGGCTAAGGATGAAAGTGGTAACGTTCTTTCTGGGCAATACTATCTGCTGCCTGCCAATACCACTACCGCTCCTCTGACCATCAAAGGTCACATGAAGGAAGATGCCGGTAACGAATATCAGGGGCTGTCCATTGAGGGCATTTCCGTCACCGTCTATGCTACTCAGTATACTTACGAATACGACAGCAGCAATAACCAGTACGATAAGGATGCTGCTTACAAGGGCTCTCAGGAATTCACCAGCGGCACACACGTTCTGGATAAGGGCGGCGTGGCTCTGGCGACCGATGCACGTCCGGTAGCCGTGTATGCAACCGGTAGTGACACTAATGTTACCATCACCGGCGGTTATTATGACGGCGGTTCCGGCGGCGAATATAACGTAGCTGTTTGGGCGAATGACGGAGCGACGGTTACCATCAAGGACGGCTACTTCACCGTAGGCGCCGATAAGAATGGGGAAGCCAACTCGGTTATCTATTCTACTGGCGGCACCATCATCATTGAGGGCGGCTTCTTCCAGACGGATTATAGCTGGAATGGCAAGTATTATGTCCTGAACCAGCAGAACAATACCCCCGGCACTATTACCGTTAAGGGCGGTACTTTCGTCAACTATGACCCCTCCAAGGGCGATGACAACCTGGGCGGCAGCTTCGTGGCCGACGGCTATTCCGTCATCTCCGAGAAGCATGGCGAAGATACATGGTACACCGTGGTTAAGGGCACCGGCGCTGTCGCTGGTACGCAGGAAGATCTGAACAACGCTATTAGAAACAACACTTCTGCCACCATCAAGCTGTCCACCGCTGGCACCTACACCCTGCCATCTCTGGATAACAAAGACATCACCGTCAAAGGCACCAAGGACACCGTGGTGGATATGACGAGCGCAGGCAATAATACTACCGGAGCGGTTATCAACAAGGCCGACAGCGCTCAATTTGAAGGCGTGACCGTCAAATTTGATGAGGATACTAATTATACAGGCTTCCAACACACGAATAAACTCGTTTACAAGGATTGTACCATCATCGGCAGACAAACGCTGTACGCCGACAATGTAGAGTTTATCAATTGCAAATTCGTTCAGGATAAAGCTGATGCTTACCATGTCTGGACATACGCAGCGAAGAATGTAACCTTTACCGATTGCGAATTTACCAGTACCGACTGCAGCAAGGCTGTGCTTTGCTATTGGGATGCTGGCGATGGTTATACCTTGACTCACACCTTTAATGACTGCAAATTTACATGTAATGGAACGGCGGAGAAGTCTGCTATTATGATCAATCCGTCGGCAAATGGCACGAATACTTATGTCATTAGCATCAACAATTGCACCGCTACTGGTTATGCCCAAAATGGCATCACTGATCAGACAATCGTTGGTGTGAAGGAGACGGTCAAGGACACCATTACTGTCAACATCAATAATGCAACTGTCTACACCAACCCCTAACCCCAATCTCAAATTACCCCCCGCTCCCCTGCAAGGGGAGCGGGGGTTTCCTGTACCAATAACCCCGTTTTATGTACCAAAAGTGTACCCATAACAGGCATTAATGTACCGATAAAACAGGCAAAAACGCTCCCTCAAGGGGGAGCGTTTTCAGCTTGCCGAAAAATGCTGCGGGGTACGCAGAAAAAGGCTCCCCTGTGTAAGGGGAGCTGGCACGGCGCAAGCCGTGACTGAGGGGTTGCCCCGAAAAGCAGAAGCCGTTCAGAACAATCCCCCAGTCTCGCTGCGCTCGACAGCCCCCTTTACACAAGGGGGCCTTTGGTGCGCTGCATGGCGGTTTTTGTTTCGGCTTTAATACACCAGCCGATCCAATTCCATCGTGGCGAACCCGTTCAATGTCAGATCGCCCCGCACGCCGGACAGGTACTCGTAATAGCCCTGTGCGCCGATCATGGCGCCGTTGTCGCCGCACCATTTCAGGGGCGGCAGATAGAGCTTCACGCCCCGCTTTTGGCACAGCGTTTGCAGGTCGGCGCGGATGATGGAGTTGGCGGCCACGCCGCCTGCCGCCACCAGAACCCTCCGTCCCGTCTGCTCCAGCGCCAGCGCCGCCCGCTCCGTCAGCTCGTCGCTGACGGCTTGGGTGAAGTCCCGCGCCAGCGCCGCCTCGTCCAGCGCCTCGCCCTTTTGCGCCGCGTTGTGCGATAGATTCACCACGGCGGTTTTCAGGCCGGAAAAGCTCATGTCCAGCGGCGCGCCGTCCACATGGGCACGGGGCAGGTCGTACACCCCGCCCGCCGACTGCTGGGCCAGCTGATCCATGGGCCTGCCGCCGGGGTAGGGGAGACCCAGCACACGGGCGGCCTTGTCGAAGCACTCGCCCGCCGCGTCGTCCCGGGTGGCGCCCAGCACCGTCATGTCCGTATAGTCCGCCACATCCACGATCAGCGTGTTGCCGCCGGAGATAGCCAGCGCCAGAAACGGCGGCTCCAGCTCCGGAAAGGCCAGATAGTTGGCGGCGATGTGCCCCCGCACGTGGTGTACCGGCACCAGCGGCACCCCCAGCGCCCAGGCGACGGACTTGGCAAAGCTGACGCCCACCAGCACCGCGCCGATGAGCCCCGGGGCGTAGGTGACGGCTACCGCGTCGATGTCCCGCTTCGTCAGTCCCGCCTCCCGCAGCGCCTGCTCCGTCAGTCCCGCGATGGCCTCCACATGCTTGCGGGAGGCGATCTCCGGCACCACGCCGCCGTACAGGGCGTGCATGTCCGCCTGGGACAAGATGGCGTCGGACAGCACCTGACGGCCATCCCGCACCACCGCCACGGCGGTCTCGTCGCAGGAGGATTCAAACGATAGAATGTTCATGCCTGCTCCTCCTCACCAAAATCCCGCGTCAGGATCAAAGCGTCCTCCTTGGGAAGGTCGTAATAGTTGCGCCGCCGTCCCCGCTCCGTAAAACCGAAGGCGGTGTACAGGGCGATGGCCGCCGCGTTGCTGGGCCGCACCTCCAGCGTCAGAAACGCCAGATGCTGCCCCGCCGCGAAATTGCAGAACACCTGCAGCAGCTGCCCCGCGATGCCCTGACGGCGGTATTCGGGGAACACGGCCACGTTGGTGATGTACCCCTCGTCCGCCGCCACCAGCAGCCCCGCGTAGCCCACCACCTTGCCGCTTTGGGCGTCCAGCGCCGTCAAAAACGCGGCGCACTGGTTTTCCAGCTCCTCCGCCAGCATGTTCCGCGACCAGGGGCGGGAGAAACACGCCCGCTCCAGCGCCGCGATCTCGTCCAGATGGTCGGCGTTCATGGGGACAATCTTTATCTGTGTTTTTTCCATAATGTTTACCCTGCTTTTTTCAGATTTTTGGGTGCCGCTGTGCGGGGAACGCATGTAGGGGAGGGGCTGAACCCCGCCCCGACTCAACCTTTTGCTTCCAGCCAGTTTTTGCCGCTGTGGGCTTCGGCGATCAGGGGGACGGACAGGGCCGCCACCTGCTCCATCTCCTGCCGCAGCAGGGTCTCTACCGTCTCCCGCTCGGCCTCAGGGCACTCCACGATCAGCTCGTCATGCACCTGCATGATGAGCTTCGCGCGCAGTCCCTCCCGCCGCAGCCGGTCGTGCACCCGCAGCATGGCAAGCTTCATGATATCCGCCGCCGTGCCCTGGATGGGCATGTTCATGGCAACCCGCTCGCCAAAGGCGCGGCGGGCGAAGACGGGGGCTTTCAGCTCCGGCAGCGCCCTGCGCCGGTGGTACAGCGTCTCCACATAGCCCTGGGCCTTGCCCTGGGCCACGATGTCGGTCATATACTGCTTCACCCCGGGATAGGTGGCGAAATAGCTGGCCTTGTAGCTCTTGGCCTCCGCCATGGTCACCTGCAGATCCTGACTCAGGGAAAAGCTGGACATGCCGTACACGATGCCGAAGTTCACCGCCTTGGCGCGGGAGCGCATCTGGTGGGTCACCTCCGCCTCCGGCACGTGGAAGACTCTGGCCGCCGTCACCGTGTGGAAGTCCTGACCGGAGCGGAACGCCTCGATCATGGCCTCGTCCCCCGCCATGTGGGCCAGCAGCCGCAGCTCGATCTGGGAGTAGTCGGCGTCCACCAGCACGTTGCCCTCGTCGGCGATGAACACCCGCCGCATCTCGCTGCCCAGCTGGGTGCGGGTGGGGATGTTCTGCAGGTTCGGCTCGGCGGAGCTCAGGCGGCCGGTGGCCGTCACCGTCATCTGGAAGCGGGTGCGCACCCGCCCATCCCGCGACACGGCCCGCAGCAGGCCATCGGCGTAGGTGCTTTTCAGCTTGGCGTACTGGCGGAACTCCAGCACGCGGCTGACGACAGGCGATTCGTACCGCAGCTTTTCCAGCACCTCGGCGTTGGTAGACCAGCCGGTCTTGGTCTTCTTCCCGTGGGGCAGCAGCAGCTCATCGAACAGCACCGTGCCCAGCTGCTTGGGGGAATTGATGTTGAACCGGTGGCCCACCATGTCGTAGATGGACTGCTCCAGCTCGTCTGTGTGGCGCTGCAGCTCCTGACCCAGCCGCGCCAGAGCGCTGCCGTCGATGCGGAAGCCCGTTAGCTCCATCTCCGCCAGCACGCGGCACAACGGCAGCTCCATCTCATGCAGCAGCGCCGTCATGTTCAGGGCCTCCAGCTTTGTTTCCAGCACCTGGTACAGCGCGTCTACCGCGCTGGTGTAGCTGCACAGGGAGGCCTCCGCGATGCGGTCGTCCCCCAGCAGGGAGAAGGCCTCCGGATCCAGATGGGCCGCCGGCGGCAGCTCCGCGCCGCAATAGGCCATAAACAGCCGCGGCAGGTCATAGCTGCCCGCTGTGGCGTCCAGCAGATAGGCCGCCAGCGCCGTGTCGAACACGAAGCCCTCGGCGTGCAGGCCGCGCTCCAATAGTGTACAGGTCAGATCCTTTACATTGTGGGCCGCCTTGCGGATATCCGCGGAAAACAGGGCGTCCAGCAGGCTGTCCCAGTCGCCGGTAAAGCGATCAGACCGCAGGATGGCTGTCACGCCGTGCTGATCGTCGGCGTCGCAGTCCACGGCCAGCACGCTCAGATCCTCCAGGGTATACACCGCCACGTGGGCGGCGCCGCGCCACAGCGACAGCAGGCGCGCGGCGTCCGCATCCGTCTCCGCGGTCTCCACGGTGACGGTGTAGTCCTCCCGCGTGGCGGCGGCTGCCGCCGCCGGCTCCGCCGCCGCGGGCGCGGGGGTCAGACCGTATTTTTTAATGAGCTTGGTGAATTCCAGCTTCACAAACAGATCATACAGCTCCGGCCGGAAGGGCTGGCGCAGCGCGTCCTCCGGGTCGAACTCCAGGGGCGCGTCGGTGACGATGGTAGCCAGCCAATAGCTGCGGCGGGCGGATTCCTCGCCCTCGGCCAGCTTGCGCAGGGCGGCGGGCTTCAGCTCCACATCCGGCATGGCGGCGTACAGAGCGTCGATGCTGCCGTAGCGCTGGATCAGCGCCATGGCGGTCTTTTCCCCGATGCCCGGCACGCCGGGGATGTTGTCGCTGCTGTCGCCCATCAGGGCTTTCAGGTCGATCATATGGATGGGGTCAAAGCCGTACTGGGCGCGGAAGGTCTCCTCCGTCATGTCGGCGGTGGTGGTCTTTCCCATGTGGGAGCTGACCAGCTTCACCCGCGTGGTGGCGGTGATGAGCTGCAGGCTGTCCCGGTCGCCGGTGACTACCACACACTCCCAGCCCCGCTGCTGACAGCGGCGGGCGATGGTGCCCAGCAGGTCATCCGCCTCGTACCCCACCAGCTCGTAGCAGGGGATGGACATGGCCGACAGCACCTGCTTCATCACCGGCATCTGCTGTGCCAGCTCCTCCGGCATCTTCCGGCGGGTGGCCTTATAGGCGGCGTCCGCCTCGTGGCGGAAGGTGGGCTCCTTCCGGTCAAAGGCCACGCACAGCGCGTCGGGCTGCTCCTCGTCCACAAAGCGCCCCAGCATGTTCAAAAAACCCAGTATGCCGTTGGTGTACAGCCCCTCCTGGGTAGTCAGCGTCTTCAGGCCGAAGAAGGCGCGGTTGATGATGCTGTTGCCGTCAAGAACCATCAGTTTCATGGCGTATCTCCTCACTGGTCGGTGATATAGACTACTATTATAGTCCATTTTCCGGCAAAACACAACCTCCGGTCTTGACAGTTTTTGCTTTTGTGATAGACTGAAATGACGTTATACAATATATAATGAGGGAGCCGCCATGGACAAGCTTTCCGCAAAAGTCAATATCCATCACGCCGTCATCGAGGGCAGCTATTTCATCGCCTTTTCCGCTGCCATCGGCTTCGGCCCCGTGCTGCTGCTGCATCTGGGACTGAGCAACAGCGTGCTGGGAGCCGTCACTTCGCTGGCGCTGCTGCTGCCGCTGCTGGTGCAGCCGGCGCTGGCGGCGGTGTCGGACGCCGACCGGCGCTGGACAAGCCGCCGCATCGCTCTGGCCCTGTCGGTGCTGACGCTGATCGCCGCGGCGGCCATGACGGCGTGTACGGGGCGGAAGACCGTGCTGCTGGCGGCCTACGCCGTGCTGTGCGTGCTGCTGGTGTGCGTGGCGCCGTTTTTCAACAGCATGGTGATGGAGTTCCACCTGCGGGGCGTGTCCGTCAATTACGGTTTGGGCCGCGGCACCGGCTCCACCACCTACGCCATTGTGGCGCTGGTGCTGGGCTTTGTGCTGGAGCGCCGCCCCCCCACGGTGATGCTGCCGGTGCTGCTGGCGGCGCTGGCGGCGCAGATCCTGTCGGTGTGGAGCTTCCGCTATCCGCTGCCCCCCGCGGCGGAGACGGCGGAGCGGGCCGCCCCGCCGGTGCTGAGCCTGCGGGCGCTGCTGCGGAAGTATCCCGCCTTCGCGGTGCTGCTGCTGGGCTGCGCGCTGCTGCAGGGCAGCCACAACGCCTGCAATACTTATATGATCCACATTGCCGCCAAGGTGGGGGCGGGCGAGGGGCTGATGGGCACGATCCTGGCCCTGTCGGCCTTTATGGAGCTGCCGTCCATGGCGCTGTTTCCCCGTATCCGCCGCAGGCTGTCGCTGGAGGCGCTGTTCCGGCTCTGCGCCGCTGCGTTCGTGGCGCGCAATGTGCTGTTTCTGCTGGCCGCCTCGCCGGTGCTGCTGTACGTGGCGGCGGTGATCCAGTTTGTGGAGTTCGGCATCTTTCTGCCGGCCACGGTTTACTACGTGGCTGAGAAGCTGGACGCCGCCAACCAGGTGAAGGGTCAGGGGCTCATCCACGTGTTTTCCAACGGCCTGGGCCCGGCGGTGATGACCGCCGCGGGCGGCCGCCTGATCGACAGCGGCGGCATCAACGCCATGCTGTGGTTCACCTCCGCCGGCGCCGCGCTGGGCTTTGTGGTGGTACTGGCGGCCACCTCGCATTTTTTAGATCGCAGGAGTAATGAGACATGATCGCTTCTTTTTTAACGGTGGGGCAGCAGGTGCTGATCCTGTTCGCCCTGATGGCCGTGGGCTTTGTGCTGGGCAAGACCGGCCGGATGGACGACAGGGGCAGCCTGACCATGACAAATCTGGTGATCTACGCGGTCTCGCCCGCCATGATGGTGGTGGCCTTTCAGCGGGAAAAAAACGGGACGGATCTGCATAACTTTATGGTGTGTCTGCTGCTGGCTGTGGCAGTCCACGCGGCGGGCATCCTGCTGGCCTATGTCCTGCTGCGGGGGAAGGATCGCGCCTGCGGCGCCATGCGCTTTGCCGCGGTGTTCTCCAACTGCGGCTTCATGGGCTATCCGCTGATGACGGCGCTGCTGGGCAGCATCGGGGTGTTTTACGGCTCGGCCTACGTGATCGTGTTCACGGTGCTGGCCTGGACGGCGGGCGTCTACATGGTGACCCACGACGCCCACAAGCTGGGACTGAAGGCCATCGTGCTGAATCCGGGCGTCCTCAGCGTTATCGTGGCCATGACGCTGTATCTGCTGGCGGTGCGCCTGCCGGAGCTTGTGATGACGCCGCTGCAGTATCTGGCCGACATGAATACGCCCCTGCCCACCATCGTTGTGGGGTATCAGCTCAGCCATGCCGATTTCCGCCATACCTTTACCGATCGCCGCGCCTGGATCGCGCTGGCCCTGCGTCTGGCGGTGATCCCGCTGCTGACGGTGGCCCTGTGCTGGGGCCTGCGGGTGGACAGCGCCGTGGCGCTGGTGACGGTCATCGCCGCCAGCACGCCCACCGCCGCGCTGCTGAGCATGTTCGCCCAGAAATTCGGCAATGATACCCGTTTGGCCGCCAGCATGGTGTCGGTGTTCACCGCCATCTCTGTGCTGACGATCCCGCCGGTGGTGGGGCTGGCTCAGTACCTGATGGGCTGAAAAATTTTTGACAGAAAAGAGAAATTTTTTATGACAGAGAAAATGCTTATATGAGGTATTATGTAAAGTAAATGGGCGGGGGAGAAAAGATGCAAACCGCGTTTGCGGGTTTTCCAAAAAGCGGAAAAATGCGCCAAAACCCGCGTTAATACTGGGCTTTCCACGCGGTGGAAAAAGGTGTGGAAAGTGTGGATAACTCCTTGTAGAAGTTATGCGGCAATCAATTATGTCAACGAAATGTAAAGGGAAACCCCTGTCGAAAAACGGCGGAAAAATACGGAAAATCCGGTAAAGAGCGGGGCGGGCGCGATTTTTGTCGATTGGTGATTTTGCCGAAAAAGAACACAGCGCCCCGAAAAAAGGCAGCACTCTGCCAGAAAACTTTCATCTTTCGACAGATGATTACCCAATGTATTTCCCGCGGGGAAATGGGGAAATACCCGCCCCTTTTTTCCAAGGGCTCCCAAATAAATGTGGCATTTTTCCCATAGATATGGTATACTGTATACGCTGCATACACAGTTCAGCTGATAACAAATCGTACTTTTTCCGCCGGATATGACAAATGGTATCCGATTGTGACATGAGGTGACACTATGACCTATTTTTCCTCCTTCCTGCTGGGACTGGTGCAGGGCCTTGCGGAGTTTCTGCCCATCTCCAGCTCCGGCCATCTGTCCATCGCCCAGAACCTGTTGAAGATCGACACGGCGGTGCCGGAGTTTTTTGATGTGCTGCTGCATCTTGGCACGCTGGTGGCCGTGTTCGTGGCCTACTGGCGCGACATCTGCGACATGGTGCGGGAGCTGATCCACGGCGTGGGCGATCTGGCCCACGGCACCACGCCCCGGCAGGTGCCGCCCGCCCGCCGTCTGATCCTGCTGATCATCATTGGCACGCTGCCCCTGTTTGCCGTGCTGCCCATCCATAGGCAGGTGCAGGCTCTGAGCAGCAACATGGTGTTCATCGGCGCGGCGCTGGTGGTTACCGGCTTTTTGCTGTTCGCCTGCGACCTGGTGCGCAAGGGCAATAAGACCGAGCGCAGCGCCACCGTGCTGGATGTGCTGATCGTGGGCGCCGGCCAGGCCATCGCCACCATGCCGGGCATCTCCCGCTCCGGCATGACCATCACCACCGGCTGCTTTGTGGGATTTGAGCGGAAGTTTGCCGTGCGTTTCTCCTTTTTGCTGTCCATTCCCGCTGTGCTGGGCGCCAATATCCTCAGCCTGAAGGACGCCATCGAAGCGGGGATCATCTGGGCCGAGGTGCCCATGTATCTGGTGGGCGTCGTCACCGCCGCGGTGGTGGGCTACGCCTGCATCCGTCTGCTGCGTCTGGTGGCGGAAAAGGGCCGTTTCGGCGCGTTTGCGTACTATTGCTGGGCGGTGGGTCTGCTGACCCTGCTGCTCAATGCCGTCAAGTGAGGATCGACCATGGCGAATACACCAAAGAAAAAATCCACCGCCGCCAAAAGCGGCGGCGCCAAACGCCGCGTCGCCCCGCCGCCTCCGGCCTATAACGCCCAGGCGCGGATCATCGGCGGCGTGGTGTGCCTGCTGCTGGCTCTGTGCGTGCTGGTGACCTATTTTAATGTGGACGCCATTTTGCTGGCGTTTCTGGCTAACGTGCTGAAGGGCTGCATCGGCTATGGCTACTGGCTGGCCGCCCCCGCGCTGCTGTACGCCGGCATCATTCTGCTGAACCATCAGGGCCGCCCCGTGAAGCTGCGCACCACCTGCACGCTGCTGCTGCCGGTGCTGCTGGGCATGGTGCTGCACCTGCTCCTCAGCCGGGGGGACTACGCTTTCTCGCTGGAGGCCATCAAGCCCATGTGGCAGGACGGACAGTCCCTGCGGTGCGGCGGCGCGGTGTCCGGCGCGCTGGCCGTGGGGGCCGAGGCCCTTCTCAGCCGTGTGGTGTCGCTGATCCTGACCATTATTCTGACGCTGCTGGCCGTGCTGGGAGCGCTGCACATCAAGCCCGCCGATCTGGCGGCGGAGATGAAGCGCCGCGCCGAGGAGCGCGCCCAGTGGGCGGAGGAGGACGATTACGAGGACGCGCCGCCCGCGCCGCCTGCAAAGCCTGTGAGAGAGACGCCCGCCGCCCCTGCCCGCAGGCGGCGGCCCAGTATCGACATCCCTCTGGATGACGAGCCCCCCGCCAGCCGTGAAGCGGCGGCGCTGAATACCGCCCCCGCGCCCCTGTTCCAAAGCCGTCCCAGCGATGTCAAGACCCCGGCGGAGCTGCTGGATCCCACGCTGGCCGCCGCGGAAGTCCCGCCCCAGCCGGAGCCCGCACCCGCTCCCGTCAAGGAGCCGCTGACCGAGAAGCAGCGCAAGCAGGCCGTCCGCGCCGAGGTGGAGACCGCCACCGCCGAGGTCAGCGAAGCCATCGAGAAGGAGCTGGCGGAGGGGGAGGGCGCTTACCGCTATCCCCCCATCACCCTGCTGGACGAGAATACCGACGACAACCATCAGGAGGTGGGCACCGAGCTGCGGCTGAATTCCCAGCGGCTGGCGTCGGCTCTGGCCTCCTTCGGCGTGGACGCCCACCCGGGCGAGGTAGTTCACGGCCCCAGCGTCACCCGCTATGAGTTCACCCTGGATCAGGGTGTGAAGCTCAGCAAGCTCACCAACCTCAGCGATGATATCGCTTTGGCGCTGGGCGCCACCGGCGTGCGCATCGCCCCCATCCCCGGCAAGATCTCCGCCGTGGGCATCGAGGTGCCCAACCGCGCCGTCACCGCCGTCCGCATCCGTGACGTGATCGAATCACGGGAGTTCACCAACCACCCCAGCACCGTGGCCTTTGCCGTGGGCAAGGACATCGGCGGCAGCGCCATCGTGGGCAACATCGCCCGCCTGCCCCATGTGCTGATCGCCGGCACCACCGGCTCCGGCAAGTCCGTGTGTACCAACTCTCTGATCGTCAGTCTGCTGTATAAATCCACCCCCGATGAGGTGCGCTTTATCATGGTGGATCCCAAAATGGTGGAGCTGGCCCCCTATAACGGCATCCCCCACCTGCTGATCCCCGTGGTTACCGACCCGAAAAAGGCCGCCGGCGCCCTCCAGTGGGCGGTATACGAGATGATGAAGCGGTATAAGATGTTCTCCGAGCGGGGCGTCAAGGATCTGGCGGGCTTCAACGCCCTGTGCGAGAGCGATCCCGAACTGAAAAAGCTGCCCACCGTGGTGGTGGTTATCGACGAGCTGGCGGATCTGATGCTGGTGGCCGCCAAGGAGGTGGAGGAATCCATCTGCCGCGTGGCCCAGATGGGCCGCGCCGCCGGTATGCATCTGGTTATCGCCACCCAGCGTCCCTCCGCGGATGTCATCACCGGATTGATGAAGGCCAATATCCCCAGCCGCATCGCCTTCGCCGTGGCGTCGTCCATGGAATCCCGCATCATTCTGGATACCACCGGCGCGGAAAAACTGGTGGGTAAAGGCGATATGCTTTACTTCCCGCTGGGCAACCAGAAGCCCACCCGCGTCCAGGGCTGCTTTATCACGCCGGAGGAGATCGAGCGGGTGGTGAACTTCGTCAAGGAGAGCGGCGCCGCCGACTACTCCGACGAGGTCATGGAGAAGATCGAGGAGGTCATGAAGCAGAGCGAAAAGGGCGGCGGCAAGTCCGGCGGCAATGCCCCCGCCGACGGCGACGAGGGCTGCGACGAGCTGCTCAGCGCAGCCGTGGAGGTCATTCTGGAGACGGGACAGGCCAGCGTGTCCATGCTGCAGCGGCGGCTGAAGCTGGGCTATTCCCGCGCCGCCCGTCTGGTGGATCAGATGGAGGAGCGGGGCATCGTGGGGCCCTTCGAGGGCAGCAAGCCCCGCCAGCTGCTGATCACCCGCGAACAGTGGCAGGAGCTGAAAATGAAAGGCGCTTTCGACGCCGCGTCGCCGGAGCCGGAAAGCCCGCCCGACCCCTACGGCAGCATCAGCGATGTGTTCAACAGCCATGACGCACTGGAGTAAAAAAACCGTGTACCCCTTCGGGTACACGGTTTTTCCGTTTGTCGAGAGATGACGATATGACACAGCTTTCAAAGGTTCCCCTTGCAGCAAGGGGAGCCTTTATTATGTCCCGCAAGAAAGCCTTTCCCTTAAATAAAGAACTTCCGGTGCAGCGACCGCTGCAGGGGTTTGCAGATAGCCACCACCAGCAGCATGATGCCCAGGATCACGCCGGCCGTCAGCGGATACAGCGACCAGAAGAAGGTTTCATGCAGTTGGAAGGTCAGGTTGATGAGAAACTCGATCAGCACCGCCAGCCCGCCGGAGAGCATCAGCGCGCCGCTGAACACATACAGGTGACCGCCCGGCAGATACCGCAGCAGCGCCACCATGGCCGTTACCAGCAGGCCGATGGCTCCCGTGACGGGGAAAGCGAAGGACAAAAACCAGTGTCCCCCCGTGGCGAAATTGATATACAGCAGGTAAAGCCCGATGGCCGCAAAGTCGATGGGCACAAAGATCACCGGATTGGGGCGGCGGAACCACAGGGGCAGCGCCACCAGCACATACAGCAGCGCCACGCCGCCGGAGGCGTACCCCGACCAGACGATGTGCCCGTTGATGCGCCAGTCGCACAGAATAAACAGCACCGCCGGCAGCAGCGCCAGCACCGTCAGCAGAAACAGGATGCCGGAACGGCTGACCTCCTCTGCGTGGGGACGGCGGTCGGCGGGATAGGGCGGCTGGCCCTGCTGGGGCGGCATATCCGGATGGAAGGCCCGTGTGCCGCACAGGGGACACACCTTCTCGCTCTCCGCCAGCTCCACGCCGCATTTCACACAATACATAACGCGCTCCTTTCCCGTTCTACCGCTGGTTGCTCTCCACCTTTACGGGGAGGCCCAGGCGGTGCAGCACCTGATAGAACCGCAGCTCCAGCTCCGGTTCCCGTATGCTGCGGATGCAGTTGATATACACGGTGTCGTTCCAGGTCAAAACGCCGCAGTCGTGGGGGGCGTTGGCCTGTACGCCGATGATGAAATCCATCCGCGCCACATAGGGGGTCATTACCTCCGGCAGGCGCACCACCCCCAGATTGGACAGACACAGGCAGGACTTGCACTCGCCCACCGTGTCAAACACCGCCTTCATAGCCAGATTCTTGATAAACAGCGGCATCACCCGCAGCAGGGGCGAGCGCTCGCTGGCTACGTTGGCGGCGAATTTGGCCCGCATGGTGTGGGGGTTGTTCTCCAGCCCCATCCGGTGGTGTACGGCGGCGCAGATCTCGTCAAAGGTATAGTCCCCCATGCGGGGATCCACCTCCGGCGTGATGTAGGAGGCGAAGTTCCGCAGCGTCCGGCTGGGGAACAGGTTCCGCAGGTTCACCGGCAGCAGCACCTTCACCGGTCTGCGGCGGCCGCGCTGGGGGATCTTCTCCGCCTGCAGCCGGCAGATGGCCTGCATCATGGCGGCGCACAGCAGCTCCGTCACCGTCACGCCGTGGGCTTTGGCGCAGTCCTTTAACGCCGGGGCGGGGATCATCATGGTTACCAGATTCTTGAAGCCGTCCTTCTCCGGCGTACCCGTCAGATGCCAGGCGGTGGCCTCCTTCCGGCTGGCTTTCACGTCGCCGGCATAGCGCAGGAAGCTGTCCTCCAGCTCCTCCTCGTCCGGCTCCTCCAGCCGTCCCAGCACCCCCTCCATGGCGGGAATGGACAGGCCGTGCTTCTGGCTGAGATACTCCGCCAGCAGGGTCTTGACGAAGATCAGCGCGCCGGTGCCGTCCGTCAGCGCGTGGAAGAACTCCACGGCGAACCGGTCGTGATACACCAGCACACGGAAGGCGCACTGGCGCACCTCGTGGAACGGCGCGTGGGCCAGGGGACAGCTCTTCTCCTGCTGGATGTCCGGCAGGTGGGGCACCTGCTCCAGATAGTACCAGAACACGCCCCGCCGCAGCCGCACGGCGATGGAGGGGAACCGCCGCGCCGTCACGTCTAGCGCGCTGCGCAGCACCGCTGTGTCGATGGGCTCTGTCAGCGTGGCGGAGATGCGGAAGAAGTTGTTCCAGTTCCGCCGCTTGGCGGCGGGATAGATCTTGGCGGCGTTGTCCAGCTTCATCCACCGCAGGCTGCGGGCGGGGGAGAGGACGCTGTCCATAAAGTGGTTGATGGCCTCAAAGTCCCGGGGCATATTCTCGCTGAGACAGTACAGCACGTAGGCGTGCCACCGCTCCGGCGCCACGATCAGCTTGCTGCGGCAGCCGCTTTTCACCAGCTTTTCATGCAGCAGCCGCGTGTCGTCCAGCATCACCTCATCCCCGCCCACAAACAGCAGCGACGGCGGAAAGCCCGTCACATCGCCCAACAGGGGCGAGCACAGGGGATCGGTGGGATCGTCGGTATAGCATTTGGCGTAAAATTGCAGCAGCTCCGGCGACATGGAGGGGTCGATCTCCCGATTCTCCTCATAGGATTTCCCCGAGCCGGTCAGATCCGTCCAGGGCGAAATGCCGATCAAGCCGCAGGGCAGGGGGATGCCCAGCTCCCGCAGCTTCAGGCACAGGGCGTAGATCAGTCCGCCGCCGGCGCTTTCGCCGCACAGCAGGATCTGCCGCGGCGCGTAGCCCTTTTTCAGCAGGTATTGATATGCCTCCAGCGCGTCCTCCAGCGCCGCGGGATAGCGGTGCTCCGGCGCAAGACGGTACGCCGCGCAGAACACCCGCACGCCGCACTCCGCCGCCAGCACCGAGGAGAAGCCCTTGGCGTATTCCAGACTGCCGCAGGTATAGCCGCCGCCGTGGAGATACAGCACCACGCCGCCCCGCCGCTGATCCTGAGGCATGATCCACGCCCCCTGAAAGCGGCCGAAATCATGCTCCTTTGCCATGATCTCGCTCCGGTGCAGGGCGGTCATCAGTTCGCCCAGCTTGTCCTGCCCCTTCCGGCTGGCCTCCAGCGAGCAGCTGGTCATGATGGGCTTGAACAGATTCAGTTGTGCCCGCACCCGCTTGGCGTGAAGCTCCATAGGCCACGGCTCCTTTCCATTGATATCTTATTATTATAGCATTTGCGGAAACCTTTGTAAATACACCGCCGCCTACCGGGAGGCGGCCATCCGCTTCTGCAGCAGGGGGCACAGGGCCGCCGTTACGGCGATCTTGATGGCGTCGCCGGGCAGAAAGGGGATCATGCCCGCCCATAAAAGGGCGGAGAGGGACATGTTTTTCCCCATATAGCCGTTCAGGATCAGGGCCATGTAGGGCACGCCCACGGCGTACAGCACCGCCAGCCCCGCGGCGCAGGCCAGGGCGATGCGCAGGGGAGAGGGGCTTTTGCCGCTGATGGCGCCGATGACGGCGGCGGCGGGGATCAGTCCCAGCAGAAAGCCGAAGGTGGGCTGCAGCACATAGCCAAGGCCGCCGCCGGTGGTGAAGATGGGCAGGCCAAGCAGCCCCAAAGCCACATACACCCCCTGGCTCAGCGCGCCGCCGCCCGCCCCCAGCAGCACGCCCGCCATGGCCGTGAACAGAAACTGCAGCGTGATGGAGGACACCCCCAGGGGGATGCGGATAAAAGCGCCCGCCGCCGTCAGCGCGGCCAGCAGCGCGGTATAGACCAATTTTCGTGCCGTCATGCAACGTCCCTCCTGTTTTGGGAAAGAATGGTGTTATGATAGCCCGCCCGCCGCGCCGCTGTCAAGAGCGGTTGACAATTTTTTTACTTTACGGCGGGGGAAAAACGTGGTAATATATGGGCCAAAAAGGGGAGGAGGCGCACCCATGGAGCAGCCGGCCATTTACCGCTATGAAACGGTGGATTCCACCAATACCGTGTGCAGGACGCTGGCGCAGGAGGGCGCGCCCGACGGCACCGCCGTCATCGCCCGCCGCCAGACGGCGGGGCGGGGCCGCATGGGGCGGGGGTTCGAATCCCCCGCGGGTCTGGGGCTGTACCTGTCCATGCTGTGGCGGCCCGTGTCCTCACCGGAGGGGCTGCTGCCCCTGACGGCCATGGCGTCTGCCTCCGCCGCGCTGGCGCTCCGCCGTGCCGCCGGCGCGGATGTGCGCATCAAATGGCCCAACGATCTGGTGCTGCACGGTAAGAAGCTGGCGGGCATCCTGACGGAGGCGACGCTGTCCGGCAGCGGCGTGGATCACGTGGTTATCGGCGTGGGCGTCAACCTGCGCCAAACGCCTTCCGATTTTTCGCCGGAGGTGGCGCGGACGGCCACCTCGCTGGAGGCGGAGGGCTGCGCGGCGGATCAGGCCGCGCTGGAGACCGCGCTGGTGGACGCCCTGCGGCAGGCCTTCCGCCACCTGTGCGCGCCGGAGACCTATGTGGACGATTACCGGAAGCTGTGTCTGACGCTGGGGCAGCCGGTGCGCATCCTGCAGACGGGACAGCAGGTGACGGCGCTGGACATCGACCCCCTGTACGGCCTTGTGGTGCGCCATGAGGACGGGAGCAGGGAAACCCTGCGCTGCGGCGAGGTATCGGTGCGCGGCCTGTACGGCTACGCGGAATAAGAATAGAACCATACAAAAGAGGTGTTTTGATTTGAAAGAGTTTCTGGAACTGTTTCTGACCTTCGCCAAGGTGGGCGTGATGACCTTTGGCGGCGGCATGGCCATGCTGCCCATTTTGCAGCGTGAGGTGGTGGAGAACAAGGGCTGGGCCACCGACGAGGAGCTGACGGACTATTTCGCCATTGGCCAGTGTACGCCGGGCATCATCGCCGTCAATACCGCCACCTTTATCGGCCAGAAGCGAAAGGGCATTCTGGGCGGCATTGTTGCCACGCTGGGCATCGTGTTTCCCTCGCTGATTATTATCACGCTGCTGGCGGGCCTTATCACCAGCTTTTCTCATCTGGAGTGGGTGCAGAACGCCTTTGCCGGTATCCGGGTGTGCGTCTGCGTGCTGATCTTCAACGCCACGCTGAAGCTGTGGCAGGGCGCTGTCAAGGACGTGTGGGGGACGCTGATCTTCGCGGCGGTGCTGGCCGCCTCGCTGCTGACGGATCTGTCGCCGGTGCTGTTCGTGCTGGCCGCCGCCGTGGCGGGCATTATCCTGCGCAGTGTGGGAGGTGCGAAGAAATGATCTATTTGCAGCTGTTTTACGAGTTTTTCAAGACGGGCCTGTTCGCCATCGGCGGCGGCCTTGCCACCCTGCCCTTCCTGTCGGACATGGCCGAGCGCACCGGCTGGTTCACCCAGGCCCAGCTGGCGGACATGCTGGCCGTCAGCGAATCCACCCCGGGCCCCGTGGGCGTCAACATGGCCACCTATGTGGGCTTTGAGACGGCGGGCATCCTGGGGGCGGTCATCGCCACGCTGGGGCTGGTGGCCCCGTCCATCATCGTCATCCTCATCATCGCCAGCTTCCTGAAGGCCTTCCGCGACAACAGGTATGTGGACGCCGCCTTCTACGGTCTGCGCCCTGCCTCCACCGCCATGGTGGCCTCCGCCGGTATCGGCGTGGTGCTGCTGAGTCTGGTGAACACAGAGGCCGCAGGGCTTGCCTTCTTCCGCTGGAAGGAGATCGCCCTGGCGGCTGTGATCCTGGTGCTGACCCGCTGGGTGCCCTTCACCAAAAAGCTGCACCCCATCGTGTTCATCGCCGCCGCCGCGGTGGTGGGCGTGCTGCTGAAATTCTGATATGCCAAAAGCACACCTTATGCGTTGGATAAGGTGTGCTTTCTTCCTTGTGGAAACCGTCAAAACCGAAGTTTTTATGGGGGAAAAGTTATCGTATTTGTCAGTTGTAATTTATTTCCCCACAGGGTATCATTAGAGTAAACTATTATAAGGAGGAATATTCCCATGGAGCAGTTGAAGGAACGCATCCGCCGCGAGGGCAAGGTGCTGCCGGGCAATATCGTCAAGATCGACGGATTTTTGAATCATCGGGTGGACACAAAGTTATTAAGCGACATCGCGGATGAATTCGCCAAGTATTTCGATACCAGCAAGGCCACGGTGGTGCTGACCGCCGAAGCCAGCGGTATCGCTCTTGCCACCGTGTGTGCCGAACGGTACGGCGTTCCCATGCTGTTTGCCAAAAAGGCCAAAAGCGACAACATCGAAAGCGGCCTGATCCAAAGTGAGATCTTCTCCTATACGTACAAAAAGAAAGTGACGCTGCTGGTGTCTCAGGAATGGCTCAGCGAAAACGATCGCGTGCTGATCATCGACGACTTTATGGCCAACGGCTACGCCATGGGCGGCCTGGTGGACATCGTCAAAAAGGCCGGCGCCCAGCTGGTGGGCATCGGCGTGGCGGTGGAAAAGGGCTTCCAGGGCGGCGGCGACAAATTCCGCGCCATACCCGACGTGCCCTATAAGGCGCTGGCCGTCATCGAGTCCGCCAGCGCGGAGAACGGCTTTACCTTCCGGGAGGACGACTGACGATGAAGAAAGTTCTGGTCTTAGACTTCGGCGGCCAGTATAATCTGCTGGTGGCCCGCCGCGTCCGCGAATGCGGCGTGTATTGCGAGATCAAATCCTTCCGCCTGTCCCTGGCGGAGATCCGCGCCTTTGCCCCCGACGCGCTGATCTTCACCGGCGGCCCCGCCACGGTGTTTGAGCCCAACGCCCCCATGGTGGACAAGGCGCTGTTCGAAATGGGCATCCCCGTGCTGGGCATCTGCTACGGCCAGCAGCTGATGATGCACCTGCTGGGCGGCCAGTGCCGCAAGGCCGAGACCCGCGAATACGGTAAGGTGGAGCTGACACACAAGGCGTCCCCGCTGTTTGATAACGTGCCGGAAACGGCCGTCTACTGGATGAGCCACGGCGTGGAGGTGGAGCGCATGGCTCCGGGCTTCGAGATCATCGGCTCCACCGACGGCTGCCTTCACGCGGCGGTGCAGCAGGCTGACAAGAAGCTCTACGGCGTCCAGTTCCACCCCGAGGTGCTGCATACGGAATACGGCACCCAGATCCTGAAAAACTTCCTGTACACCATCTGCGGCTTCCAGCCGGAGTGGACGATGGCCTCCTATCTGGAGGAGGCGGTGGCCGAGTGCCGCCGCCAGATCGGCAGCGGCCGCGTGCTGCTGGCCCTGTCCGGCGGCGTGGACAGCTCCGTGGCCGCCGCCCTGCTGCAGCGCGCCGTGGGGGATCAGCTGACCTGCATCTTCGTGGATCACGGCCTGCTGCGCAAGGACGAGGGCGATCAGGTGGAGCAGGTGATGAAGCACCAGTTCCACGTGGATGTCCGCCGCGTCAATGCCGGCCCCCGCTTCCTGGCCAGGCTGGCGGGCGTGACCGAGCCGGAGCGCAAGCGCAAGATTATCGGCGAGGAGTTCATCCGCGTGTTTGAGGAGGAGGCCAAAAAGATCGGCGCCGTGGACTTCCTGGCCCAGGGCACCATCTATCCCGACGTGGTGGAGTCCGGCCTGGGCGGCGAGAGCACCGTTATCAAGAGCCACCACAACGTGGGCGGCCTGCCCGACTGTGTGGATTTCAAGGAGATCGTGGAGCCCCTGCGCCGCCTGTTTAAGGACGAGGTGCGCCAGCTGGGCACCGAGCTGGGTCTGCCCGACGAGCTGGTGTGGCGCCAGCCTTTCCCCGGCCCCGGCCTTGCCATCCGCGTCATCGGCGATATTACCGAGGAAAAGCTCTCCATCCTCCGCGACGCCGATGCCATCTTCCGCGAGGAGATGCGCCTTGCCGGTCTGGATCGTACCACCAGCCAGTTCTTCGCCGTGCTGACCGATCTGCGCAGCGTGGGCGTCATGGGCGACGAGCGGACGTATGACTATACCTTGGCGCTGCGTGCCGTCCAGTCCCAGGATTTCATGACCGCCACGTGGTCGCGCCTGCCCTACGACCTGCTGGACAAGGTGTCGGGCCGCATCGTGGGCGAGGTCAAGCACATCAACCGCATCTGCTACGACATCACCTCCAAACCACCCGCAACGGTGGAGTGGGAATGATTTTGAGGTTGTTAAAAAAACAGTATTTATGCGGTTTTTTTGAGAATTTTAAAAGGCAAATTGATAGTAAAATAACAGCAAACTATCAGGTTGTTTCAGTCTAAACAGACCAAGTGGCTTGCGAATAGATTATCTTAAATACTAAAAAGGCATTACTGACTTTTTACAGTCGGTAATGCCTCTTTTCTATGCTTATTTAATGTGCACTGAATAATAGAAAAAGCCTTATATTTCAATCCATAGAGGCCAATCCGTGGTATAATTGGAGC
>CAKTQM010000013.1 GCA_934597125.1 uncultured Oscillospiraceae bacterium
AAGGTACAAAAAAGGTACGAAAATGGCACTTTATTTACGGAATCTTTATAAGAAGTACTGTTGCATCAAGCTATCAAACAGCAGTTGTGTTTCATCCAGAGCTTTCTGCACAGCAACTTTTGATTTGTCGATCTGTTCAACAAGAGAAATAAAAGTCTCTTGTTCATTCCGCGGAGGGCAGAGAATATCAAATTCACTAATTTGATTCAGATGTAAATCGGGTACTCCGATTCCTTTAATTCTGCTATCCGCCTGTCGTTTAATATATGGCATATTCATGGACAGTGCAAGAAATCTGGAGTTTATTTCATCATGTTTCGGCTTAATTAAACAAACACTAACATAAAGACAAAACTTGATATCGGTATCCACATAAGCGGGTATCCCATATGTTGCACCAACTTTTGTGTAAAGAACATCTCCTCGTTCTGGATGTGTCGACTTTATCATCTTTTGATAGGCTTCCTCGGATACAAACTTGCAACCGTCAAAATTGATAGTACCTTTGTTAATATTTACAACCGAGAGAAACGGCTTCCCCGTCTCAGTATATACCGGTTTTACATGAACGCCATCCGATATTTTCGCTGTCAATTCTCTAAGTTTTCGTTTTTCGTATCCTTTTAGATTTGTTACAGGATCCCCAAACATCTCAACAAACCGGGCTTTGACAAGCTCGTCCAGCTTTTGGAGCTGCTGCTGGCGTGCTTCAATAATAGAACATAAAGTATCAAGCAAAGATATTATATGATCTTGTTCTTCTATCGGTGGCAACTTGAAACGCATACGTCTTAATTGGTTCATTTTGATGCTCTTGAACGTGCTACCCGAACTATTTTGATTAAGAAAATCAAGTGTATCCTGCTGTTTAAAAATATAATAAAAATACTTCTGCCGGACTATTTCTGTATTAAGTGTAAAAGCAAATACAGATTCGTTGATGTCCCACCCTTCTGGATCTTCTGGAATAATATACATATCCCCCATCCGACCTATTGAGCAAAATAGAATATCACCTTTTTTTATTTGTGAACGTTTATGAATTAGTTTTATCGCATCATCATCCACGACATCAGTGTTGTCATCAATCACAATATTGTTATTACGGATATTTTTGATTGTTATATACTTATTAGTTCCTTGGCCTAATCTAAAATTTGTTCTTGGGTTTAATCCCGTTCTTGCAAAAAGGACAACTTCATCAAAGCTTCTAATTATCATCTTTTATACCCATAGATCCTGCCAGAATAAGCCTACAACTTGTAATATTCCGCCTATAATTATTAGAATTACTCCTATGATAACTCTCCGTTTTTCCTTAGGAAATTCCAAGGGCCTATTTACATACTCGTCGCAAGTACCTACATATTTTGTGCTCGTTGTAAAAGTTGTCCAAAGAGTAAGCACCGTACCAAAAACAGACAGCAGTATTCCAATAGCCGAAAGTACTTTATCCATCACAGTTCCAACATCCTTTCCAATTTATCCATTTCCTCGCTGATCTGCATCTCCAGCTCCCGCAGCTCCGCCATGATCTGGCTGGTGGGCGGGTACTCCACGGGCTTATACTCCGTTTTCTTATACTTGTTGATGGACAGGTCATAGCCGTTCTCCACGATCTCCGCCTTGGGCACGAAGAAGGAACGCTCCGTGCGCTGGCGGTCTTTCTCCGCCTCCAGATCATGGAATCGGGCAATAATGTCCGGAATGTCATTCTCCTGCACGGGACTGCGCTTGTCGTCCAGCGAGAAGCCGTCGGCCTGCATATCATAAAACCACACGTTATCCGTGCCGCCGTGGCCGGTTTTGGTGAAGATCAGCACAGCGGTGGACACCCCCGCATAGG
This sequence comes from uncultured Oscillospiraceae bacterium, assembly GCA_934597125.1. Classification (GTDB taxonomy): domain Bacteria; phylum Bacillota; class Clostridia; order Oscillospirales; family Oscillospiraceae; genus Vescimonas. The sequence continues at coordinate 1,847 of CAKTQM010000013.1, forward strand.
GCTTGAACACGCCGGAGGGCATGGAGATCACGGCCTCCAGCCGGTTGCCGTCCACCAGCTCCCTGCGGATGGCCTTGTGGGCTGTGGACGAGCCGAACAGCACGCCGTCCGGCACGATGCAGGCGCAGCGCCCGCCGACGCGCAGCATCCGCAGGAACAGGGCCAAAAACAACAGCTCGGTTTTCTTAGTTTTGCAGACCTTCAGCAGATCAGTGGACACGATATCCGCGTCCAGACTGCCCTTGAAGGGCGGATTGGCCAGGATCAGGGAGTACTTGTCCTTGTCCGGATTCTGGTCGGACAGGCTATCACGGTACTCGATAAAAGGATTGTCGATGCCGTGGGTCATCATGTTCATGGCCCCGATGCGAAGCATGGTGCGATCCATGTCGTAGCCGAAGAACATATGGCTCATGTAGTGATCCTTCTTCTGGCGGTTGAAGAAGATCTCCTCCTTGCGGCGTTCTTTCAGGTATTCGCCCGCCGTCACCAGAAAGCCGGAAGTACCGCAAGCTGGGTCGCAGATGATATCGTCGGCCTTCGGGTCCATCAGCTCCACCATCATGCGGATGATGTGCCGCGGCGTGCGGAACTGGCCGTTCCGGCCGGACTGGCTGATCTTGCTGAGCAGGTATTCGTAGGTATCGCCCCGCACATCCGCCGCTTGCGATTCGCTCATCAGGCGGTAAATCTCATCCAGCGCGTCCACCACCTTGGAGAGTAGCAGCGGCGTGGGCAGCATGAAGATCGCGTCGTCCATGTACTTAGAATAGGCGCTGTTCTTGTCGCTGTGGAGGTTCTTGATGAAGGGAAACACCCAGTCCTGCACGACGGCGTACATTTTCGCGGCGGGGAAATCATGGAGCACGCTCCACTTGAGCTGCTGGCCGTCGATGGTGCGGTCGCCTACTTGCACCTCGCCCGCGAAGATGCTCTGATACGGCAGGCCCAGCATATCCGCCTCTTTGGCCCGGAGGTTATCGGAATCATCCAGATCGTGGATGAACATCAGATAAGTGATCTGCTCGATGACACTCAGTGGGTTCACAAGGCCGCCCGCCGCAAAAGTATCCCAAAGGCTGTCGATTTTGTTTTTCAGTTCGCCTGTAATCATAGTACTATTCCCTTTTCTTTATAGTTCTTCCGCCTTGAACGTCGTATATCCCTCGTAATAATAGCTGTGGTCGATGCCCTTCATAAAGACCTCGCGGCTGTTCACGTCGTCGGTAAGGGCGTCTTTCAGCAGCACCTTGATCTCCACATCTTTGATAGGGCTGCGCTCCATGGCAAGGAGATAATCCTCCTTGTCCACTCTGCTCCAGTCCACCACCTGACCGATGCCGCTTTTCAGCATCAGGTCAAGCCAGATGCGTGTACTGCGGCCGTTGCCCTCGCGGAATGGATGGGCGACATTCATCTCCACATACTTCTCGATGATCTCGTCATAGGTGGACTGCGGCATCTTGTCGATGTTGGCCAGCGCCGCCTCCAGATAGATCAGCGGTGCAAAGCGAAAATTCCCCTTTGCCAGATTCACCGTGCGAAGCTGCCCCGCAAAGTCGTAGATATCCTCAAACAGCGCCTTGTGGATTGCTTGCAGGGATGCAAACTTCCCTGGCTCCAGCTTGTCCAGTGTGCCGCTTTCAAAGAGTTCAACTGCCTTCTTTTTGCTGATACGCTCCTCCTCCTCGCGGGCAAGCTCGGCGGAGCTAGTGATGTCTAATTTATTTTCAAGAGCCATACTTTCTTCTCCCTTAAAGCGTCTCCAAAATCGATCCATATCTGGTGCAAATGCTGTGTTCCAATTCATCAAAAGCCGGAATAAAACGATCAATGATTTCCTGTGCTAATGCGTTTGCAGCATTGCCATCGTAAATATGCGCCATATTATTGCGCTGCGACAGCATATCCAACCACACATCTTCTTGAATACAGGGATAATACTGATACGCCTGCTTAATGATCTCGCGCGGAGAACCAGTTCGCGCTGCCTCTACGCCCTCATAGGCCAGCAATTCTTTTAGAACCTTCCAAGCAAGCTCAAACTGAATGGCGAATTTATCAATAATGCCGCTCACAATAAATTCATTTGACCGGTCTTGTTGATTAGAGAGACGCAGAACGGCCAAATTCTTACGGTAATTTTCAAACTTCTTCATAGAGCAATACTCCTTCTGTATTGATAGCTTTCTTCAGTTCAGGTGATAAGTCAGATGCTAAATTCACTACGTCAAAGGTCAGCAGCGTGTGGGTTTCCTCCTCTACATCTACGCGAAATTGAGAAATATTTCCGCCCTGCAGCGCTAAATCAATGTCACTTGTCCGTTGAAATGTCCCCCTTGCCCGCGAACCAAAGAGAATCACTTTCTTAACGTCATGCTGCTTTGCTAAATCGCAGATTTGCTGTACAACGAGTGGAGTTATTCCGCTTTTTTCTATACTGTCTTTTTTTCCTTGTGTCGCCTTTACATACTTCCCGCTCCGTACCCTTGCGTCCTTGGGCTTCTCGGCGTCTGCGGGGATGGCCCAGACGTAGCCGATGCGAATCGCGCCGGGGATACGTTCTTCTTTGCAGAGGACTTGAATCCGGCGTTGGGTGATGCCCCACTTCTCTGCTGCCTGTGTGATGGACATATATTCCATGGACATTCTCCTTATCTCGAAATAGCAAAAAGCAGCCCTGCGGAAAGCACAGGACTGTTGGATAGCGCGGCTGGTGATTGGCCCTGTCGCAGTTTTTTACTGTAAATATTATATACCTTTCTGCGAATAAAGTCAAACAAACTGTGCCTTTCTATACATGAAATTTGCACCTGAACGGGATTTTCCCGTTTAGGTGCAAATTATTGATATTGCGATAGCGGGGGTATTAGGGGATATCCCCTTAACAAGCGCATTTTGCTGTCAAAATGCTATGCTTGCGGGAACAGATTCCGTATCGCATTCGCAATACGGAATCTGCTCCCCATACGGCGGAAGCTTCTGCGCCTTTATGGCGGCTGATCGTGCAAAACTCGCCTTTTCTATTTTTCTTTTTTGGCTCCCTCACGGAGCCACGAAGCGTACAGTATCATCCGAAGATAAGCTGACCGACCTAATCCGCTGGCCTGTGCCGCGTCGTCCAAACGCCTGTATTCTGCCTCTGTCAGCCGAAGGTTGACTTGTTTGCTTCTGATCTTATTCTCTTTCATAATCATTCCGTCCTTTCCTGTCACAATCAGTTTCTTAACCAATCAGTTTTATTCTCTCTGTCTTATTGAACGCCGAAAACCGGCGCTCTGGCGACGCTGAATATCGGCGTATCAGAGTACCGAAATTCAGGATCACATCTCACGGGCAAATGGCTGCGGGTATAGTCGGGAAGGCTTTCCAAGGCCCTGCCGCCTGCGATCCAACAGGCCATAATCCTCCAGCGAAGCCAGAAGCTTTTTCGCCTTGCCGTGGGCGCAGTTGAGGCTTCGCATGATCGTCTCTATGCTGAAATAGATATAGGTGTTTCCCTCGCGATCTCTCCAAAAATTCCGGTCGGAAAGCGTCATTCTGTCTACCAGCATGCCGTAAAGCAGCTTTGCTTCACACGGCAAGTCTTGGTAGAAGATATGCGTAAATAGCAGCTTGGGAACGCGATAGAACGCATAGGTCTCGGATTCTGATTTGTAAAAATAGTCCATTTTATGCTCCTCTGCAAAAAAATAGCGGAGACAGGCCACTTGACCTGTCTCCGTTTGCTGATGTGGTTTCTCATGATATATCCCGCATGATCTCAAGTGCCGCGCTTTTGATGTTGTTCATCGCGCCGACCCACGCCATAGGATCACGCGCTTTCAAGTCCTCGTCAATGTCCTGTGCTTCCGCCATCTGCCGAATAATGAATCTTAGTTGCTCTTCCTCGCTGGCATCCGGCTCTGGCGGCACCAGCAGACACGGGTAATACTGCTCACCGCGCAGCTCATAATAAATTCCATTCCGGCAGATGGTCTGTGGTAAGGACCCCTGTATTCTTTCGCTCATGTGATGCACCTCCTGCGGCTATTTTACAGGGCCTGTCCGTATAACACCAGTGTACGAAATCACCGCTCTCCCCTGTTCCTCGTCCGGTAGCGGGTCTCCAGAAGCTTGAGAATTTCCCGCTCCATCTGCCGGGCGGAGTAATTGCGTGGGAAATACTTTCGCAGAGACTCCGTTTTGATTCGCACCTGCTCCTTCTGGTTGGGCTTTTCTTCGGTGAGGATCGCATACAGCGCCTCCGGCGTCAGCTTGGCTTCACGGGACAACTGCTTCATGCGGATGGCTTGCGACAACGACGGCGTGGCGTCTTCCTGTCCGATCAAGTCCCACAGTTCCGCCTGCTCTTCCTTGGTGAGATAGGACAACTCCACAGCAGGCGAAAAGGCGATGCGGCCATCGTCCACCATTTGCAGCAGCGGCGGGACGAGGTTTGTCAAGCGAATGTAGCGGCGCACTGTATCGCCACTTATACCTGCTTGTTTTGCGATTTCATCATCACTTCGTAAATTCGCCGCAAGTTGCGGCGAATTTTTTGAAGGTCGCCCCGCCTGCCTTTTCATCGCCTCCAGCTTCATCTTGTAGGCAAATGCTTTCTCGCTGGGCAGCAGATTCTCCCGTTGTAGGTTGCTGTCTACCATCAGAATCACCGCTTCATCATCGCTCATCTCCCGCACCAGCACAGGGACAGTCTTTAGTCCCAGCTTCTGCGCCACCAACCGCCGTCGGTGTCCGCTGACCAACTCGTAGCGCTCCTCTTTCGGCCGCGCCAGCAGCGGCGATAATACGCCGTGTGTGCGGATACTCTCCATCAGCTCCGACAGGGCGGCATCCTCCCGCACCTGATAGGGATGGTTCCGGAACGGCACCAGCTTGTCCGGTGGGAGCTGCTGAATGTACTCCTTCATTCTGCCGCACCTCCCTCTGGAAGTGCGGCCATCACATCGATGCAGTAGTGCTTGCTTACCCCACGGTGCCGGTAGTCCGTAGCAAAGGAACAGAGCCACCCCGCCCTTCGCACATTCGCGTTTTCGCCAATTTTCGCGCCTTGAAAGCCTTGCGGCATAAGGCTTTCCGCGTTTTGTGGCTTTTTCGTTTCCCTAGTCGGCACAGAGGAACTGGGACACTTGGAGATGATTGGCACCATCGTGCATCAGCTGACACGGAATCTCAGTGAGGATGATATCAAAACCGCTGGATTTGATGCATATTTTGTAGATCACACAGCAAGTGTCTATCCCACAGCGGCTTCTGGCTTCCCTTGGAACGCCGCATCTATGGCAGTCAAGGGAGATTTAATTGCCGACCTGACCGAAGATCTGGCCGCAGAGCAGAAGGCGCGTGTTACCTATGACAACATTCTGCGGCTCAGTGACGATCCGGACGTGAATGATGTTATCAAATTTTTACGCGCCCGTGAGATCGTACACTTCCAGCGCTTTGGAGAAGGACTGCGTCTTGCCAAGGAACGGATGGATCAGAAGAACGTATACTATATCAATCCCAGCTTTGATCAATAACAACTACTTTTCCGCTCTCATCGGCGCAAGCAGAAAAAACACCCGTGTTAAAAACACGGGTGTTTTTTAGTCACAGACATTTGTTATCAATCAATGGGAACCAGGGAGCCAATCACCACATAGCGGGCATTGTCAAACTCATAGGAACAAGTGGACAGTGTCACCGTCTTTCCAGTGGGCGTACCGATCTTGGACGTAAAATCAGATTTGGCCGCCATAGCCTCCAGCTGTTCTTGAGTCAGAGACGTATTGTAGATCTCGTCATCATGCTCACAGACAAAACCGGCGAACAGATCCAAACGATAGTTCTGGCTGGGTGTGTAGATATACATATAGGGGTGGGCAGCGTAATAGGACTTGTCCGTGTGGTAATTACGCAGATTGGCAAACATCATGCCGGTCTTCATGTTGTGGCCGTAAATAATGGTATTATTATCCGAGAAGGAACCGTTGTTCAGCTGTTCCACAAAGATACTGCCGTTGTTGTTGGTGTTGCCCTCGCTGTCATGGGTCAGGTAATAATCATTGCCCTTGCCGTGCTGGATTGCGTACTTGATATTGGTGTTGGCGGCATAGATAAAGCCAACAACATCCGGATACTTTTCGAGCATCTTATCAAAGTTCACCGTAATGGAATCCTGATCGGGAGTCTTCGTATCGTCCGATGTCGTTCCATCTCCATCAGTGGTGTTATCAGAGTTGGCCGGCGTGATAAAGTCATCCAGCACGCCCTGCTGCGCATCGGCTGCCGCCGCCTGCTGTCTGAAATAGCTGATGATCTTCACAGCGGAGAACACAAGCACGCCCAGCAACACCACTAAAATCACGTAATATAAAGCGCGGTTCTGTTTTTTCTTTTTTCCCTGGCGGGCACCTGCGGCGCGTTTTCCGCTCTCTTGATATTCGGGATAGTTTGTATTATTGTTCATCAAACAAGCCTCCTTGTCGCATAGAGTATTGTAGCAGATTGTGTCTCACTTTGCAAGCTCTATTGGAAATTTCTCTTTACTTAGCGGGACAAATGGGATAGAATAATGATGGAAAGCTAATATAAAGGAGCATCTATCATGATTTATTTTAACAGCGACTATCTGGAAGGCGCGCACAGCGCCATAATGGCGCGGTTGGCCGAGACCAATATGATGCAGACCATCGGCTACAGTGAGGATGAGATCTGTGCTGCCGCCCGCGAAAAGATCAAGGCCGCATGCCAGGCCCCGGACGCCGACGTACACTTCCTGGTGGGCGGTACCCAGACCAACACCACTGTCATTGCCTCGATCCTGCGGCCCTGGCAGGGCGTATTGTCCGCCGTCAGCGGCCACATCAACTGTCATGAAACCGGCGCCATCGAATCCACCGGGCATAAAGTCATCACCCTGCCCACGGATGACGGCAAGATCACGGCTCAGCAAATCGCCGACTATGTGGAATGGCACAAACACGATGAATCCACCGAGCATATCGTTCAGCCTGGTATGGTCTATATTTCCCAGCCCACGGAAACCGGTATGCTGTACAGCAAAGCCGAGCTGACCGCCATTTATGACATCTGCCGCGCTTATGGCCTGCCCCTGTTTATCGACGGTGCCCGTCTGGGCTATGGCCTGGTGTGTGAGGCCAACGACATTACGCTGCCGGAACTGGCCCGTCTGTGTGATGTGTTCTACATCGGCGGCACGAAAGTAGGCGCCTTGTTTGGCGAAGCGGTAGTCATTATGAACCCTGCGCTGAAAAAAGATTTCCGCTTTATGATGAAGCAGCGCGGCGGTATGCTGGCTAAGGGCCGTCTGCTGGGCATCCAGTTTGATACTCTGTTCACTGACGATCTGTATTTCAAAATCGCCCGCAATGCCATTGATAAAGCGTTCCAGATCCGTGATATCTTCGTATCCAACGGCTATCCCCTGCTGTTCAACTCCCCCACCAATCAGCAGTACCCTATCATTCCCGATGATGAGCTGGCGATTTTGGGCAAGAACTTTGGCTACGAATACTGGACGCGGGTCGATGCCACCCATTCCGGCGTGCGCTTCTGCGGCAGCTGGGCCACCACCCAGGAGAATGTTGACGCGCTTCGTCAAGCGGTCAACGCTCTGAAAAAATAAATACTGCGCCCAACACTATTATATAGACGTTGAAATAACGGCAAAGGTTTCACCCTTTGCCGTTATTTTTTATAATTTCCGCAAGGAGATCTCCCGCACCTGTATGCGGATGCCGTTCTTTTCCGCCAACTCAGTCGCTTTTTCCATCAGCAGCTTCTGATTTTTGGTGACAAGTTCGGCTGCCAGCTGATCCCGTTCCTCCTGTGTTTTTCCAGCCAGGTATTTATTGTAAATCAGCTTTTTCAACCCATCAATGCTTCCCGCCAGCCTGCCCATCAGGCCGCCTTTTTGGGAAAGCTTCTCCGCGACTAAAGGAGCTGCCAGTTCCACAACGCCATCATAATCCAGATCAGAGATCAAAATTTTCACTTCTAACATAGACGCTTTCCTTTCCTATCTACGGTTGACAGAAAAAATGCCGGAAGCTTGCTTCCGGCATTTTTCAGCGCAATAAGGGCTGTTTACGCCTTGGGGCCAGCCTTGACCAGAGCCTTACCAGCCTCGTTGGTCTCGTACTTGGCGAAGTTCTTCACGAAGCGGCCGGCCAGATCCTGCGCCTTGGTCTCCCATTCGGAAACATCGGCATAGGTGTCGCGGGGATCCAGAATGGCGGGATCCACGCCAGGCAGAGCGGTAGGCACCTCAAAGTTGAAGTGAGGGATCGTCTTGGTGGGCGCGGTCTTGATGGCGCCGGACAGAATGGCGTCGATGATGCCGCGAGTGTCCTTGATGGAGATACGCTTGCCAGTGCCGTTCCAGCCGGTGTTGACCAGATAGGCTTTGGCGCCGGACAGTTCCATCTTCTTCACCAGCTCTTCGGCGTACTTGGTGGGATGCAGCTCCAGGAATGCCTGGCCGAAGCAGGCGGAGAAAGTCGGGGTCGGCTCGGTGATGCCACGCTCCGTACCGGCCAGCTTGGCGGTGAAGCCGGACAGGAAGTAGTACTGAGTCTGCTCGGGCGTCAGGATGGACACGGGAGGCAGCACGCCGAAGGCGTCAGCGGACAGGAAGATCACGTTCTTCGCTGCGGGAGCCGCAGAGATGGGACGTACAATGTTCTTGATATGGTCGATGGGATAGCTGACGCGGGTATTCTCAGTGACAGACTTGTCATCAAAGTCGATCTTGCCGTTGGCATCGACCGTAACGTTCTCCAGCAGGGCATCACGGCGGATGGCATTGTAGATATCAGGCTCGGAATCCTTATCCAGATTGATGACCTTGGCGTAGCAGCCGCCCTCGAAGTTGAACACACCGTTGTTGTCCCAGCCGTGCTCATCGTCGCCGATCAGCAGACGCTTGGGGTCGGTGGACAGGGTGGTTTTGCCGGTGCCGGACAGACCGAAGAAGATAGCAGTATTCTCGCCGTTCATGTCAGTATTGGCGGAGCAGTGCATGGAAGCGATACCCTTCAAAGGCAGGTAGTAGTTCATCATGGAGAACATACCCTTCTTCATTTCGCCGCCGTACCAGGTATTGATGATGACCTGCTCACGGGAGGTGATGTTGAAGGCCACGCAGGTTTCGGAGTTCAGACCCAGCGCCTTATAATCCTCCACCTTGGCCTTGGAGGCGTTGTAAACCACGAAGTCAGGCTCGAAGTCCTTCAACTCCTCGGCGGTAGGCTTGATGAACATATTTTCCACGAAGTGAGCCTGCCATGCCACCTCCATGATGAAACGAACAGCCATGCGGGTATCCTTGTTGGCACCGCAGAAGGCGTCCACTACGAACAGCCGCTTGTTGCACAGCTCGTTGACGGCAATGTTCTTCACCTTAGCCCAGACATCCTCGCTCATAGGATGATTGTCATTTTTATACGCATCGGTAGTCCACCATACGGTGTCCTTGGAATTCTCATCCATGACGATATACTTGTCCTTAGGAGAGCGGCCGGTATAGATGCCGGTCATCACATTCACGGCGCCAAGCTCGGTGACCTGGCCAACCTCATAGCCGGTCAGATCCTTCTTGGTCTCTTCGGCAAAGAGCTCTTCATAGGAAGGGTTGTAAACGACTTCGCTTACACCGGTAATACCGTACTTCTTCAGATCGATCATGTTGTATTCTCCTTTTTAATGATTTATTGTAAAAATTGAATTGTTCGGAATGTTCCTCCCATTTTGAGGGTGTTGTTATTATACCACAGCTTTCGCGAATATTCTACTGTTGAAAACACATAAAAATCTTACAATGATTTAGAAAACCTAACAAAAAATAAGGCTATCTGCACAAATGCAGCAACGCCTCCAATACACCGCCGCCTACCGCAAGTGCCTTGTCCGACGCGGTAAAGCAGTACTCCTCCCGACAGCGCGGGTCAACGTCACCGGATTTCATGCCCTTGTGTACTGGCGTCCCATCTGTTAAAAGACCTCGCAACACGCCGTCAATGGTGCAGCACATGGGCTTACCGTTCACTGTCCCCGCCACATCGCCGGACTTGACCTGAGCACCGATATCCAATACTGTGTGGAAAATACCATCATCCGGCGCGCGCAGTACCCGCTCACCGGCATAGCCGCCGATAAGCCCGGGAATGTTGGTGTTGGGCAGCGCACTGCCCTGATAAATCACACGGCCAAGTGTATGCCCCCGCATAGTCTCCACCACGGCATGGCAGTCCTTCCCTGCGGTAAAGCCCGGGCCGACCCCCACAACCACCGGTGCGTCCGTCATGGCGGTGCCCAGATTCCGTTTGGCAAGAATCGCGTCCACCAACGCATCCGGCCGCAGCGCGGCGCGGCAGGCGCACTCCGGATCGGCCAGCACGGGGATATCCCCTTGGGCCATGATCTTCTCCGCCGCGGCAGGATCAGCAGCGCATATGGCCTGAACGCCTTCCACCTCCGTCTTACCGTAGACAATGGCCTGTGAAAAACAAACCGTGCGGCGGATAGCGGTAGGTCGCGGCAGATCGGTCATCACAACCTGGAGTCGGGCGCGATGCAGCCGCAGGGCAATGCCGGTGGCAATATCTCCCGCGCCGCGGATCAGTACACGCATAGGGCCGTCTCCTCCTTCTTTGTATTCTTTTCCATGAGAATAGCACGTCTGGTCGGGATAGTCAATCACGCTTGACGATTTCTACTGCGGCTGTTACAATATTCTTATGAAAGAATTACGATACAACATATCCTGCCGCTTGTTTACCGACACAAAGTGCTTCGGCCCCGGCGTTGCTCAGCTGCTCCACCGTGTGAAACGGCTCCACTCGCTGCGTGCCGCCGCGCTGGAGATGGAGATGGCATATTCCAAAGCGTGGACAGTCATCAAAAACGCTGAAAACGCTCTGGGATTTAAACTGCTGGATTCCACAACCGGCGGCAGGCATGGCGGCGGCGCGTCGCTGACCGCGGAGGGCGCCGCTATGTTGAGCGCTTATGACCGCTTCTGCAAAGAAATGCAGGATTACGGTGACAAATTGTTCGCTGAACGGTTCAAAGACTTTCTCTGACCGCAATGCAGGATTCCAAAATGCCGCAGGTCTTTATGCCTGCGGCATTTTCTTATGTACGCTTTTCTGTGCATTTTTCGCAGTGCCTGCAGTTATGACAGCAGTTGCCTCGTCCCTGCTTGCAGCCGCTACGTATCGCCGCGATTACCGCAGCAATCACCACCAGCAACACAAAAATTGTGGCCCCGTTCATCAGACGACCCCCGTCAGCAGCAGAATTGTTCGCAGCAGGCACGCGCAGACCCAGGCAATGGCACATTGCATCACAACCATGCACAACGCCCATTTGCCGCCCAACTCACGCCGAACAGAGGCGATGGCCGCCACACAGGGGGTATACAACAGGCAGAACACCAGCAGCGGCGCGGCGGCACCTACTGTCAGCAGTGAGGTAATGCCGTCGCCCACCAGCACCATCAGCGTGGAAACCACGCTCTCTTTGGCGATAAAACCGGTAATCAGCGCCGTGGAGATGCGCCAGTCGCCAAAACCCAGCGGTTTGAAAACAGGGGCGATGCGACTTGCCACCAGCGCCAGAATACTGTTCTGGGAGTCCTGTACGATCTGCAGGTGCAGATCGAAGGTCTGCAGGAACCAGATGACAATAGTTGCCAAAAAGATTACCGTAAAGGCACGCTGCAAAAAGTCCCTGGCCTTGTCCCAGAGAAGCTGCCCCACATTCTTTAATCCCGGCATACGATAATTGGGCAGTTCCATCACGAAGGGAACCGCCTCCCCCCGAAACAGGGTATTTTTGAAAATCAGCGCCACTAAAATCCCCACAATAATGCCCAAGAAATACAGTGCGACCATCACAAAACCGCTATATTTGGGGAAAAACGCAGCGGTAAAAAATCCGTAAATCGGCAGTTTGGCCGAGCAGCTCATAAAAGGCGTCAGCAAAATGGTCATCTTACGGTCACGCTCTGAGGGCAAAGTGCGGCTGGCCATGACACCGGGGACTGTACAACCGAAGCCGATCAGCATGGGCACGATGCTGCGTCCCGACAGGCCGATCTTACGCAGCAGTTTATCCATCACAAAAGCCACACGTGCCATATAGCCGGTATCCTCCAGCAACGACAGAAAGAAAAACAACGTCACAATGATGGGCAAAAAGCTCAACACGCTGCCGACTCCCGTAAAAATTCCATCTACAACCAGTGAGCGTACCGCTTCGTTTACATCCCACGACGCCAGCGCGTTACTGACCAGCAGCGTCAGCCATTGGATGGCGTTTTCCAGCAATCCCTGCAGCCACGCACCAATCACATTGAAGGTCAAAAGAAATACCAGACCCATGATGCCGATAAATGTAGGAATGGCGGTATACTTTCCGGTCAATATCCTGTCGATCTTCTGGCTGCGAAGGTGCTCTTTGCTCTCGTGCGGCTTGACCACCGTAGCGTCTACCAGCTCCTGAATGAAGGAAAAGCGCATATCCGCAATGGCGGCAGCACGGTCAAGGCTTCGCTCCGTCTCCATCTGGACGATAATGTGCTCCAGCATCTCCTGCTCGTTCTGATCCAGCGCCAGCGCTTCCAACACCCGATGGTCGCCCTCTACCAGCTTGGTGGCGGCAAATCTGACAGGGATCCCCGATTCCTCCGCGTGGTCGGCGATTAAATGCATGATGGCATGCAGGCAGCGATGTACCGCGCCGCCGTGATCATTCATATCGCAAAAATCCGTGCGTCCTGGTTTTTCCTGATACTTGGCCACATGGATCGCATGGTGAACCAGCTCGTCCACGCCTTCGTTCTTGGCGGCGGAGATCGGCACCACGGGAATCCCCAACAGCGCCTCCATCTCGTTGATACGGATAGCGCCGCCGTTACCCCGCACCTCGTCCATCATATTCAGCGCCAGCACCATGGGGACATCCAGCTCCAGCAGCTGCATGGTCAGATATAGATTCCGCTCGATATTGGTGGCGTCCACAATATTGATGATGCCAGTGGGCTTTTCGTTGATGATAAATTGACGGGTCACGATTTCCTCACTGGTGTAGGGTGACATGGAGTAAATGCCAGGCAGATCCGTGATCTCCGTGTTGGGATAGTCGCGGATCACGCCGCTCTTTCTGTCAACCGTCACACCGGGAAAATTGCCCACATGCTGGTTGGAGCCGGTCAATTGGTTAAACAGCGTGGTCTTTCCGCAGTTCTGATTACCCGCCAGCGCAAATGTCAGCGTGGTATCTTCCGGAAGCGGATGCTCCTCCGCCTTACTGTGGTATCGTCCGCCTTCGCCCAGCCCAGGGTGTTCGCAGTCGATGCATGCTTCCTGTTTCCTGTCTGTTCGCACCGCCGATTGGATCGGCGTCACAGCGATCTGCGCAGCGTCCGACAGCCGCAGGGTCAACTCATATCCGTGGATTCGCAGCTCCATGGGATCTCCCATGGGTGCAAACTTCACCAGCGTCACATCCGCGCCGGGGATCAGCCCCATATCCAGAAAATGCTGACGCAGACTGCCCTCGCCCCCCACCGCAACGATACGGGCTGACTGGCCGATGGACAGTGTATTCAATGTCATTTGTCTCTCTTGTCCTGCCATAAAAACGTCCTTCCGGTACTCTTAATCCATTGCTCCATTGCAGCTTAAAGTGTACCGTATTCCATCGGCTCCGTCAAGATATTCGCCGATGAAAAAGGAAAACAGAATAAGAGCGTTCCTGTTTTCAAGACAATGTGGTTTCCTCTGTACCCTGCCGTATTCTATGGCGATGCATATAGCGGTAGTCACCCTTCAAAATATTGCGCACAAACGGCGTCATTAGCACGGCGTCGGAGGCGATCCATGCAAACGGATCGGCGGCACACAGGGCATAGAACGCCAGCGGCGATGCGTTCGCGTCAATGGTACCTCCGGCAAACAGAGGCGGCAGCAGCAAGCTGATCACAATGCGCGCCACCAGCTCCGCAGCCCCTGCGCCAAGGACAAACTCTGACCTTCCGATCCCCTGCACACAGTTGCGCACCGCAAAGATAAAGCCAAGGAAAAGATACATGGAGAAGTCAACGTAAAGCAGCGTATTCCCATATCGGATAGTATCCGCCGTCACCTTATCTTCGCTGAGAAAGATCCGCAGATAGAATTCGCTGCGGGTCAGCAGCAGGCCGATCCCCGCGGCGGCGGCCGCCAAGACCGCCATCATCACCAGTGCTTGAAGCGTTCCGCGCTTAATGCGATCCGGTTTCCCTGCGCCCAGGTTCTGGGCGGTAAAGCTGGTCATAGCCGCACCCAGGCCGTTCATCGGCGTCATCATCAGATTAGAAAGCTTGTTGGCCGCGCCAAATCCGTTCTGCGCCGCGTTGGAGACCATCACGCCATCCAGCATGTCAAACCGCACCACCATGCTCTGCATCACAATAATGCCCACCGCCAGAACAGAGAACTGCAGGCCCAGCGGGACACCCTGCGTAATATGACGGCGGATATCCCACCAGGTAACGTGCCAGTCCTCCCGATGCGGACGGATTTCCGGATATCGGAAAAGCGCGTAAATAAAGCAGGCCACCGTGCTGATAAGCTGTGCCGCCACCGTGGCCACTGCCGCGCCGGCAACGCCCCAGCGAAAGGACAAGATAAACAGCAGATCCAGTCCTACGTTCAAAACAGTGGAAAACAGTAAAAACAGCAGGGGTGTAATGGAATCTCCCAGACTTCGCAGGAAGGAACAGATAAAATTATAGAAAAGCTGCGCGCCGATGCCCACAAAGATCACTGCGCAGTAAGTGTGGGCGGCGCGATAAACCTCCGGATTGTCCGGTGTAATATTGATCCACGCCAGCATGGGATCCAGCAGCACCAGCGCCAATACTGTCAGAAGCACTGTCAAAGCCGCGGACAGCAGGATCTGTGTTGCCAAAGAGCGTCGTACACCCCGCTGATCATGACATCCCACGCTGCACGAGGTAATGACGCAGAAACCCGCGCTTACGCCAAAGGCAAACTGTAAAAAGATGAACACAAGTGAGGTGGTGTCATTTACACCGGCTACCTCCTGAGCGGTCAGCGTCTGTCCCACAATGGCAGCATCGCTGATCGTGTACACCTGCTGCAGCAAATAAGAGAGAATGACTGGCAGCGAAAAGACCAGGATGGTTTTCCAACACACGCCCTGCGTCAGATCGACCGGCTGAAAAAGCGGCGAAGCGCCAGCGTGCCTGCGTCCCTGTTCCATGGCTTGTTTCCTCACTTTCCTTCGCATTTTGCTGACCGATTATAATGCCACGCTCTCAGAAAGTCAATGGAAGCTTATGTTGAAAAAGCACAATTATAGCGCGATGAATTTGTTTATATTAACAAGAAGGAGACCACGGTGAAACACCGCGGTCTCCTTCTTGTTTTACTCTTTTACAACAGCACAAGCCGAAACATCATAATACCGCAAACAGTCCAGCACTTGCCGGTCAATGCGCTCGCCGCACACGGCGATGGGGATAGCCGGCGGGCAGCTGATCGCAGCGGCAGCCGAAATGCGATCCGAGCATTGCTCCAGAGGCAGTATCTCACTATCGCGCATCAGCGCGCAGCGCGGCGTTAATACTCGTTCCGGATGCGGGACAACAGGCGGCAACACGCAGATAGGCGGTTTTTGGCGGACATTGCACAGCACACGCTCCAGTTCTGCCAAGTCCTCTTCACAGTTTGCGGGTGACAGCATCAGTACCACATAATCCGGGTCATAGAATTCCGGAAACATGTGATGTTCTTCCAACAAGTTGGCGATCTGCGTACCGGTATAGCCAAATGCCTTTGGGGAAAGCGTGATTTTCAGCGGCTCATCCCCTATCAAAGGCAAGCCGTGCGCTGCCAGCTGTGCTTTCAAGACGCTGACACGAGGCAAAAATGCCGCCAATCGTTCCTGAAACCGCATCATCTGATCATTAGCAGCGTCCAGCGACTGCAAAATCAGATAAGAGGGACTGCTGGAACCAAACAGCGACATGGATGCCTTCGCCTGCTGTCTCAGCAGTTGGGGCGCGGTGGGCGAAATGTGCAGATACGCACCACCGGTGACAACACCCAGCGTTTTGTGGGCAGAATCGCAGCACATGTCCGCGCCAAGATCCATGGGGTGACGGGACTGCGGCAGAAACTTCAAATAAGCACCATGGGCATTATCCACCAGCAGCAGTATACCGCATTGATGACAAACCTCTGCGATGCCATGGATATCCTGAATATTTCCCAGATAATCCGGACTCGTCAGATACACCGCCGTAGGGCATTCCGCGCCGCTTGTCAGCACACGCCGTACTTCCTCCGGCGAGACGGGACAGCTGACATAGGTATTGTCTTCTGCCTCTGGATAGAGCCACTGCACCTCCAGATCCAGGAGCGCAGCGGCATTGATAAACGCCTTATGTGCATTGCGGGCCGCCAAAATACGAGGCCGTTCCCCTTTTGACGCAGCATATAGCGCCGTCAGGTGCAGCATGGTCTGGATACACAGTGTCGATCCTCCGGTAGCATACACCGTATGTGCGCCGAACAGTACGCTGGCCTGAGCTTCACTCTCCGCAATGATACCGTGGGCGGTAAACAACTCATCCGCACCGTCAATCTCAGTAATATCCAGCGGTTCAAAGCCTAATAAAGGTTCCCCTTTGTGACCCGGCATATGAAAGCGTACAGGACGGCTCTGTATATGCCGGCGGACAAAATCGCAGATAGGGGTGCTCATTGCGCCGCGCCCAGTTCGCGGACCACTGCCACCATGATGGCACACTCCATACGTTTGCGGAACAATTCGCAGCCAGCTTTATAGACACCGCGTACAGAGCCTGTGGCGTGGTAGGCATTGGCGGCACAGCCGCCGGAACAGTACAGCCGCGCCCAGCAGTCCCCACATTCCTCATGGGCGTAAACATTGCAGGAGGCAAATTCCTCCTGGATGGCGTGATTATTTACGCCGTGCCAGATATCGCCCAGCTTGAATTTCTCGTCGCCCACGAACTGGTGGCAGGGATACAGGTCACCCCATGGTGTTACCGCCATATACTCCGTGCCGGAACCGCAGCCGGAGATCCGCTTGTAAATACAGGGCCCGCCTTTCAGGTCAATCATGTAGTGATAGAAGGTAAAGGGTCTCCCCTCCTTGTCCCGCTGCAGCATCAGTTCCGCCAGCTTTTCATACTGCTCCATGACGACAGCTCCGTCAGCTTCGGTCAGCGCAGCCGGATCCTCTGCCGCAGCCACTACCGGTTCCATGCTCAACTCAGAAAAGCCCAGATCCAGCATGGTCTTAATGTCCTCTAAAAAGTCCGGATTGGCATGGGTAAAGGTGCCGCGCATGTAATAATTCTTTCCGCCGCGGGCGGCCACCAGCTTTTGGAACTTAGGCACGATCTTTTCCCAGCTTCCGTTACCTGCATAGTCCACACGATAGCGGTCATGTACTTCTTTGCGGCCATCCAAGCTCAACACCACATTGCTCATCTCGCGGTTGGCAAATTCAATCACGTCATCGTCGATCAGCACGCCATTTGTCGTCAATGTAAAGCGAAAATACTTGCCATTTTCTTTTTCAATAGAACGGGCATAGGCCACCAGTTCTTTGACCACATCAAAATTCATCAACGGTTCACCGCCAAAAAAATCCACTTCCAGATTGTGGCGGGAACCGGAATTTTCAATGAGGAAATCCAGCGCCCGTTTGCCTACCTCAAAACTCATCAGGGCGCGGTCGCCATGATATTTTCCCTGACTGGCAAAGCAATAGGAACAGTTCAGATTGCAGGTATGTGCGATGTGCAGACACAAAGCCTTGATAACGCCGGAAGTTCTTGCCTTCAGTTCGCCAGCCATGGGCTGGAAGGTGTCCGCTGTAAACAGCTTGCCTGCCGCTTTCAACTGGGCGATTTGATCGTAGCACTCGCCGATCTCTTCTGGTGTCACGTCCTCGGTGGCATGATATTTCTCAGCCAACTCGCGGATAATGGTATCGCGGCTGTCCGTTTCGAACATGGCGATGATATCATAGGCCAGCTCATCCACCGCATGGACAGATCCGGAGCAGACATCCAACACAATGTTGTAGCCGCCCAGTTTATATTGATGAATCATAGTGTATTCTCCTCACGCTAAAAATGCCGCCCGAAAGGGGCGGCATCATAGTTTCAAGTACCCGTTTACTTGGTCTCCTTGTTTTCGCAGGCCTGATTGGCAATACCGCAGCTGGTCTTGCAGGCAGACTGGCAGGAAGTCTGGCACTCGCCGCAGCCGCCGTTCTTGGCGCTCTCGCAAAGGTCACGAGTCTCGATGGTATTGATGTGCTTCATGATGAATGTCCTCCCATGTGATTATCTTATAAAGTTATATCACACCGCTGTGCGCTTGTCAATCAAAGTCGCGGAAATTTCTTACACTGTCGCTGTCAGTTTTTATAAAAATCCTTGACGAAATTAACAAACTGGTGCGTCTGGCCGCTCATAGGCGCACCGCGGCGGCAGGCAACATACAGTGCACGCCGCACGCCAGCCTCCGGCAGCGGGAACGTCATCAGCCGTCCGGACTTTACCGCGTCCTCGGCAGCCTTTTCCGAGATAATGGAGATACCCAACCCGCCAGCCACCAGATTCTTGATGGACTCCTGATCGTTGAGCCGCGCCGTAATGGTCAGGTCGCTTTCGTCCACGCCCATCCGCTCGAAGTAGGCAGACACGCATTTCTTACTGCCGCTTCCCTTTTCCCGCAGCAGCATCGGCTCACGGCAGATCTCCGGCAGCGTCATAGCGCCTTTTTCAGCAAGCCCGCGGAAATGCTCGTTGACCGGCGCAATCAGCACCATTCGATCCTCATAAAAGGGCGTCAACTCCAGCGCCTCCTCATGCATGTCCGCACCGATCAGCCCCACATCAAACGCACCGCACAGCAGGCCATCCACGATACCCTGACTGTCACTCTGGAACACATGAAACTGGCTCGCCGACCGTATGGCGCGGAAAGCGGGCAATATCTCCGGAAGAATGTAGGCGGACGGGATGGTAGAAGCACCAATACGGATCATCCTTTCGTCCTCATCGTTCCAGCTGCGCATGAGATTATCCCGCAGATTTACAATGTTGCAGGCGCACTCGTACAACTCCTGACCGCGCGGCGTTACCTCCACAGATTTAGTGGTACGGATGATAAGACTGGTCTGGAATTCCTCCTCCAGCTGCCGCACATGGGTGCTGATAGTGGGCTGCGACAGGTATAATTTCTCTGCCGCCTTTGTGAAGCTTTTATACTTTACAACGGCGCAAAATGACTGTAATTGCTTTAGTTCCATGCTGTCCTCCCGCACAAATCGCGCAAAGCAGTCAGTGCTGTATCCACCTGCTGCAATGTGTTGCGATATCCAAAGGAAAACCGTACCGTTCCCGCAGGGAACGTCCCCAGCGTCTTGTGGGCATTCGGCGCACAGTGCAGCCCCACACGCACCATGATGCCACATTCCTGCTCCAAAGCGTCTGCCATCAACGCAGGATCCAGCCCATCCGCTGTTACGGACACCACGCCGACGCGGGCCAGCGTATCATGCCGCCCCACCACGTGCAGGCGCGGGATCTCAAAAGCGCCCCTCAAAAAGTGCTCCGTCAACGAAAACTCGTGAGCCCGTACCGCTTCGATCGACTCCCGTTTCAGCCAGCAAAGAGCGGCGTGCAGGCCCATGATACCAGGAAGATTCATGGTTCCCGCCTCAAAACGATCCGGCATGAAGGACGGCATCCGCTCTTCATGACTGATACTTCCCGTGCCGCCTGCGACCAGCGGTGTCACCTGATCCACCAGCTCCGGCTGAAGGATAAATCCGCCAACCCCCTGAGGGCCCAGCAGCCCCTTGTGTCCGGTAAAGGCCAGGGCATCAATACACATCTCTCCCATATGGATAGGCAGCACGCCTGCCGTCTGGGCGGTATCCAGAATAAATCGCAATCCGTGCGCCCGGCAAAACGCACCTACTTCTGCCGCCGGCATCACAGTGCCGCAGACATTGCTGGCATGCAGCATCACCACCGCGCGGGTATTGGGGCGCAGCAGCGCCTCCATTGCGGATATATCCAGTGTTCCATCCGCGCCGCAGGGAATACGGTCAAAGGTGACGCCCTGCTCTTCCAATTGCACCAGCGGGCGCATAACGGCATTGTGCTCCATGGCAGAGACCAGCACATGATCCCCCGTATGCAGCAGGCCCTTCAGTAAAACGTTCAGGCTCTCCGTAATATTGCGGGTGAAGACCACGTTGCGGCAATCAGGGCCGTGAAACAGCTCTGTCAACAGCTGGCGGGTATGCAGCACCGTTTCTTCCGCCTGATACGCTTCCTCATAGCCGCCGCGATTGATGTTACAGCCGCAATCGTTGATATAGCGATACACCGCCTCCGCCACACCGGGGGCTTTCGGAAAGCTGGTGCTGGCGTTGTCCATATAGATCCGTTCCATCTATCCTCGCGCTCCTTTATTATTTCTTATTTTTTATTAGCTTACCACATATTTATTTGGAAAGCAAATCTTTTTAGTGGATATATCTATAATTAGTATTGGACAATTCATCGACTCAAGTGGTATCTTATGGTAAGATATTTTACATAGAGGAGAAAAATCTAAATGAATGTCAAACGCGAACGAATTCAAATCGTGGTCGCCGGACTGATCATCGGCGTGATCGCCGCGCTGCTGGTCTTTTTCGGCAATCCCTCCAACATGGGCTTCTGCATCGCCTGCTTCCTGCGGGATACCGCCGGTGGTCTCGGCCTGCACCGTGCCGCCGCTGTGCAGTACATTCGCCCCGAGATCATCGGTCTGGTGCTGGGCAGCTTTGTAATGGCTCTTGCTAAAAAGGAGTTCTCCGCCAAAGGCGGCAGCGCACCCATCACCCGCTTTGTGCTGGGCTTCTTCGTGATGGTTGGCTGCCTGATGTTCCTGGGCTGCCCCTTCCGTATGATCCTGCGTCTTGCCGGCGGTGATCTGAACGCGCTGTTGGGCCTGCTGGGCTTTGTGCTGGGCATCCTTGCCGGTGTGTTCTTCCTGAAGCGGGGCTATTCCCTGAAGCGCACCTACGCCCAGCCCAAGCTGGACGGTGTCATTTTCCCTGTTGTTCAAGTGGTGGTGTTCGTTCTGCTGGTGGCAGCCCCCGCCTTTATCTTCTTCACAGAAGCGGGCGGCGGCCCCGGCGCCAAGCACGCCGCTGTTGTCATCAGCCTGGCAGCCGGTCTCATTGTGGGCGCTTTGGCGCAGCGCACCCGCCTGTGTATGGTGGGCGGCATCCGTGATATCGTGCTGTTCCGTGAACCGAAGCTGCTGATGGGTTTTGGTGCCATTCTGGTCAGCGCACTGATCTGCAACCTGATCCTTAACGGTGTGAGTGAGGCCACCTTCTTCCACCTGAGCTTTGAGGGCCAGCCCATTGCCCACACCGACGGACTGTGGAACTGCCTTGGTATGCTACTGGTAGGTTTTGGCTGCGTGCTGCTGGGCGGCTGCCCTCTGCGCCAGCTGGTGCTGTCCGGCGAGGGCAACTCCGACAGCGCCGTAACCGTTCTGGGCCTGATCGTGGGCGCTGCCTTCTGCCACAACTTCGGTCTGGCCTCCAGCGCCGACGGCCCCACCAGCGCCGGCAAGATCGCCATAATCTTCGGCATTATCGTGGTGGCACTGATTGCCTGCCTGAATACCTTCAAGAAGAAATAAGGAGATACCGATATGAAAGTAATTGACGCACGCGGCCTTTCCTGCCCCGAACCCGTTGTGCTGCTGCGCAGCGCTATGGAGAGCAAAGAATCCTCCTATCAGATTATCGTGGATAACCACGCCTCCCGCGAAAACACTACCCGTTATGCCCAGCACCAGGGCTATCAGGTCGCCGTTTCGGAAAAAGACGGCGAATGGACACTGACCTTTACCAAGTGACGTATATCGTAACGTTTTTCTCCCACTTCGGAGCAGTGCGGTATAAGCAGCTATGTGAGCAGCAGGGCATTTCCTGCCGGATGATGCCGGTGCCGCGCAGTCTCAGCAGCAGCTGCGGTACCTGCGTCCGCTGTGATGGCAGCTATCTGCCGCCTGACGGTACGTACCTTGATGAGATCGAGCAGGTCGCCGCATGGGACGGCAGCCAATACACCACCGTGTATCATGCGGATGCGCAGGAGGACTAAAGATGGAAACGGAAGTGAAATTAACCAAGCTGGCCTCATGCGCCGGATGCGGCGCAAAGGTAGGCGCGGGAACACTGGTGCATCTGCTGGAGGGGTTCCGCACCCACACCGATCCCCGTCTGCTGGTGGGTTTCGACAAGTCCGACGACGCCAGCGTATATTATCTGGACGAGCATACGGCGCTGGTGCAGACCACCGACTTTTTCCCGCCCATTGTGGATGATCCGTTTCTGTACGGCCAGATCGCCGCGGCCAACGCAATCAGTGATGTATACGCCATGGGCGGTGAGCCGAAGCTGGCGCTGAACATCATGTGTATTCCCGAGGCAATGACCGCCGACATGGTGCAGGAACTGCTGCGGGGCGGGTATGACAAGGCCTATGAGGCGGGCGTTATCATTACCGGCGGACACACCATCCACGGCGCAGAACCCATCTACGGCCTTGCGGTGTCCGGATTTGTGCATCCTAACCGCATCCTTACCAACAGCGGTGCCAAACCGGGCGATGTGCTGATCCTCACCAAGCCCCTGGGCGTCGGCGTATTGACGACCTCCGCCAAAGCAGGACTGGTGTCCGAGGATGTGATGGCACGTATCTACCGGCAAATGGCCACGCTGAACAAGACCGCCCGGGACATTATGGTGAAATACCGCGTTCACAGCTGCACGGACGTGACCGGTTTCGCGTTGCTGGGGCACAGCTTTGAAATGGCTCAGGGAAGCGGCTGTACGATCCACATTCAAAGCGCCAATGTCCCCTTCCATCCCGAAGCCTGGGAGTTCGCCGACATGGGATTCCTCCCCGCCGGCGCTTACCGCAACCGGGAGTATGCCGAGGCCGGCGTCACCGTTCGCAATGGCGTCAGCCGCACGATGCAGGATCTGCTGTACGATCCACAGACCAGCGGCGGGCTGTTGATGGCAGTAGACGCAGACGACGCCGATGCCTGCTTGAAAGAGCTGCGGGACGCGATCCCGAATGCTGCCATTGTCGGTCATGTTACCCGGCGTAAGGAGCACTGGATTATTCTGGAATAATAAAAAAGAACGCTTTTCACTCGAAAAGCGTTCTTCTTTATTACTTGAAAAACTCAAAGCGCGGCTGCTCTTTGCTGACAAAGCCCGTCTCGATCTGGATGTTATCGCCAAAATAGCGATGTAGCAGCTGCACCAGCTCGTCTGCCGCCTTATGTACCTCTTCCGCGTTGATATCGGAAAAGCCGTCAATCGGAAATAGGATGGCCTTTGTCTCATTTGTGATCTTGCCGCGCTCAGACTGACGCCATGTCCAGCGGCGGGTTCGGATCTCCTGGTCGGAGGCATAGACGGCCTCGCCTACATCAGGCGCTTCCTCCTCAGTGCTGCCAAAGGGGATGAACGTATCTCCCTCCTCCGCCAGACGCACATCCAGCCCTTGATCAATGGTATCAAGATCATGCGCCCCCATAGGCAGGCGGTGCTTGATGGACACGGCGTTCCCCAGATCCACAGCGGCGTTGATATGCGGGAAGCCCTTTCCCTTTGCAATGCGGGTCAGCAGTGCTTCAATAGAGCACATAAATTTATTGGGGTTGATGCCCAACGCGGTAAATGCGGTACGGTACGGGACAATGTCCTCCGTCTCCTTCGGCTTTTTGCCCGTAAAATACGCTTCGCAGGCGGTCACATTTTCTGCCAGCATCTGCTCCAGTTCCGGGATTTCACGGGTATTGTCCAACCCACGCACTGCCACAGCACCGAAATACGCAGTGGGCAGCTTCTCAAAAAACGCTGTTGACACCTGATAATACATAATATAGCCTCCTTTTATCTGCGTACTCTGACGCAAAAATTATATCTTGCAAGATATGATATCACTTTTTACTAAAAAAGCAAGCCCGAAAATAATTTTATTTTCGACAAATTCTATTATTTTATACTTGCATTTTGTATTACAGGTTACTATAATAAACTTGCATTTTGCAAGAAGCAATATATTTCAGGAGGCACCTATGCTCTCTATCAAGAAAAAATCCCTGGTGGATATGGTATATGATAAGCTGCGGGAGTCTATTATTCAGTTGCAGCTTCCTCTCGGATCAAAGCTGAACGTCAATGAATTGCGGGATCGCATGGGTGTTAGCTGCACCCCTATCCGCGAGGCCATCAACCGCCTGCAGCAAGAAGGACTGGTTGTTTATGAAAACAATGTGGGCGCCCACATTATCTCTCTGGCGCCGCATGATGTGGTCGAAATACAGCAGCTTGGCATGACGCTGCACAGTGCCGCAATCCATCTGGCTATGACCTACGGCGACCGGCTGGTTATCGTGGAGCAGCTGCGAAAGCAATTGGAAGATTACGCCGATGCTGAGACTGAACACGACGAGGTGATGGCCTTCAAGGAATTCCTTGGCGCCTATTACCATAATTGCGGCAATCGGCGATTAGACCGGCATATGCTCGCCATCCAGGGACAGCAGCTATTACTGCGCTACATCTATGCCTCTTGCATCCAAGAGCGGGCAGCGGATATTGATATTCTTCAGCAGATGCTGCTGGACACCATGAACGGCGATGCCGACGCGGTATGTGCAACGTTGCAGGCGTATTCTGACCAGATGACCCGCGTGGTAGAAACCGCAGTAACGGAATTATAAGCCCTTTGGGGCACAGAAAAGCCTCCGGCACACATCGCGTGCCGGAGGCTTTTTATCAAATCAGCATAGGTGTGGGAAATGAATTAGCCGTTCTGACGCATCTTGGCAAAGCAATCGCTGCAATACACAGGACGATCGGACTTGGGCTCAAAGGGAACCTTTGCCTCGCCGCCGCAGGCAGCGCAAACTGCGGTGAAATATTCACGGGGGCCGCGGGCAGCGTTCTTGCGAGCGTCACGGCAGGCCTTGCAGCGCTGGGGCTCATTCTGGAAGCCGCGCTCAGCATAGAACTCCTGCTCACCAGCGGTGAAAACGAATTCATTGCCACACTCTTTGCAAACTAAGGTCTTGTCTTCGTACATGATTTTACCCTCTCTTTGAGAAATATATTGCGTTCAGCCTTTGCTGGAATCGCCGGATGAAAGTTGCCGCCCGATCTTGCGGCGTATACGCTGCACAGCATTTTCCACAGATTTTGGTGGCTTGCCCACAGTTTCTGCGATCTCACGGCAGGTGAGACCGTCCAAATAGTACCCTAAAATCTCAGCTTCGAAGGCGGATAACTGTTTGCATGTGTACTCCAGCAGACCGGCGGTTTTTTCCCTGTCGATCAGCAGAACCTCGGGGTCGACCTGTGCAAAAGCGAGACTGACGTCAAAGAATGAGGGATTCAGGGGGATCGCCTGATTTAACGGCTGATGCTTACCTGACGCGGCGGATTTCAGCACTGAATAGAGACGATGGCGAATACACACCTCCGCAAAAGTACAGAAGGACGCGGACTGCGTGGGGTCATACTCCCGCATGGCCTTGATCAGCCCTACCATCCCCTCCTGCAGCAGATCCTCGTTGTCACCGCCGGCAAGGAAGTAGGGACGTGCGATGCGGCGCACCAGCCGATGATACCGTGCCGCCAGAACATCCTCGGCATTCCGGTTTCCCTTCTGGCAGGCGGCGCAGAGCTGCTCGTCAGCCAATGTCTCTAAAAAATCATAACGATCCTCTTTGCTATTTACCATTATCTATTATACCTTTTCGATAATTCATTTGTCAAGCTATCCGAGAAAATTTGTGAAATAGTTGTGATTTTCTATATCTTTTTGACCAATTCTGCCAAATCCGCCGCCGTCTTACGGGCAACTTCATCGGTTTTTGCTTCCACCATCACCCGAATCAGCGCTTCCGTGCCGGAGGGACGGATCAAAACGCGCCCCTCCTCGCCCAACGCCGTCTCTTTTTCCCGCACAGCCTGCCACAGAATCGGCGACGCCATGATGCGCTCTTTCTCACCCGCCGTGTGGGGCAGCGCCACGTTGATCAGCTCCTGCGGATACTGCGCACAACAGCCCGCCAACTGAGAAGCAGTCTGTCCGGAGCCTTTCAGCGCCTTGAGAAATTGCAGCGCCGTCAGCTCACCATCGCCGGTGGTGGCATACTGGCGAAAGATCATATGGCCTGATTGCTCGCCGCCGATGGCGTAGTCGCACGCCACCATTTTTTCCAGCACATGCCGGTCGCCCACATCGGTGCAGACCAGCTGAATCTGCTCGCTGCGGCAGAATTCATGCAGCCCCAGGTTGGACATGACCGTCGCCACCATGGCATTGTTGGTCAGCTTTCCCTCCTGCCGCAGTGCTTTGCCGCACACAGCCATGATCTTGTCGCCGTCAATCGTATTTCCCTTTTCATCCACCAGCAGGCAGCGATCCGCGTCGCCATCAAAGGCGATGCCCAACTGGTACTTCCCTGCCACCGTCATGGCGGAAAGCTGTTCCAAATGGGTGGAACCGCAGCCGCTGTTGATGTTGATGCCGTCTGGATCAATGTTGATGAAATCCGCCATCACCGGCAGGCGCTGAAACAGATCAGGCGCCGTAGCGGCGGCAGCTCCGTTGGCGCAGTCCACT
Organism: uncultured Oscillospiraceae bacterium; assembly: GCA_934597125.1. Classification (GTDB taxonomy): domain Bacteria; phylum Bacillota; class Clostridia; order Oscillospirales; family Oscillospiraceae; genus Vescimonas. Next base: position 28,638 of record CAKTQM010000013.1, read on the forward strand.
AGCACCCGCAGGCCGGAAAGGTCGCAGCAGATGGTGTCCAGCAGATAGCCGATATAATCGTCATGCATCTCCTGCGCACCATTCCGGCAGCGGCCCAAATCGCCAGCAGACATGACCGGCAACTCACTGTGGCGCAGGATCAGCTCCTCCACGCGGTTCTCCATAGCGTCAGGCAGCTTATAGCCTTGGCTGTTGAATATCTTGATGCCATTGTACTCATAGGGATTATGGCTGGCGGAGATAACCACACCTGCATCCGCTTTCTCCTGCACGGTCAAAAATGCCACGGCGGGAGTAGGGATCACACCCAGCAGCAGCACATCGCCGCCTGCCGAGCAGATGCCGGCGCTCAATGCCGCCTCCAGCATATCCGAGGAAATGCGGGTATCCTTGCCAATGGTGATCAGTGGCTTGTGTCCCAGCTCTTCCCGCAAAACGGCGGTCACCGCCTGCCCTACATGAAAGGCCAACTCTGCCGTCAGACCCGTGCCCACGACGCCGCGGATGCCGTCTGTGCCAAATAATTTACCCATATTTAACTCTCCCTTACAGCTCCAATTGCGTTTGTCCGGAAAATGCCACATGCAAATGCTCATATGCCTTTTGGGTCACGCAGCGCCCCCGCGGTGTGCGGGTCAGGAACCCCAGCTGCATCAGATACGGCTCATACACATCCTCCAGCGTCACAGACTCTTCCCCAATGGTAGCTGCCAGCGTGTCAAGTCCCACCGGCCCACCGCCGTAGTTCTCAATAATCGCCCGCAGCATCCGGCGATCCACCTGATCCAACCCCAGGTAGTCCACCTCCAGCGCCAGTAAAGCGCTGTCCGCTACCTCACGGGTAATGACGCCATCGGCTTTCACCTCCGCAAAGTCACGGACACGCCGCAGCATCCGGTTGGCAATACGGGGCGTCCCACGAGAGCGGCGCGCGATCTCCATGGCGCCCGCCTCCTCGATGGGCACCTCCAGAATACCGGCACTGCGTGTCACGATCTTCTGAAGCTCCTCCGGCGTATACAGCTCCAGCCGCAATATCACACCAAAACGGTCACGCAGCGGCGCGGACAGTGACCCCGCACGGGTGGTAGCGCCGATCAATGTAAAATGCGGCAGATCCAGACGGATCGAATTGGCGGAAGGCCCCTTGCCGATGATAATATCAATGGCATAGTCCTCCATAGCCGGATAAAGAATCTCCTCCACGGCACGGTTCAGCCGATGGATCTCGTCAACAAAGAGAATATCGTTTTCACTGAGATTGGTCAATAATGCCGCCAGATCACCCGGTTTCTCGATAGCCGGGCCTGATGTGATACGGATATTGACCCCCATCTCCGCGGCAATAATCCCCGCCAGCGTAGTTTTACCCAGCCCCGGAGGGCCATGCAGCAACACGTGATCCAGTGATTCGCCGCGGCGGCGTGCCGCCTCAATAAATACAGACAGATTTCCCTTGGCTTTCTCCTGGCCGATATACTCTTTCAGCGTGTGGGGGCGCAAGGATCGCTCCTGCGCATCCTCCGGCAGAAAGGTGGTGGACACAATGGATTCTTCGTAGATGTCATTTCCATAATCAATACTCATACTGTCCCTCCCCCTACTTCACCATACGCTTCAGTGCCTGACGGATGATCTCCTCCAGCGGCAATGTCTTCATGTCGATCCCCTTCAACGCCGCCGCCACCTCAGCGCTGCTGTAGCCCAGCACAGCCAGTGCTGCCGCCGCCTCCCGAGCCTTATCGCCGGGGGCGGCCATCACCGGCGCACTGCCGCTACTACTGTCCGCCGTAAAGGAGGATTGCTCCTTGGCCAGCTTATCCTTCAACTCCAAAATGATCCGCTGGGCGATCTTCTTTCCGATGCCGGGAACAGCAGTCAACGTTTTTTCGTCGCCCATCACCACCGCCATAGCCAGATCCGCCGGCGTGATGGAGGATAAGATCGCCAACGCCGCCTTGGGGCCGATGCCGGATACATTCAGCAGCAGCTTGAAGCTATGCAGCTCGCCCTGACTGGAAAAGCCAAACAGCTCCACAGCGTCCTCGCGGACGCTCATGTAGGTATATAATCTGGCTTTTTCACCCTTTTTTAACTGCGACAGCGTATAGTTGGTGGTGGCGCAGGCATAGCCCACGCCGCCGCAGTCAATGACCGCCAGATTCGCCTCGCGCTCGGCCACAATGCCGTTAAGATAATAAAACATCGTTACACGGTCTCCTTCACATTGGGATCACTGCGCCGCAGCAGACTGGTGGCGCTGCGGGCGTGGCAGATGGCAATTGCCAGCGCGTCAGCCGCGTCGTCCGGCCGCGGTACGGCCTTTAGCTGCAGCAGCCGTCTGGTCATGTCCATCACCTGCTTTTTTTCCGCCAGGCCGTAGCCTACCACAGCCTGCTTGACCTGCATCGGTGTGTATTCATAGATGGGCAGATGCAACTTTTCCGCCGTACACAGTATCACACCCCTGGCGTGGGCCACCGCAATGCCGGTGGTAATATTTTTGCTGAAAAACAGTTCCTCAATTGCCATTTCATCCGGATGAAACGCTTCGATCAACTGCTGAAGGTCGCTTTCAATCAGTGCCAGTCGGGCAGCCAGCGGCATACCGGCCGGCGTATTGATAGCGCCGTATTGTATCATTCTCTGCGTGGCCCCAGTACAATCCAATACGCCAAAGCCCACAATAGCAACACCGGGATCGATCCCCAAAATACGCACAGCGATCCCTCCCCATAATAATTCAATTTATTATACTCTTTTTCCACGCCTGTGGCAACCATAATTCGCCGCAAAGAAGGTAAAGAGCAAAAAAGTACAGCCCTGCAAACCGGCTGGGCTGTACTCTTTAGCATTACGCTCTGGGATGTGCCTTTTGATACACGTCTTTCAATTGTTTCTGCGCGACATGGGTATAAATCTGCGTAGAGGAGATATCCGCATGTCCCAGCATTTCCTGAATAGAACGCAGATCCGCGCCGTTTTCCAGCAGATGCACCGCAAAGCTGTGGCGCAGCATGTGGGGTGTGATATCCTTGGTGATCTCCGCCTTCTCCTGATAGTGCTTGATGATCTTCCAAAAGCCCTGGCGCGTCATACGGCTGCCGTTCATGTTGACGAACAGCGCCCGTTCCGTCTCATCCATCAGGATCCTGGGGCGAATGATCGTCATGTACTCCCGCAGCGCCTTGACAGCCGCCGCATACAGGGGGATGACACGCTCCTTCCCATTGCCGGAGCAGCGGATAAAGCCCACCGTCAGGTTCACATCCTCCACGTTCAAGCCAATCAGCTCTGACACCCGTATGCCGGTGGCATACAGCAGCTCCAGCATCGCGTGATCCCGAAAACCCTTTTCATCGACGCATTTGGGCTGCTCCAGAAACAGCTCCACCTCGCGGTCTGTCAGCACCTCCGGGTATTTCCGCTGCACCTTTCTGCCGGATACCGCCTTGGCCGGATTATTCTTCACCCGTCCCGACTGCGCCATGAATTGATAAAAAGACCGGATCGAGGCGGCCGATCGAGTAACCGTGGCCGGCGATTTCCCGCTGCTGTCCATATACTGCAGATATTCACTGATGGTCTCCTTTTTGACCTTTTTCCAGTCGGAAATATCAACACCGGCCAGCCATGTCTTGAACTGGTTCAAATCACGGATATAGGAGTTCAACGTATTGCTTTGTACCTGCTTTTCCTCGGTCAGATAACGGCGGTAGTCCGCTATGTGATCAGCCATATACGTATCTCTCCTTTCCTCTTTAGATGATCCGGCTCAAAGCCAAAGAAAACAGCTGCGGAACCAGCATCGCTTCCAACACGATGCCCAAAACCAGCAGCATCAGACAAAGCAGCAGTCTTCTGCGCCATAAAGCGGTGCTGTTGCCCCCGTTTTTTTGCAGGCGGAGCAGTGCTCTCTCCAAGGCCCACTGGGCGATCAACAGCGTGCAGGGCAGCAGAATGATCGCCCGTATCCCAAACGCCGCCAATGACAGAAAAAAGCCGTCCCGCCCCAGCCCGTTAGCAAGACACGCCACCGCGAAAGACAGGGTAAACCCCTGCCACGCGCAGACGAGCGGAATCAACACTGTACCAAAGGCACAAAAACTCAGCAAAAAAAGAACAGCCGGCTCCCGCAGATAGGCAGCAGCTACCCCCAGCAGTGACGCTTTGATCGTATCGTTCTGCGCTGTCAGATGCGCAAGGCCACGCACATACTCTGTCAGTTCACCACCGACCGCTGTACGAGGCACCAACTGCCCGCCCAGGATGCCAACGGCAAAAAACGCGCACAGCAACAGCAAACGCGAAATCCGCGGCTGCGATGCCTGCGCTCTGTGCAACACCTTTCGTAGCTTCATGGCCGATCACTCCCTCGTCCCAGCATATGAGACAAGCCGGAGAAATAGACGCCATCCACTGCCATCAATACTATAGGGCAAATTCTTTCTCTCTGCAAGGTCTTTCTGCGAATTTCAAAATTTTCGTCAGTTATGTCAAAACATTATGTAAACAGCATTATGTAAACCTTGTGAATTAGTCAAAATTTTGTTTGTCTCCCCTTTTCACTCATGCGAAATGTGGTAAGTAAAAAACAGCCGCCCTACCAAATATGGAGAGGCAGCTGTTTTTTCCGCCGACATCGTCATTAACGGTGCCTTGTCAAGAGATTCCTGCTGTAACCGTTTAATTTCGTGATTTTCACTATGTTCTTATTATGTTGCCGATCCAGCCCTCCGCCTGACCGCCGCCGTTTTTACTCTGTGCCGCTTTTTCCTTCGCCCGCTTCGCAGTACATAGGAGAGCATCCCACCGCCCAGCATCGCCAGCGTGATCCCCAGCCCCCGGGGCTGGAAGCTTAACGGCTGTGAGCACGCCAGCGCCACCCCCCATAAGATGCCGTACAGCAGTACCACTGCCGCCAACGACGCAAGCCGCCCTCCCTTCCCTTTTCCTGCATAAAAGCCCGCCGCAAAGGCTGTCAAACCACAGCCGCCATAGAGCCATCCGTCCACCATTGTCAGCGGCAGCACACCTTTTGTGACCAATAATCCCCCCAACGCCGTCCATAGCAAGAGTAGCACCACCGCCATTGCCACAGCGATCCATGTCCGTTTTCCCAAAACCACCCCAAGAGACATCGCACTTACCCCCTTATTGTTTTCCTCTTCCAACTGTATGCCCCGCCGCGGTGGTTTATGGCGGTAGTTGAAACAAAAAATGACGCTCTCAAAATGAGAGCGTCATTTTTGTTTCGAGTGATTACTCCTCGGTCTTCGTCTCCTCTGCGGCATTTTCCTCCACAGAGGTCTCCTCCTGGGGAGCCTCGACCTCAGCAGGAGCTTCCGCCTCGTCCTTCTTGGCGGGCTTCCGACCGCCGCGCTGCATGGCGGCAGCCTGCTCGTCCAGCGTACCCACCTGGCCAATGGCAGACTTCAGGAACTCAACACGGACGCGATCCTCGCTGGTCTCGATGACCACAGTGCGGTCAGTAATGGAGACAACACGGCCATACACACCGCCGATGGTGGTCAGCCAGTCGCCCTTTTTCAGCGCGTTGCGCATCTCTTCCGCCTGCTTTTTCCGCTTATTTTCAGGCCGGATCAGCAGGAAGTAGAAGATCGCCAGCATCACGACGATCATCAGGATAGAGGACATGCCGCCAGCCGTGGTGGAGGTAGCTCCGGATTCGGCATATGCCGTTGTAATCAGATTGAACATAGGGGATACTCCTTTTCACAGATATCTTAACTATTATACATAAGTCTTGTCCCTTTGGCAAGGGGTTTGGCAGCACTTGGCAAGAAAATTTATACTTTTTCCGCCAGCTTCCGGCTGTACTCGGCGCAAAAAGCATCATAGGTGTTTTCATCCAATGCATCGCGGATGCGTTGAGTCAGCTTATTGTAGAAATACAGGTTGTGCATCACCGCCAGACGCATGCCCAACATTTCCTGGGCCGTAAACAGATGGCGCAGATAGGCGCGGCTGAACTTTCTGCAAACAGGGCAGTCACACTGCGGATCAATAGGGCCGTCATCCAGCTTGTACTGGGCATTTTTGATGTTCATAGTGCCCTGCCAGGTAAACAGTTTGCCATGGCGGGCGTTGCGGGCCGGCATCACACAGTCGAAGAAGTCCACACCGCGGGCCACGCCTTCGATGATATTGCTGGGTGTTCCCACGCCCATCAGATATCGCGGCTTGTCCGCAGGCATGTAGGGTTCTACCGCGTCGATGATCTCATACATCACCTCGGTAGGCTCACCAACCGCCAGACCGCCGATGGCAAAGCCATCGCAGTCGATCTTGGCGATCTGCTGCATGTGCCAGATTCGCAGGTCGGCATAAGTCGCGCCCTGATTGATACCGAACAACATCTGCTTGGGGTTCACCGTATCCGGCAGCGCATTGAGCCGGTCATGCTCCGCCTTGCACCGCTCCAACCACCGCAGCGTCCGCTCGCAGGACGCCTTGGCATAGTCGTAGGGCGCCGGATTCTCCACACATTCGTCAAAGGCCATGGCAATGTCGCTGCCCAGATTGGATTGGATGCGCATGCTCTCCTCCGGCCCCATAAAAATACGGTGTCCATCTAAATGAGAGGCGAAGGTCACACCCTCTTCCTTGATTTTACGCAGGCTGGCAAGGGAAAACACTTGAAAGCCTCCGCTGTCCGTCAGAATAGGGCCATCCCATCTCATGAACTTGTGCAGTCCGCCCAGTGCCTTGATGGTCTCGTCACCGGGGCGGAGATGCAGGTGATAGGTGTTGCTCAGTTCGATCTGGCACCCCAGCTGATCCCGCAGATCAAAGGCGTCAATACCGCCCTTGATGGCCGCCTGCGTCCCCACGTTCATGAACACCGGCGTCTGTACCACGCCGCCGTGGGCACACTGGAACTGCCCCCGACGGGCACATCCCTGTTTCTTGATTATTTTGAACATATCCCTCTCCTGTTTCAGTGAATAAACATCGCGTCGCCGAAGGAGAAAAACCGGTACTTTTCCCTTACCGCCTCCTGATACGCAGCCAGCACGTGTTCCCGTCCCGCCAGCGCCGACACCAGCATAATAAGCGTAGACTCCGGCAGGTGGAAATTGGTGATCAGCGCATCCGTCACCTTAAATCGGTAGCCCGGATAAATAAAGATATTTGTCCATCCGGCGCTGGCCTGCATGGTGCCGTCCTCCCCGGCCCAGGATTCCACCGTGCGGCAGGAGGTAGTACCAACGCAGATGACCCGTCCGCCATTGGCGCGGGTGCGGTTGATCAGCTCCGCCGTCTCCTGGGGGATCACGCAGTATTCGCTGTGCATCTCGTGCTCGGTGATCTCGTCCTCCTTCACCGGGCGGAAGGTGCCAAGCCCCACGTGCAGCGTCACATAGCCGATGCCCACACCCATAGCCTGTACTTTTTTCAGCAGCTCTTTGGTGAAATGCAGCCCCGCCGTAGGCGCGGCCGCACTGCCCACCACCTTGGAATACACCGTCTGATAGCGTTCCCGATCCTGCAGTTCCTCCTTGATATAAGGCGGAAGCGGCATCTTGCCCAGGCGATCCAGCACCTCTAAAAAGATGCCCTCATAGTCAAAACGCACCAGGCGGTTGCCGCCGGGCAATTCCTCCGTGACCTCGGCGGTCAACTGGCCGTCACCGAAGGAGAGCTTTGCCCCCCTGCGCAGCTTCTTACCGGGCCGCACCAGACATTCCCAGATCTTGTCGCCGCGATCGATCAGCAGCAATACCTCACAGGCACCGCCCCCTGGCATACGCTGCCCCAGCAGTCTGGCGGGCAGCACACGGGAATCGTTCAGGATCAGGCAATCTCCGGCATGCAGATACTCCGGCAGATCAAAGAAATGCCGATGCTCCCACGCGCCGGTGTTCTTATCCAGCACCAGCAGCCGTGATGCGTCACGCCGTTGGATAGGCGTCTGTGCAATCAGCTCCTGAGGCAGATCAAAATAGAAATCATGTGTTTTCATGCTCTCGCTCATTTCTAATGATATATGGTGTTTCGTAATTTTGTATCTTATCATACTTCTCCCCTTTCTTCAACCGTTTTCTGCCATTCCCTCATTTTACAAAATATTTCATTGAATCCTTCGGTTTATCGTTGACGATAGGACTCCCGCGATGTATAATGGTAAAAGTAACCATGATCCCCCATCTGCACAAACGATTTTCAGGAGGAAACGTACATGATCAATACCATAAACGGCATTTTAGAGGCCGCCAAGGGCGGTAAGACTGGTGTCATCGCCGTGGCCGCCGCACACGACCAACCCGTGATCGAGGCGGTGGTGGAGGCACGCAAGGAGGGCATCGCCACCCCTATTCTGGTGGGCCATGTGGACGAGATCAAGGACATGCTGTCCGGTCTGGGCGAAACCCCCGCTGATTACGAAATTGTTGCCGGCGACAGCGATACCGACTGTGCCGCCAAGGCTGTGGCCCTGTGCGCCGAGGGCAAGGCCAATTTCCTGATGAAGGGCATCCTGGGCACCGCTGATTTGATGCGCGCTGTATTTAATAAAGAGCACGGTCTGCGCACCAGCCACCTCACTACCCACTGCATGTTCTATGAGATCCCCGCCTACGGGAAAATGGTGATCCTCACTGACGGCGGTGTCAACACCTTCCCCGATCTGGACAAGAAAGCTGAGATTCTGGAAAACGCCGCTATGGTACTGCATGCCCTGGGCTATGAGAGCATCAACGCCGCCTGCATCTGCGGTGCGGAGGTGGTGAACCCCAAGATCCAGTCCACTGTGGATGCCGACGCCCTGGCCCACATGACAGAACGCTGGAGCAAGTACAACATGAACGTCTGCGGCCCCGCGGCTTTGGATCTGGCCGTCAGCAAGGAGGCCTGCCACCACAAGCACTACACCGCTCCCGGCGCGGGCGATGCCGACATCCTGCTGGTGCCCAACTACGAGGTGGGCAACGGCATCGGCAAGGCCGCTTCCCTGTTCGGCAACGCCAAGAACGCCGGTATCATCCTGGGCGCCAAGGTGCCTATTGTGCTGGTGTCCCGCGCCGACAGCGCCGAATCCAAGCTGGCTTCCATCGCCGCCGGCAGCGTACTGGCCCAGCGGATGGAGCTGAACTGAGGCGCCGTATTGTTTCGTTTGCATAAATTTTTCCGTTAAATTTCTTTTTCTTTGATAAATACTTGACAATCAAAGAAAACCCTCGTATAGTAATAGTTGGTCACGCATGTGTTTGAGCCGCATGCGGAAAAATAAAGAAAAATAGGAGCTGTTATCATGGTCAATCAGGAATATTACACTCTCGGTACCGCCCCCTCCGTCATTCGCCAGCTGTTCGCCTACGGTCTGGAGCAGGCCAAGGTCGTTGGCCCCGAAAATGTCTATGATTATTCTCTGGGCAATCCCAGCATCCCCGCCCCCAAGAAGGTCAACGAGTCCATCAAGAAGATCGTGGACGAGACCGATTCCATCAAACTGCATGGCTATTCCATGGCCCCCGGCTTTGAGGAAGCCCGCGCCGCCGTCGCCAAGGATCTGGCCGCCCGCTTCGGTCTGGATGTGAAGGCCAGTGAGCTGTTCTTCACATGCGGCGCCGCCCCCGCCCTGATCTCCATTATCAAGGCTCTGATCGTGGACGCCGACAGTGAGATCATGGCCATCGCCCCCTTCTTCCCCGAATACCGTCCCTTCGTCAATGCCAACGGCGGCAAGCTGGTGGTAGTTCCCGCGGACACCAAGGCCTTCCAGATCCATCTGGACGAGGTGGAGAAGCGCATTACCAAGCACACCCAGGGCATCATCGTCAACTCCCCCAACAACCCCTCCGGCGTCGTATACACCGAGGAGACTTTGAAGGGTCTGGCCGCTCTGCTGGAGCGCAAGAGCGCCGAGTATGGACACCCCATCTACATCATTGCTGACGAGCCCTATCGTGAGCTGGTCTATGGCGGTGTGAAGGTTCCCTTCATCCCCTGCCTGTACAAGAATACCATCGTGTGCTATTCCTACTCCAAGTCCCTGTCCCTGCCCGGTGAGCGTATCGGTTACGTCTACGTGCCCGGTTTCGCCGATGACAGCCATGCTGTGTACGCCGCCATTTCCGGCGCTGCCCGCATCATGGGTCACGTCTGCCCCCCGACTCTGATGCAGAAGGTCATTGAGTACTGCGCCGAGGAGCGCCCTGACCTGGTGGCTTACGATGAAAACCGCAACCTGCTGTACAACAGCCTGACCGAGATGGGCTATGAGTGTGCCAAGCCCGACGGTGCTTTCTATCTGTTTGTCAAGGCACCCAACGGTGACGCCAACGTTTTCTCCGAGAAGGCTAAGCTGGGCCACAATTTGCTGGTGGTTCCCGCCGATGGCTTCGGCTGCCCCGGCTTCTTCCGTCTGAGCTACTGCGTGTCCAACGACATGATCCGCCGCAGTCTGCCCGCCTTCAAGGCCATGATCGAATCTTTCAAATAAGCTCCACTTATGAAAAAAGCGCTGCATCCACAAGGATGCAGCGCTTTTTTTGATAAAATTTAGGAATATTTACCCTTGTCAAGCAAAAGGCTCACCGTTATAATAGAGTGCATATTTTTTAAGAAAGAGGTGCTAAGGCATGAGTAAGGTTTTCATTCCCGCCGGTTACAAAACGCCGCTGTCTGTCTACGAAATGCAGCGTGCTATCGAGTTCATCAAGAGTAACTTTCAGGTCAATCTGGGTCAAGCGCTGAATCTGCGCCGGGTCTCCGCCCCCCTGTTTGTCCGTGAGGACTCCGGTTTGAATGACAACCTCAACGGCGTGGAGCGCCCTGTTTCCTTCGATATTCCCGATGTCGGCGCCAACGGTCAGGTGGTACATTCTCTGGCAAAGTGGAAGCGTCTGGCCCTGAAACGCTATGAGTTCAATGTTGGCAAGGGCCTTTTCACCGATATGAACGCCATTCGCCGCGACGAAGAGGTGGATAACCTCCATTCCGTCTACGTGGATCAGTGGGACTGGGAAAAAGTCATTTCCCGCGAGGATCGTAACGTCAACTTCTTGAAGCAGACCGTCCGCGCCATCGTGGGTGCCGTGGTGGAAACCAACGACGCGCTGCAGATCGCTTTCCCCAGCCTGCATACCAAGCTGGAGCGTGAGGTTTATTTCGTCACCACTCAGGAGCTGGAGGATCGCTGGCCCGACCTGACCCCCAAGGAGCGGGAGCATGCCATCTGCCGTGAACACCACACCGTGTTTCTCATGCAGATCGGCGACAACCTGAAACGCTCCGGAAAGCCCCATGATGGCCGTGCCCCCGACTACGACGACTGGTCTTTGAATGGCGACATTCTGCTGTATAACCCCATTCTGGACAGCTCCTTTGAGATCTCCTCCATGGGTATCCGCGTGGACGAGGCCGCTATGGACTATCAGTTGAACGCCCGTGGCTGCAATGACCGCCGTGAGCTGCCCTTCCATAAGATGCTGCTCAATGGCGAACTGCCTCTGACCATCGGCGGCGGTATCGGCCAGTCTCGTTTGTGCATGCTGATGATCGGCACCTGCCATATCGGTGAGGTACAGGCCAGCCTGTGGGATGCCGAAACCGAAAAAGCCTGCGCTGACGCCGGCATCATGCTGCTGTAATTTTCTCGCAAGTCTACAAGCCTATAAAATACCCCCGCCTGCAAGGACGGGGGTATTTTTGTTGTATTCCCTATTATTTCAGCGAATCCTCAAGATTCTGCAAGCCCTCCAGCATGGTGTCAAATCCGGAGAAGTCACAGTTCACCAGAATGTCCTCTGTCCGACGCACCTCCTGCAGCAGCTTCTCATTTATAAAGGCATACTGCCCCCTCTGCGCCTGACACCAACCCCGCTGCTGACCGATGATCTGACGCAGCCTCTCAATAGCCTGAGCACGGAATTCCTCCGTACGGCGATGGGCACTGATTTCAATGTCCCCTATATGCTCTTTCAGGTTTATGTATTCACTGGCTGCCGCCCGCAGTCCCTCGTTCTCGGTACGCAGCGTCTCCTTCTCGCGGCGCAGTGTTTCAGCTTCCTCCTTCACGGTGTTCAGCTCTGCCCGCACCATCTCCAACTGCTGCTGCAACGACACCTGCTCCACCTCATCCTGACGTTCCTGCTTTCTCTGGGCGTGCAATGTACGGAGCGCCTGCTCCATCCGCTCTTTTTCCATGCGCAGTGCGTTATTCTCTTTCTCCAGCGCCTCGGTCTTCTCCTGAGCCTCTCGGGCGGACTGTTCAATATATTTGATCACATCGGTTCGATCAAAGCCGCCAAACATACATGTTCTGAAATTTGTGCTCATCATTTTCCCCTCCGCCAATAGTGTATAGAACCTTTTTCTTTACGATACCACAATTTCCTTCCTTTTACAACCCGAAAAAAATCAAAAAAAGCAAAAATACCTCTTGCTTTTTTGGAAAAGATATGCTATTATTAGCAAGTCGTCTGGAGAGACATGCGCCGTTAGCTCAGCTGGATAGAGCGTCTGGCTACGGACCAGAAGGCCGGGGGTTCGAATCCCTCACGGCGTGCCAAAAATCCTCGGAATCGTAAGATTTCGAGGATTTTTGTTTTGCATAAGTTGCTATTTTCGCCTGTTGCTCTTTTCAGACCCAAACGCTGACCCCAACGGGAACGGATAGCGGAAACCGTCAGACAGCACGGGAGAGGATGCTCCCCATCGTTTGCGCCGCCTTGAACTGTGCGTCGGTGGTGACGTGGGCATAGGTGTCCAGCGTGAAGCCTGCGGAGTAGTGACCGAGCATCGAGGAGACGGTTTTTACGTCCACGCCGTTTTGCAGCGCCATGGTTGCGAAGGTGTGTCGAAGGTCATGAAAGCGTATCCGTGGCAATCCCGCCCGTTTCAGCACTCTTTGCAGCATATGCAGGACGCTGTCCGGTGACATAGGGCCTTCGGTGGGCGATGGGAATACCCACTCGCTATTTCCGACTTTGCATTTCTGCATTTTCAGAATGCTTATCGCGTCTGCCGACAGGGGCAGCGTTCGATAGGCGTTTTTCGTTTTCAATGGTGCTTCGACTATTTTGCCATTCTGCCGTGAAATTGCCCGTTGGATTTTCAGCACACCACGGTCGAGGTCGACGTCCGTCCATTTCAACCCCAGCAGTTCGCCCCGCCGAAGTCCGGTAGCGAGGTCGAGGTAGTAGAGCTCGTACACGCCGCTATCCCTGGCTTCTTGGAAGAAGGAGCTGAGCTGGTCGGCGGTCAGCGTTTTCATCTCCTTGTGTTCGACTTTCGGCAAGGCGCAGCCCTGTGTCGGATTGCGGGTTACCAACTTCTGCTCCATGGCGAGGTTGTACGCCGAGCCGATCATCTGGTGGATGTTGCGGACAGTCTTTGGGGCCAGACCTTTCGACTTTTTCTTGGCCTCGACGCGGTCTACCCGGCCACCGTCCAGCAGGTGCTTGTAGAGCCGCTGCAAGTCCAGAGAAGTCAATTCTGCCAGCGGAATGCTGCCGATCTGCGGCTTGATGTGGTTTTTCAGAAAGCCTTGCGAGGTCTTGAACGTGGACGGGCGCAATTTCACCTTGGCGTAGTTCTCCATCCACACTTCCAGCCATGTTCCCACCGTGTAGGTCTTGGCCCGTCCGTAGTCGATGCCGACGTTTTCCTCTATGGCTTTCTTCAACTTCTCCTTGACCTCCGCTTGCGTTTTGCCGAGGACATTTTTGATGATTGCCTTGCCGGTTTCGGGATCGTGGCCGACTGTGTAACGTCCCTCCCATCGGCCATCCTTGCGCTTTCGGATATTGCCTTCTCCGTTTGCTCGTCGTTTTGGCATAAAATCGACCTCCTTTGTAACGGTACACAATACCGTAAAAGGCAGAGAAAAGCTATGGGGAAGCCACACTATTATCAGAAAGTTATCAATTCTCAACCGCCGCTTATCTTTGTTTATGGCGTAGCAAGATTTGAGCTGCTACGGAGACTTCCGCCGACTACAACGGTATAAAGCGTACCGATTTTCTATCAAAGCGCCGCCGCAAACCGTTGTGACACGGGGCTTTGCGGCGACTTTTCTCAAATTTAGCGTCAAACCGTTCTGGGAACCTCGAAAAAAGCGTCAATTTCCAAAACCCGCAAACCCTTGCGGCAGCTCGCACTGCGGGCTGCTGTGAATAGGCATTGGCGCGAAAAGCGCCAATGCCTTTCTCCTGCTCCTTTTTCGGCGCACTGGAATCTTGCTCAAATTCGCCCAAAACCGGATCGAAATCCCTCTCTGCGACAAGGATGCTACCCTTCCCCGAAAGAGTCTACACATCGGCTCACAGGTGCAAACACGGGGCGTCTCTGCTCTGTGTGAGGTTGACCGTGGGATGATACAACAAGCCGGAGGAAACGGATGTGCGCGTTTACAGCGTGCGTCCGCTTCCTCCGGCGTCGCGGCCCCGCAGGGCTGCGGAACCTTTTCTTTGATTACAGCGTGGTCATTTTTGCACCGCTACTAGTCTGACCAGCAATGGGAATTTTCAATCAAGACTATTAGACATCCCAACGTCCATTGCAAAACCGAGTGTATTCTGCTACAATATTTTAAAAAGTCGCTAGAATGGAGGCGATACACGATATGCCCCTTATCATCGTTCGCAACGACATCACGAAAATGCCCGTGGACGCCATCGTCAACGCAGCGAAGGAATCTCTGCTGGGCGGAGGCGGCGTGGATGGCTGCATCCACCGGGCGGCGGGGCCGGAGCTGCTCCAAGAGTGCCGGACGCTGGGCGGCTGCCGGATCGGCGAGGCCAAGATCACGGGCGCGTACCGCCTGCCGTGCAAATATGTGATCCACACCGTGGGCCCTGTGTGGAACGGCGGTAAGTACGGTGAGCGGGAAAAGCTCGCCTCCTGCTACCGGACGAGCCTTGCGCTGGCGAAGGAGCACGGCTGTGAGACGGTAGCCTTCCCGCTGATCTCCTCCGGCGTTTTTGGCTATCCCAAGGATCAGGCGCTCCGCGTAGCGGTGGACACCATCAGCGAATTCCTCGCAGAGAACGACATGACGGTGTACATCGTCATTTTCGACCGCGCGGCGTACCAGATCGGCAATAAGCTTTTCGCGGACATCGCCGCCTACATCGACGACCACTATGTGGATGCCCACACCGATTCCCGCCGGGAGCGGATGCGTCGGATGGGCGTTGTCGAAAGCCGGATGCTGACCGCCTACGAGGACGCGCCCATGGCGGCCTCCGGGCTGGACGAGGCGCTTGCGCATTTGGACACCGGATTTTCAGAGACGCTGTTGAAGCTCATCGACCGCAGCGGAAAAAAGGACGCTGAGGTCTACAAGAAGGCCAACGTAGACCGCAAGCTGTTCTCGAAAATCCGCAACAACCCGGACTACAAGCCCTCCAAGCCCACGGCGGTGGCCTTCGCCATCGCGCTGGAACTGAGCCTGCCGGAGACCCGCGACCTCATCGCCCGGGCGGGCTACGCCCTCAGCCCCAGCAGCAAGTTTGATGTCATCATCGAGTACTTCATCATGCAGCGGGACTATGACATTTTCAAGATCAACGAGGCGCTGTTCGCGTTCGACCAGAGTTTGCTGGGGGCATAGACGTGAAGGGAGGAAAAGAAAAATGAA
>CAKTQM010000014.1 GCA_934597125.1 uncultured Oscillospiraceae bacterium
AGTCCTGTTTTCGAGAGAAAACAGGACTTTTTGGAGCTGCTGGGCGGATTCGAACCGCCGACCTCATCCTTACCAAGGATGCGCTCTACCTACTGAGCTACAGCAGCATATATGGCGACCAAGAAGGGGCTCGAACCCTCGACCTCCAGCGTGACAGGCTGGCGTTCTAACCAACTGAACTACTTGGCCATGTTGCGCTTTCGTCGTCGAACTCAAGCTTGTATATTATAGCAAGCATATGGAAAAATGTCAACACCCAATTTCAAAAATTTTTGACATTTTTTTGAAGTTCCGAAATCGCACAATTTGACATGGATTTTACATGACCGCGCTTTTCCATTTTACACGCCTGCCGTAAGCTGATAGCTGTAAGGATGAGACATCCAAATCAAACAGATACCAAATGAAAAGGAGATATACATTATGAAAAAGTTTATTGCCCTTGCGCTTGCGCTGGTTTTGGCGCTGAGCCTGGCCGCATGCGGCAGCAGCAACGACAACAGCGGCGACACTGCCGCCGACAACAATGATGCCGCCATCACCGGCACCGTGTCCACTGACGGTTCCACCTCCATGGAGAAGGTCATCGGTGCGCTGGGTGAGTCCTTTATGGCCGCCAATGCCGGCAC
The DNA here is from genome assembly GCA_934597125.1 of uncultured Oscillospiraceae bacterium. Lineage (GTDB taxonomy): Bacteria > Bacillota > Clostridia > Oscillospirales > Oscillospiraceae > Vescimonas. Next base: position 630 of record CAKTQM010000014.1, read on the forward strand.
CACCGTGGGCTACAACCCCACCGGCTCCGGCGCGGGCATCACCGCCGTCAGCGAAGGCCGCTGCGACATCGGTTTGTCCAGCCGTGCCCTGAAGGACGACGAGAAGGCCTCCGGCCTGAAGGAGACCGTGCTGGCCTATGACGGCATCGCCATCATCGTTCACCCCGACAACCCCGTATCCGACCTGACTGTGGAGCAGATTGCCGACATCTACACCGGCAAGATCACTAACTGGAAGGATGTAGGCGGCAATGACGCGGCCATCGTCCTGATCGGCCGTGAGGCAGGCAGCGGCACCCGCGATGGCTTTGAGTCCATTACCGGCACGCAGGAGGCTTGCCAGTACCGTCAGGAGTTGACCTCCACCGGTGACGTGATTACCGCCGTCAGCCAGAACCCCGATGCCATCGGCTATGCCTCTCTGGCCGCTGTCAAGGACAGTGTCAAGGCCCTGAGCGTGGGCGGCGTAGCTCCCAGCGAGGATACCGTTAAGGACGGCAGCTACACGGTGCAGCGTTCCTTCGTGCTGGTGACTAAGGAAGGCGTGCCCCTCTCTCCCGTTGCGCAGGCGTTCTTTGACTACGTGACCTCCGCTGACGCGGCAGCCATCATCTCCGCCGCTGGCGCAGTGTCTGCCAACGGCTAACAACATACGGCGAAGGGCGGCGTCCTGCGGGATGCCGCCCCATAGCCGCAGAAAGGAGTGGCGTATGAGACATGACAAACGGCTGCTGGAGACCATCATCCACGGCATTTTTCTGATTCTGGGACTGGTTACCGTGGGCTGTGTGCTGCTGATCACCGTATATCTGGTGATTTCAGGCATTCCGGCCATTCGGCAGATCGGTCTTGTGGACTTTCTGTTCGGGCCGGTGTGGGACTCCACGGCGGCAGAGCCCAAATATGGCATCCTGCCCTTTATCCTCACCAGTGTCTACGGCACGGCGGGTGCGATCCTGCTGGGCGTGCCGGTGGGCTTTTTCACGGCGGTGTATCTGGCCAAGGCCGCGCCCAGACGCATGAAGGAGATCGTCTCCTCGGCGGTGAGCCTGCTGGCGGGGATCCCCTCGGTGGTGTACGGCCTTGTGGGTATGCTGGTGCTGGTGCCGGGTATCCGGAAGCTTTTTCATATTCCCGACGGTTCCGGTCTGCTGGCGGCCATCATCGTGCTGGCGGTCATGATCCTGCCCTCCATCATCAAGGTGTCCATGACGGCGCTGGAGGCGGTGCCCCGTGAGTACGAGGATGCCTCGCTGGCGCTGGGCGCCACACCGGTGGAGACGTGGTTCCGCGTTTCCGTCCCCGCCGCCAAGAGCGGTATCGCCGCGGCGGTGGTGCTGGGCGTGGGCCGTGCCATCGGCGAGGCCATGGCAGTCATCATGGTGTCCGGCAACGTACCCAATATGCCTGGCCTGTTCCAGAGCGTTCGTTTCCTGACTACCGCCGTGGCCAGCGAGATGGCCTATGCCGGGCAGGGCCTGCAGCGGCAGGCGCTGTTCTCTATCGCGCTGGTGCTGTTTTTATTCATCATGCTCATCAACGCCGCGCTGAACTTTTTCCTCAAGCGCAGCAAGGAGGGATAAGCCATGGAAAACAATATCTCCCGCCGCCGGAAGGCCTATGGCGGCGTTATGCGGGCGCTGATGGGCGTCAGCGTCGGGTTGACCTGCGCGCTGGTGCTGTTTATGATCGGCTATGTGCTCTGCAAGGGCGTGCCCCATCTGAGCTGGCAGCTGCTCAGCACCAAACCCAGCTATTTAAGCGGCACTATCGGCATCCTGCCGGATATTCTTAACACGGTGTATATCGTGCTGGCGGCTCTGGTGATCGTGCTGCCGCTGGGCGTGGGGGCGGCGGTGTATCTGACGGAGTATGCCGCCAACAAAAAGCTGGTGGCGGCCATTGAATACGCCGCCGAGACACTGTCCGGCATCCCATCCATTATCTACGGCCTGGTGGGCATGATGTTCTTCTGTCAGTTTCTGGGGATGCAGACATCTCTGTTGGCCGGTGCTCTGACACTGGTGATCATGAACCTGCCCACCATCATGCGCACCACCCAGGAGAGCCTGAAAACCGTGTCCCAGAGCTACCGTGAGGGCGCTTTCGGTCTGGGGGCAGGGAAGTGGCGGGTCATCCGCACCGTGGTGCTGCCCGGCTGCGTGGACGGTGTCATCACCGGCTGCATTCTGGCGGTGGGCCGAATTCTGGGCGAGACAGCGGCGCTGTTGTACACGGCGGGCTTTGCCCACAATCTCTACAATCTGAAAGATGGCCTGGAAAACGCGGGCGCTACCCTTTCCGTGGCCCTGTACGTCTACGCCAAAGAGCAGGGCGAATTTGACGTGGCCTTTGCCATTGCCGCCATTCTGATGGTGCTGGCGCTGGTTATCGACCTGTCCGCCGCGCTGGTGGGCAAATACTTCCAAAGGAGGAGAAGCATATGAGCGACATTATGACCGTTGACGATCTGTGTCTCTGGTACGGCCAGACGCAGGCGCTGAAAAACGTGGATATCACCATTCCGGAACACAGCATCACCGCTCTTATCGGCCCGTCCGGCTGCGGAAAATCCACCTTTCTCAAAACGCTGAACCGGATGAACGACCTGATCTCCAATGTGCGCATCACCGGAAAGGTGTGTTATCAGGGGCAGGATATTTTCGCCCCCTCGGTGGATGTGAACCATCTGCGCAAGGAGATCGGCATGGTATTTCAAAAGCCGAATCCGTTCCCCATGAGTATTTATGATAATGTGGCTTACGGCCCCCGTACCCACGGCATCACCGCCCGGGCAAAGCTGGATGATATTGTGGAGCGCGCTCTGCGGGGCGCGGCCATCTGGGACGAGGTGAAGGATCGGCTGAAAAAATCGGCTCTGGGCCTGTCCGGCGGCCAGCAGCAGCGCCTGTGCATCGCCCGCGCTCTGGCGGTGGAGCCGAAGGTGTTGCTGATGGACGAGCCTACCAGCGCACTGGATCCAATTTCCACTTCCCGCATAGAAGAGCTTGCCACAGAGCTGAAAGACAGGTATACTATAGTTATCGTAACCCACAATATGCAGCAGGCCGCCCGTATCTCTGACCGTACCGCATTCTTCCTGCTGGGTGAGTTGGTGGAGTGCGGCGATACGGAGCAGATGTTTGCCCAGCCGGCGGATCGGCGGACAGAGGACTACATCACGGGGAGGTTTGGATGATGAGAAGTTATTTTGATGAACAGCTGGCGCTGCTGAATCGGGAGCTGATCGAAATGGGCGCCTTGTGCGAGGAGGTCATTGCCGCCGCGGCCAAGGCGCTGATGGAGGGCGACACGAATCTGGCGGCTCAGGTGAAGCCCCGCGCCGCAGGCATCGACCAGAAGGAGCGGGACATTGAGTCCCTGTGTCTGAAACTCTTGCTGCAGCAGCAGCCGGTGGCTCGCGACCTGCGGCAGATCTCCGCCGCGTTGAAGATGATCACCGATATGGAGCGCATCGGCGACCAGGCCGAGGACATTGCGGAGATCATCGGTTTTCTCAATGGCCGCTCCGGCGAGGAGTGTGCCTTTGTGGGTCATATGGCCCGCGCTGCCATCTCCATGGTGACGGGCAGCGTGGATGCCTATGTGCGGCGGGATGTGACGCTGGCCCGCCAGGTGATCCAACGGGATGATATCGTGGACGAGGACTTCCGTAAGGTCAAAGCCACACTGATCGACTGGATCGCCCGTCGTCCGGATGACGGCGAGTATGCTCTGGATCTATTGATGATCGCCAAGTATTTCGAGCGCATCGGTGACCATGCCACCAACATTGCCGGTTGGGTAGTGTTTGCCGTCACCGGTGCCCATGACGGAGAGGAGAACGGACATGATCTGGTGTGTGGAGGATGACAGCGGCATCCGCGAGATCGAGGTATATACCCTGAATTCCACCGGCTTTCAGGCCCGTGGCTTTGCCGACGGCGCATCCTTCCGTGAGACACTGGAGACCGAGACGCCGGAGCTGGTGCTGCTGGATGTGATGCTGCCCGGCGAGGACGGCGTGTCGCTGCTGCGCTATCTGCGCCAGATGCCCCAGACCCGCGATGTGCCGGTCATCATGGCAACGGCCAAGGGTATGGAGTATGACAAGATCCAAAGTCTGGACATGGGCGCCGACGACTATCTGGTGAAGCCCTTCGGCATGATGGAGATGGTCTCCCGGGTCAAGGCGGTGCTGCGGCGCTGCGCACCCGCCCGCCAGAGCCGCCTTCTGTCCGGCGGCGGTGTCACGCTGGATCCGGAGGGACATACCGTCACGGCGGAGGGGCAGCGGGTGACGCTGACCTATAAGGAGTTTGAGCTGCTGCGGTTGTTTTTGTCCCACCCCGGCATGGCATTTACACGGGATCAGCTGTTCAACGACGTGTGGGGCGCGGATTATGTGGGCGAGAGCCGCACGGTGGATATGCACATCCGCACCCTGCGTCAAAAACTGGGCCCCTGCGGCGACCGTATTGAGACTGTGCGGGGCGTGGGCTACCGATGGGAGGCACGGCTATGACAAAACGAATTTTCCGCTCGATGATCCTGACCGCCGGCGCGGTGCTGCTGGCGGGCATTGTGATCATCATGGGCTTTTTGTATGAATACTTCTGCGGCGTGCAGGAGCAGCAGTTGAAGGACGAGCTGAGCCTTGCCGCCGCCGCCATGGAGCAGGGGGAGGGGGAAGCCTATCTCCGTTCCCTGACCTCTGATCGCTACCGCCTGACCTGGGTGGCGGCGGATGGCACTGTGCGCTACGACACCCGCACTGATGCCGAAACCATGGAAAACCACGCGCAACGTCAGGAGATCCAGCAGGCGCTGCTGGCGGGGCAGGGGGAGAGCAGCCGCTACTCTGCCACTTTGCTGGAAAAGACGCTCTATCAGGCGCGGCGGCTCGGTGACGGTACGGTGCTGCGTATTTCCATCAGCCGCGCCACGGCGGGCGTACTGGTGCTGGGCATGCTGCAGCCTTTTTTGATCGTGCTGGCGCTGGCGCTGGCACTGTCGGCACTGCTGGCGCGGCGGCTGGCCCGCCACATTGTGGCGCCGCTGAATCAATTGGATCTGGAGCACCCGCTGGACAACGATACCTATGAAGAGCTTTCGCCCCTGCTGGGCCGTATCAACCAACAGCGCCGCCAGATCGACCAACAGGTGCGGGAATTGCAGCGTAAGCGGGATGAGTTTGCCCAGGTCACCGGCAGTATGCAGGAGGGGCTGGTGCTGCTGAACGAGAAGAGCGAGATCCTCAGCATCAATCCGGCGGCCTGCACCCTGTTTCAGACGGACGCTGCCTGCGTGGGACAGGATTTCCTGACCATTGAGCGGGACGGACAGGTGAGCCGTGCCCTGCATCAGGCCATGGCGGACGGCCACAGTGAGATCCATACCTGCCGTGAGGGACGGGAGTATCAAATGGATATTAGCCGCATCCAGTCCAACGGCACCGTCACCGGTGCGGTGGTGGTGGCCTTTGACGTGACGGAGCAGGCTCTGGCCCAGCGTAACCGCCGTGAGTTCACCGCCAACGTGTCCCACGAGCTGAAAACCCCGCTGCAATCCATCATGGGCAGCGCGGAGCTGCTGCAGAACGGCCTGGTGAAGCCGGAGGATCAGGCGGCCTTCGTGGCCCGCATCCACGACGAGGCGGCCCGTTTGGTGACGCTGATCGAGGATATCATCCGGTTGTCTCAGCTGGACGAGGGTGTGTCTCTGCCAGCCGAGAATGTGGCGCTGCTGCCGCTGGCACAGGAGACTGTACGTGGTCTCCACGATGCGGCGGAGGCCAAAAACGTGACCATGACCGTCACCGGTGAGGATATCACTGTGCAGGCGGCTCGCCGCCTGCTGTCAGAGGTGCTGTATAACCTTTGCGACAATGCCATCAAGTACAATGTTACCGGCGGCAGCGTTACGGTAGACGTAAGCCGCTGCGGCGACAGCGCTATGCTGACCGTGGCTGATACCGGCATCGGTATACCGCCGGAGCACCAGAGCCGTGTGTTCGAGCGGTTCTACCGCGTGGACAAAAGCCATTCCCGCCAGAGCGGCGGCACTGGCCTTGGCCTTTCTATCGTCAAGCATGCCGTCAGCGATCTGGGCGGCGGGATCCATCTGGAGAGCACGCCCGGACAGGGGACGACGATCCGCGTGACGGTACCCCTTGCGCCGCCCGCCAAATAAAAGCGCAAAAAAATTGCTTCCCGAATGGGAAGCAATTTTTTTGCGTTCATTAATAATAGCGCTTGTTGCGATTCTTGCGGGCAGCCTCGGACTTCTTGCGGCGCTTAACGCTGGGGCTTTCATAGCACTCTCTGCGACGCACCTCGGCAACAATACCGGCCTTAGCGCAGCTTCTCTTGAAACGCTTCAGGGCGCTATCCAGAGATTCGCCTTCCTTGACATGAATTTCGGACATCTATTTTTCCCTCCCTCCGATGCACCCGGCTCGATCCAGGGCGCTCTTTAAGAGTCATTCAGACATGACTTAACGAATGATATTATACTGACTCAGGGGTATCTTGTCAAGATATTTTTCACAAATTCCCATAAAAGGTCGAAAAGGGGGAGAACGCAGAACCGAAACGCAGACCCGCCGTAAAACCTTGCGGCGGGAAAATGTGTCGCAGTGAGGGACGGTGAATAATTGTCAATATTTCGTTGCGAAAAAATGAATAAATATTCCGGATACGCAATTTCCTTCAAATATATGTGAATGGATATTTAGCCTAAAAAATTTTTGAAAACACAAAATATTATTAGATATACTTACAAATTCATAGTCAAACTCGCCTAAAAACGTTAATAAATTTTAGTAATTTTGAGAAAAATATAAAATATTACATAATTTAATTGACAGATAACTTTTTGTGGTGTATTTTTATTTATAACAGATTTAAAAATACACAGGGCATTTTAGACAGTGCAGAAAAACAGCGATAGCAGCATACGAAAAGATTTGCCAGGGAGGATACGGAAATGCTCAAATACATAGTGAAGCGTTTACTGCTGGGGTGTTTGGTGTTATTTGGTGTAATTACCATCACTTTCATCTTATGCCGCGTTGTTCCTTCCGACCCGGTTTCCAAGGTGGTCGGAACACGCGCCACACCGGAACAGCGAGAGCAAGCTCGCATTGAAATGGGACTGGATAAGCCGCTGACGACGCAGTATGTTCTATATTTGAATGACCTGCTGCACGGTGACCTGGGTACGTCGCTGCGTACAAAACAGCCTGTTACTAATGAGCTGAGAGAGTATATCCCCTCTACGGTTGAACTTGTGCTGATGGCCATGATCATTGCTGTTGCGATTGGTATTCCGCTGGGCATCAATTCTGCCAAGAAAAAGGATCAGCTGCTGGATCATTTTTGCCGGTTCTTTTCCGTGGGCGCTGTTTCGCTGCCGACCTTTTGGACGGCGCTGTTTCTGCAGTTGATATTTTACCGACTGCTGAATTGGCTTCCGCTGGGCGGACAGATCGATGTCATGCTGATGCTGACACAGGATGTGCCGCGGAGGACAGGCTTTATGCTGCTGGATTGTATTCTTGCCGGTAACGGCGTCATGCTGTGGGATGTTTTTAAGCATATGATCCTTCCTGCCGTAACCATCTCGCTGTACCCCATGGGGCTTGTGTCCAAGATGACAAGAGCCTCGCTGGTGGAAATTTTGGGAGAAGAGTATATCAAATCAGCGCGCTCCTATGGATTGAAAGAAAGTCTGGTTCTTTGGAAATATGCGTTAAAGAATACGTTAGGAACTACCGTGACGGTTGTTGCGACCTGTATCGGCTACACGCTGATAAACACCTTCTTGGTGGAAGCTATTTTTAGTTGGCCGGGCTTGGGAACTTATGTCTCCAATTCTGTTATGAATATGGATACACCGGCCATTATGGGCGCCACTTTGTTTTCCGCCGTGGTATACGTGATCTTGAACCTGATTGCGGATCTGATTATTGCCACGGATCCGCGGGTTCGGGCTTGATCGGCCTCCCGGATGCATGAATGAATCACTCAACAGCAGGAGGGCTTTATGAGAAACAGCAGATTATGGAAAACAATGAAACCAAAATTGAAAGAAGCCTGGAACTCTTACCGGCTTCTTAAGCGTAACACCTTGACACGGATCGCGCTGTACCTTGTTTTTGCGCTTGTCCTGATTGCCATTTTCGCACCGGTCGTCCTGCCGTCTGTGCAGGAGATCAACGAGCAGGCCGACGCCGCATTTACGCTGCAGGCACCGAGCTCACAGCATTTGTTTGGCACAGATGAATTGGGCAGGGATATCTTCCTTCGTACCCTGATCGGCACCCGGGTCTCATTGGGAACAGCCGTGATCTGTGTTGCCATCTCTGTAGTGGTCGGGGTGATATTAGGTGCAACAGCCGGCTATTTTGGCGGAGTGGTAGATGACATTATCATGCGCATCACAGATATGTTCCTCAGCTTCCCGTCACTGCTGCTGGCCATGGCTGTAGCGGCCATTCTTGGGCCCAGTCTGCAAAATGCCATTATTGCGATCGTGATTTCCTGGTGGCCATCTTATACACGAATTGTACGGGGACAGGCAGTTTCTGTAAAAGAGCGGCAATTCGTAAAGGCTGCCAAGGCGATCGGAACACCCAACTTCAAAATTATCACAAGCCATGTGATCCCAAACTGTCTGGCACCTGTTATTGTTCAAGTTTCCATGGATTTGGGAAACGTCATTATGACACTGGCCTCGTTGAGCTTTTTGGGCCTTGGGGCTCAGTCGCCGACACCGGAATGGGGACTCATGGTCAGTACAAGCCGCAATTACTTTTTGAACGCATGGTGGTACAGCATTTTTCCCGGCCTGGCTATCTTTGTCACCGTCCTGGCATTTAATCTGGTAGGAGACGGTCTGCGTGAGATCCTTGACCCAAAGACCAAGAAGAAGTAAGGAGGAGCCGCAATGGGAACGCCATATTTGCAAATCGAGAATTTGACGATCAACTACAATACGTCGGGGCAAAAAAAGCATGTTCTGTCGATTGAGAATTTGTGCATTGAAAAAGGACAAGCACTTGGCCTCATTGGTGAAAGCGGCACAGGAAAAACGGTTCTGGCGCAAGCGATTCTCCAGCTTTTGGAAGTTCCGCCCGGAGAATATGCCAGCGGAAAAATCCTCCTTGATGGCGAGGATGTTCTGCAGAAGACCGGCAAGGAGATGGCAACGGAAATCCGTGGAAAAAAGGTCGCCATGATCTTTCAGGATCCCATGTCAACGCTGAATCCGGTCTATTCCATAGGACAGCAGATGATCAACGTCATCATGCAGAATCAGGGACTTAATAAGCACGAGGCAAGGAATAAGGCGCTGGAAATGTTAGACTTGGTTAAGCTGCCTGATGTGCAAAGCGTGATGGATAAGTACCCGCACGAGCTTAGCGGCGGACAGCGGCAGCGTGTCATTATCGCTCTGGCATTAAGCTGCGGTTCCGAGTTTATCATTGCCGATGAGCCGACCCGCAATCTGGACGTTACCATTCAGGCGGGTATTTTGAAACTGCTGAAAGAACTGCAGGCAAGACTGAACGTCACGCTGCTGTTCATTGCGAATAACCCGGGCTTGATTTACGCCACCTGCGACCATGTGGCGATTTTACAAAACGGCTATGTTGTCGAGCAGGGTACGACACACGAGGTGCTGAAGGAAGGCAAACATCCCTATACGGACGTTTTGCTCAATGCGATCCCCAAAGATAAGTCCTTTCGCCCGCGAACGATTGATATTTTGGAGGGAGAAAATCCTTCGCCCTGTCATTACTATCCGTGGTGCGCTCTGCGCTGCGAGGCCTGTATGCAGGAGCCGCATATGATCCATGTGGGCGGAGAGCATTATGTGCGCTGTAATCTGGCAAAGGAGGCTGGACGCTGATGGACGGAAATATTCTTGAGATCAAGCACTTAAAGAAGTACTTTCCCGTAAAGCGAAAGGGCTTTTGGGGTGAGCAGCGCTTTGTCAAAGCGGTGGACAATGTGTCGTTCAATATTCGCCGCGGCGAGGTGGTTGGCATCGTAGGGGAATCCGGCTGCGGAAAGTCTACGCTGGTCAATACGGTCTTGAAGCTGACAAATCCCACAGATGGAAAGGTTCTCTTTGATGGAAAGGATCTGTACGCACTGAACAAAAGGGAACTGCAGGCGGAGCGCAAGAACATTCAGATCGTGTTTCAGGATCCTTACTGGTCGTTGAACCCACGTATGCTGGTAAAGGACATTGTGGGAGAGCCTCTGGCGGTGCAGACCAAAATGAACACGCAAGAGATTTTGACGCAGGTGCAGAAAACGCTGCAAATGGTGGGCCTGCCGCCGGAGGGTGCCTTCTTGTATCCCCATGAATTCAGTAATGGCGAGCGCCAACGCATTGCCATCGCCAGAGCGTTGGTTCTGCAGCCGAAGCTGGTCGTTCTGGATGAACCCACTTCCTCCATCGACGTGGTTTCGCAGGTACAGATCTTAGATCTGTTAGGCAGCTTGAAGGAGCAGCTGCAGTTGACTTATATCCTGATCTCCCATGATTTGAGTGTTGTTCACTACATGGCAGATAAGATCGCGGTTATGTATTTGGGTCGGCTGGTGGAATACGGCGATTCCGATGAGGTATTCCATCACCCGCAGCATCCGTACACCAGGGCACTGTTTGCGGCGATCCCCAGCATGGATACGGATAATTTGGATGATATCAGTACACTGGATGACAATTTGCCCAGCGCCATCAACGTGCCGGATGGCTGCTGCTTCCATACCAGATGTCCCTATGCCGCCGAACAGTGTGCACAGCAGCTTCCCAAGCTGCGAAAATGCGCAAACGGCGTGATCGCTGCCTGCCACTTGCTGGCAGCGCATGATTCTCAGGAGGTATGATACCATGACACATGAAGAAAGACTGACCTATTTTGCTGACGCGATGGTCAATAGAACCTTTCAGCTGAAACCGGGCGAAACGTTGGTTATTACATCGGACTACGGTTCCCGCCACGATTTGAACGAGGCTATTTCCAAGGCTGCCTATCAGGCGGGTGCCAAATGTATGATCGTTATTACCGCCCCTGCCCCCAGCCATGGGAAAATCGCAGATACCGTTATTGCCTATGAGCCTTTTACAGCGCTGATGAAGGAGGCGGACTGCTGGTTGGATACCGGCACGATGGGGTGGCTGTATTCCGATGCTTTTGAGACTGTGCTGGCAACAAATCCGGATATCCGCTATCTGCTGATCTCCAATCTCGATCTTGACCTGCTGTACAAGACCTTTGTGTATAACTATTGTGATGCACTGGTGGAGCTGTGCGCACAGATCAAGCGGATGGTAGACGGCGCTTCCCGTATTCGCGTGGGCTGTGCACTTGGTACGGATCTGGAGTTTGAGATCGAGCACCGGCATGTGATCACTGTGGATATCGGAAACGCCTCTGTTCCCGGATTTTTCACGTTGCCGGCCCTGTTTAACATTGTCCCGCGGTTTGGTTCCTGTAACGGGAAATTAGTAATGAGCGCGGTATACTGTGACCCGTGGGGGCTGCTGGACAAGCCGCTGACAATTTTGATCAAGGACGGAAAGATCATAGGAACAGAATGTGAGAACCAGGCTGACGCCGACTCTGTGATGACATGGTTGGCACAGTGGAACGAGGAGAATATTTACAAGGTTGCGCATACCAATCTGGGGCTGCTGGCCGGTGTGAAGGGACTGTGTGGTGAGGGGATCCTGGACGAACGTTCCTGGGGCACGCTGAACTGGGGATTCGGCCACGTAACGCCCTCGGAAGCGCCGCCCAACGGCAATATTTCGAAATCCCACTTCGACGGCATGGTATTGAATGGTTCCATTTGGATCGATGAGGTTCCCATTATGGAGAATGGCCGCTTCGTTCATAACGCATTGGCTCCGCTGGCAGATGCGGTGATTCGCCATTATGAGGATTCTTATAAAACACAACAATGAAAAGACAGGAGGTACGATCATGACCAGAGAGCAGAAAATTGAACAAATCGCAAAATTTATCGTGCACACAACCTTCAAGCTGAAGGAAGGTGATACGCTGGTTATCACCTCGGATTACGGTTCCCATCACGACATTAACGAAGCGGTTTCCCGCGAGACCTACGCGGCAGGCGCAAAGTGCCTGATCATTAAAACCGCCCCCGCCCCCAGCCACGGGAAGATCGCCGACACCGTAGTTGCCTATAAGCCCTTTACGGCCATGATGAAGGAAGCCAACTATTGGCTGGACACCGGCACCATGGGTTGGCTGTATTCTGACGCATTTGAAGATTCCTTTGTCAATAACCCCAATCTGCATTATATGCTCATCTCCATTATGGACGTGGACGAGCTGATGGATATGCTGCTGGGCTGTTATTCTCCCGAAATGCAGGCTATGACCGACTATATGGCGGAAATGATCCTCAAGGCAAAGGGATTGCGTGTGACCAATCATGACGGCACGGATTTCACCTTTGAGATCGACACCAATAACCGCAACAACGCCCAGATCGGTCTGGCGGATAAGCCCGGCTTCTATACGCCGCCCGCGATGTACAATATGATCCCCAAATATGGCACGCTGCAGGGAAAGGCGGTCGTGCGCTGCATTTATGCCGATCCCTGGGGAATGGCTGCGCCCACTACCGTCAATTTCAAGGACGGCAAGATCGACACTATTACCAGTGAAGATCCCACGGTAGCGAAGAAGTTCACAGCGTGGCTGGAAAGCAAAAACGAAGAGAACATCTACAAGATTTCCCACATCAACTTTGGCCTGCTGCCGAAGCTGCATGAGTTCTCCGATCATGGCATCAAAAATGAACGTATGTGGGGCGGTATTAATCTGGGCTTCGGTCATACCAGTCCTGTGGACATGCGTCCCAATGGTCAGACCTCCTGTGATCATCTGGATATCATTGCAGACAAGTGCGATGTCTGGGTGGATGACACAAAGGTGATGGAGAACGGGGAATTCGTTGGCCCCTTCAAGAGCTATGCCGATGCCGTCCTGAAGGTAAATGGTATGCTGTAACGCAGGCAAACTTCCCGATTATCCTGCAACAAATAAAGAACAAATGAGAGGATTTTGTTATGAAAAAGAGAGTTGTTTCTTTGCTCCTGGCCGTGGTCATGATGTTTGCTCTGGCTGGCTGCGGCAACACCGGCAACACCCCCAGTAACAACAGCGCCTCGGATACACACACATTCTACTATGCAACATATGTTGATCCCATTCTCCAGTGGGATCCCAGCGGCTCTGTGTCGAATGAAGTTATGGTCTTTAATGAGGTTTACGAGACCCTTCTTCGTATTGACCCTGCCACTGATGAATTTACCCCTTGTCTGGCTACTTCCTATGAAGCGAACGAAGACGGCACGGTCTGGACGTTTAAGCTGCGCGAGGGCGTTACGTTTACGGATGGCAGCGCTTTTAATGCCGATGTTGTAAAATTCTGCCTGGAACGGACGATCTCCCTTAACGGCGCCAACGCTTATCTTTGGAACAGCCTGGACTATGTTGAGGTGATCGACGACTACACGGTTGCGCTGCACTTGAAGTATGCCGCTCCTGCCGACATTATCTGCGCCGGCTCCTATGGCTCGTTCATGTATTCCAAAGAAGCCGTAGAGAATGATCCTGATTTCTTCAATAAGGGTCAGGTTTGCGGCAGTGGCCCCTATACGTTGGCACAATACCAGGCGGGTGACTATGTGGTTCTGTCCCGTAACGAAAACTATTGGGGCGGCTGGAGTGACAATCAGTATGACTCTGTGATCTTCAAGTATGCGGCGGAATCCTCCTCCCGTCGGCAGATGATCGAGTCCAACGAGGTCAGTGCCGTGAATATGCTGCCTGCGGAGGATGTGGCCGCGCTGTCCAACTCCGCCAACTGCAAGGTGGTGGAGGCCCCGACGCTGAAAAATATGATCGCAAACTATAACACGGCCTCCGGCCCCTGCAGTGATGTCCGTGTACGTCAGGCACTTGCCTACGCGCTGCCCTACGAGCAGGTTGCAAACGTGGCCTGCGGCGGGCATGCCACGATTGGCTGCGGCTATATTCCCACAGGCCTGTTTGGACATACGGATGCTCTGAATACCAATGTGTACGATCTGGAAAAGGCCCGCGAGCTGCTGACGGAGGCGGGTTATGCCGACGGTATGAATCTGGTGCTGACCTATATGAGCGGAGATGAAATGCAGCGCAAGACTGCTGAGCTTTGGGCGACCGAGTTGGCTAAGCTGAATGTAACGCTGTCCATCAATGCCATGACATGGGATGGTATGTGGGATAAAGCGCGCAGCACGACGCTGGAGGATCGTCAGGATATCCTGGTTGAGTACTGGATGATCGACATTGCATCTCCCTCTGGTTGGATGGCTGCTTATACCACGGAAGCCGAACCCAGCATGAACCTGAGTTATTACAGTGATCCTGAGGTGGACGCCCTCATCGCGGAAGCGGCCTCCCTGTGCGCAACTGACCGCGATGCGGCGACTGAGGTGTACTACACCATTCAGGAGAAGCTGGCGGCAGCCTGCCCCGCAACCTCTATTGTGGATGTCAAGGATGTTTGGGTTTTGTCCGGTACAGTTGACTCCATTGATCTGAACGCCGCTTATACCATGGTGGCGCGTGTTTACGATGCCAGATGGGCGCAGTGACCATAAGCAAGCGGTAAACGTTATAGACTCACAATACGTGGGTATCCCCGCATCACCTGCCGGGTGCTGCGGGGATACCCGGCAATCCACCAAAAGGAAGTGATTCCGTGCATCTTAACGACGCAAAATATCACACGCATGCCTTGCGGATCAGTGCAAAGAAGACCGCCCAGGATAATCCGTATTATTATTCGAATGAGCGCCTTGCCAATTGCCTGCATGTGATGGAACGACTTCGCACAGACAGCTGGTTAAAGCCCAAGGCGCTGGAGCTGCGATTGACGTCCGTTATAGGGTTGGAGGGTGGTTATCGCGCTGCCTGTGGGGAAGATGCCTGCCGGATTGACATAAGCGTGTATGTATCGCCCCCCGCCTCCGGCGCTGAGCTGGAGCAGATCCTTTGCCCGTTGGGTAAGGCGCATGGTGTATGCATCAATGTTCTTGACAGGGGGAGCTCACATGTGGACTGAACGAATTCAGCAGGAATACCTGGAGATCTTCCGTAGCCTTTTGCGGTTTGATACCACAAATCCTCCCGGGTATGAAAAGGATATTGCCCAATACATCCACCGTAAACTGACGGACGCGGGGATCGAAAGTCACATTGTTGGAAAGACGCCAAACCGCGCCAATGTGTTGGCGCGGATCTCCGGAAGTGATCCCTCTGCCAAGCCGCTTATGCTGATTTCGCATATTGATGTTGTAGAAGCGGATGACTGGAGTGTTCCCGCGTTTTCGGCCTATGAAAAGGACGGCATCCTCTATGGCCGGGGTACAATTGATACCAAGCAGTTGACTGCGGGACAGCTGATGGCCATGCTGCTGATGGCGCGGTCAGGCTATCGGCCGCACAGGGATGTCATATTGATCGCGGCAGCCGATGAGGAAAACGGCAGCAATTATGGAATGGCCTATCTCACCGAAAATTATCCCGAATGGTTTCCAGAGGCTTATGTATGGAGTGAGGGCGGCGGCTTTATCGTACATAATGGAGAGAAGCAGTACCGTTTATGTGCGGGAAGTGAAAAATCAACGCTTTGTGTTCGCATCTGCATTGCCCCAGGCACCGAAGGAGCGGGATTGGAAGGGCAAACGCTGTATTATGTGGCCCGCGTATTGGAAAAGCTGACCTCTTATACGCCGAGCACTACTTTGACCAGTGCCACAGAACGCTTTTGCAAGATACTGCCGCCGGAAGAGATCCGGGATCCGACGATTCGCAATTTATGGGAATACAGCACAAAATGCTCCATGCAGCTGAATGAATTTCACCTCTGTGCGGAAACCATCGGCTGTGGAAAGCCTGTGGAGCTGTTCGTCAGCTTCAAGCTGCTGCCGACTACCCCACGGCGCGAGATCGAAGACCTGTTTGCCGCGCTGTTATGCGGCGAACCGGCGACATGGGAAGTTAGCGACTTTCAAGAGGGGTATGAGAGCAGTTTTGACAATGAATTTATTGATGTTCTCGATTTCGTATCAAAACGGCTGGATCCGGAAACACAGCTGCTGCCCATGATGATCCTGGGTAGTACGGATGGCCGGTTTATCGGCGGAAATGTCTATGGCTATACGCCGCTGCTTCGAGATATGCCGTTTTCGACTGTGCTTCAACTGGTGCACGGGAGAGACGAACACATAACTTTGGATTCCGCCGTTTACAACGGGCGCGTTATTTGTGAAGCGGCGGCAGAATTTGCGTATAACAAAACAGGAGGGTAGAGTATGGGATATTTTGATAACGCTGCCATCAATTTTGATGTGCTGAAAAAACGCGCGTTTAACTATCGGTGGGCCGAAGTTCCTGACGGCGTCATTCCCTTGACCGCTGCTGATCCGGATTTTCCCGCACATCCCGCCGTTCGTGAAGCGATTATCAACTACGCCAAGGAGGGCTATTTTTCCTATACGCCGCACCGCGGTATGCCCGACTTCATGGAAAGTATTTCCAAGGCGCTGAAGCTTCGGAAAAATGAGGATGTTCCGCCGGAACTGATCCTGCCGATCGACAGCGCCGCGCGAGGGATGTATGTGATCGCACAGACCGTTTTGCAGCCCGGCGACGAAATGATCGTTTTCGATCCGGTGGACTTTTTGTTTCGCCAGTCGTGCTTGTCGGCCGGTGCTACACCCGTGCTGTTCCCGGCGCGCCTGGACGGGGATCACATTGATCTGAGTGAATTGGAGCGCTATATTACACCGAAGACCAAGATGATTGGCCTTTGTAATCCGCATAATCCGCTGGGCGCCCTGTATACCCGTGAGGATCTGGAACACATCCTTTCATTGGCCGAAAAATATGATCTGTATATCATGAACGATGAGATTTGGTCGGATATTGTGTATCCGCCGAAGAAGTTCATCAGTATTCTGGAGCTGGGCGCCCAGCGCAACCGTAAAACACTGTCTGTTTTCGGCTGGTCGAAGAGCTTCTGCGTGGCGGGTCTGCGTATCGGCTGCGTATATGGGCAAGACAAAGAACTGTTTGATAAGGTAATCGACAAATCAGCCGTTATGACTACGGCCGGCGGCATTTCATCCCTATCTCAAATTGCCGGAAAAACCTGTGTTGATCAGTGCTATGGCTGGCTTGATGAGTTCCTTCTGCATCTGAAAGGCAATCGGGATTATGCGGTGGAGCGGATCAACGCCATGCCGGGTCTGCGGGCGCGGAAGGCAGACGCGACCTATTTGCTGTTTTTTGATATCACACAGACGGGAAAAGACAGCCAGACATTTGTTGACGAGCTGCTTCAGCAGCAGAAGCTGGCTTTGACACCTGGCAGCGCCAAGTTCTTTGGGCCGGGTGCGGAAGGACGGGTTCGTTTGTGTTATGCCACCAGCCGCGAGGTATTAAAGGAAGGGCTGGATCGTCTGGAGGCATATACAAAATCCATCAGCAAATAATCTGCTACACTTTACCATAAAAGATTAGAACAGGAGTTGCGTATAATGAAAAAACTGATTTCAACAACACAGGCTCCCGCCGCGATCGGCCCCTACTCCCAGGGGGTAGAGACCCAGGGAACGATGATATTTGTTTCCGGACAGCTTCCGATTGATCCCAATACAGGCGCTTTCGCAGGGGATGATATTGTCACCCAGTGCCACCAGTCCATTCGCAATGTCAAAGCCATTCTCGAAACGGCCGGCACCGATCTGGAACACGTTGCCAAGACCACGGTGTTTATCAAAAACATGAACGATTTTTCCGCTTTGAATGAGGTATACGCGCAGTATTTTTCCAATGGTCTTCCTGCACGCTCCGCTGTTGAAGTCGCCTGCCTTCCCAAGGGTGCGCTGGTGGAGATCGAGGCTATCGCTATCAAGTAAGTACCTGTGATTTGCTGAAAGACGCTGCTTCACACGTAATCAGGATAATTTGCAGCACAGGGGTAGAACTCTTCTTGCTTTTATAATACTTTCGTTATATAATAACCATTTAGAGAGCTTTACGACAAAGCAATATGATGGTTTCATTTCAATATAAAGCGGAGGAACAAAGAATGGCGATGGCAGAATGGACGACGAAATTAACCGATGTTGACCGGGTGATTTTATCATCCTATAAAAGCTTTTCCGAAGGTCTTTCCGACTATCTGGGCGAAGGATACGAGATCGCGCTGCATAGTCTGGAAAATTTGGATCGCTCTGTGATAAAAATTATTAATGGTTATCATACCGGACGAAGTGAAGGTGCGCCCATTACGGATTTGGCTTTGACAATGCTGAGCCGAATCAAAAGCAATCAAATCGAGCCCTATATTTCCTACAACACGACCAATAGCAAGGGAGAGCCCATGCGCTCCACCACGATCGCCGTTATGGGAGAACATGGCCGGATTATTGGTCTGCTCTGTATCAATTTCTATCTGAACACACCGCTGACCAGCGTCATCAAGAATTTGACTACGCCGGACAGCAGCGAAACGGAGTCTTTGTCAGAGCGCTTTGCGGATAATATCGGCGACATGCTGCATAATACGGTGCAGGATGTGCAGACACTGGTTATGTCTGATCCATCGATCCCCTGTGGCCGGAAAAAACGTGCCATTGTGAAGGAACTCCACAGCCGCGGTGTTTTTTATCTGAAGGATTCGGTCGTCCGCACCGCAGAACTGCTGCAGGTCTCACGGAACACGATATACATGTATATCCGCGAAATTGACGAGAAGAATGCGGACTCCAAGGAACGTGGTTAATGCTCTTGTCAGGTTTCCAGAATACAGGATCTCTCTGCACTATTTGTTCTGTATTCTTGATCGCACAATACCCTACTGCACAGGGAACCGGAACGCCTTTTGAAAAGGTGTTCCGGTTCCCTGTGTTTTCTTCAGTTATGAATCCACCGGATCAATCAAAGCCGAACAGGCCCATGATGCGGTGATAGAGGTCTTTGTGCTCCTCGTACCAGTCCTTGCGCTCCTGCAGCAGGCGTTCCGCGTCGGCATATTCCTCCAGCGCCTGGCTGGCCTCCAGATAGCCGCGGGTCAGGACGCGCATACGCTTGCTCATATACTGCATGATAGCCATGATCTTGGCGGGACGCTCCTGAAAATAGCGGCCGAAGTTTTCGTGGGTGATGACGATGCAGGCCGTTTTCTCCAGTGCCACGGCGGTGGCGTTCTGGGGGCGGCTCTCCAAAAAACCCACGATGCCGAAAAAGCCGTCGGCCTCCACCTCGTTCAGCAGCCGCTGAGTGGGTTTGTGGTAGTCCACGTAAAGGGCCACCTGCCCCCACAGCACATCAAAGATGGCGGATACATAGTCGCCCTGCTGATAGATGATCTCGCCCTTTTTGAAGATCTTTTCTCCTGATTCCGGATGGCTCGTTGTCATGTTCTTCGCCGCCTTTCTATCATAGAATATAAAATGAGAAACGTTTTAGAACATCTTGTCCACGTAGGCATTCAGCTTTTTCGCATCATAGCTGTCCTTATAGGTGGTTTTGAAGCGCTGCACCGTCAGGGAGTTGAACTGAGTCACCTTGCGATACTTCATGATGCCGGCCACCAGACCAAACAGGGCGCAGATGGGGGCATAGGGCATCATTTTCACGCAGGTATACACCAACGCGGCCACCACCACAATCGAAATGACTACGCCGGCGATCTGCTTCTTCGGCTGGATCAGCTTTACCTCTTCGGCACTGATGATACCCTCGTCGATCATAGTCTGGGCAAAGCGCTTCTGCACGCCGAACTGGGATACCGTCGACAGTACAATGGGTGCCGCCGCGAAAAACGAAAACAGCGTAATGACCGCGTTCCACAGGAACACGCCAAATCCTTCCATATTACCCATAATAAATACTCCTTTTCAGAATGACATAATTATGCTTCGCAGAATTCCACGTGTACATCGTTTCTGCCGGACAGATACAGCAGATGACTGTAGCACAGCTTGAAGGAAACCGTGTCGCCCACCTGCAGGGCGCGGGGACAATCGGTCACATCCAGAATGCAGTGATCCGAGCTGCCGCCCACTACGGTGATGCCCGCGTCAAGGGGAGTCAGGCTTTCCAGTTCCCCCACGTCGGCCCGTCCCAGCGCCAGCAGGGCGCGGCGGCGGATGCCGTGATCCTCATATACCGGCTTGCGGCCAAAGGCGTCGATGCAGAACTGCCCCTGGGGGTATGTGGGCTTGTCCCGTACCTCAATGACCTCTGCCGTCAGGGTGAAGGTGTCGGTGCGCAGGTAGTCCATATCGGATATATGCCACAGATTCTGCAGGTCGTTGCTCAGCAGGATATTTTCTCCGATGCGCAGGTGGTTGATGCCCTTTGGCATGGTGTGCCAGTGTACCAGCGTGTAGGAGCTGGTGGCGCCGCCGGAGATGATCTCCAGCTTACGGCCAATGGCATCCTCAACCCGATGGGCCAGCGCCAGCAGCTGCTCCATCTTCTCCGGTGTGGGCTGGATGGAGCCGTAGCAGCTCAGATTTACACCGACGCCGGAAAGGTGCACATGGGGCAGCTGGCGTTCTACGTGGATACAGGCGGACACAAATTCCTCCTTGTCCCAGAAGCCCTCCCGCAGATCCCCCAGATCTGCCATCACGATCACGCTGTGGGTTTTGTTCTGCCGCTGACACTCCTTTTCCAGGGCGTCCAGCGTGGCGCGCTCACTTTGCAGGGACATGTCGCACAGCGCAACGGTATCTGCCAGTTCCGTCAGTGCGGGAATACGGATCAGGAGAAAGGGGCCCTCTATGCCGTCGGCACGGCAGCGGGCCACCTGCTCCAGACGGCTGGTGCCGATCTGGGCCGCGCCGCAGCTGCGCATGACGCGGGCCACCGGAGGCATGCCCTCGCAGCCTTTGATGACGCCGCAGACCTGAATATCCTGCGCACGACAGCGGTCGATCACCTGCCGGGCGTTATGCCGGAGCCTGTCCAGATGGACATTGAGACATGGGAATTGCCGGTTCATGGTTTCACCTCGTTTTGTCAGTAAAAATCAGTATAACACATCTTGCTTCATAACGCCACCCTATTTTTTCTTTCTGGGGAAAACTCTTGCCAAATGCTGTCCTGATGACTATAATCATGGCATAGTAATAGAGAGATGACCCCTGCAAGAAAGGAAGTTTCCCATGAAAAGATGCATTGTACTGGCCGCTATGCTGCTGGTCATGACACTGGCGCTGAGCGGCTGCCACAGGCATGTATCCGCCGCCCCCGCCACCTGCACGGAGCCGGAGGTCTGCGCCACATGCGGTAAGGTGATGACGGAGACCCTGGGCCACGAGCCTGGGCCGGAGGCCACCTGCGCCGCGCCCCAGACCTGCCTGCGCTGCGGTATCGAGCTGTCGCCCCAACTGAGTCATACCTCCTCCGGCCCTGCCACCTGTACGGAGCCGGAGGTCTGCGCCGTGTGCGGCGCGGTTATGCGTTCCGCACTGGGGCATACGGTGGGAGAGGACGGCGTGTGCACCACATGTGGGCAACAGGTCGTTCCCGCCGGACAGAAGTACATCGCTCCCGGCAAAGGCAGCGCTGTCTCCTCAGACGATGCCGCCGCCGTGGTGCCGGAGACTGCCGGCGGCCACTATCACAACGACAGTGCCGCCTACTACGCTAACGCGGTGCTGGTGTGCGGCGACTACGGTGTGGAATACTTTGCCCCGGATCCCGCCGGTTCCAGCGGCTATGCCGACGTTGTGAACCAGTTTGCCGCCAAATACCCCAACATCCATGTCAGCTGTCTGATCACGCCAAAAAGCTGCGCCTATCATTCACCGGCGGGCTATGACGACCCCCATGACAGCATTGATAGCTTTATCCGCGCCACTTATGGCATGATGAACAGTTCCGTCACCACTGTGGACTGTATGGGCCTGATGGATCAGCACGCGGAGGAGTATCTGTTTTACCGCACCGATCACCACTGGAGCAGTTTGGGCGCCTACTATGCCTCGGCGGCCTACTGTCAGGCCAACGGTATCACGCCCTATGCGCTGGACAGCTATGATACGGTGATCCGCACTGGCTATATCGGTTCACTTTATATGTACGGCGACCAGCCCGCCGCATTGAAAGCCAATCCGGACTACTCCGCGGCGCGGTTCCCCCATGTGGGGTATTCCATGGTGTACTACCGCGACGGCGTGTCGTATAACGGGCAGGCTGTCAATGGCGGCACCAACGAATACGCCGCCATGTTCCTGTGCGGCGATCAGCCGCTGACCGTTATCACCACCGACAACAGGAACGGCAAGACGCTGCTGGTGTTCAAGGAGTCCTACGGCAACGCCTTTGTCCCCTATATGATCGACTACTATGAGCGCATCGTGGTGGTGGACATCCGCGAGGAGGTAGGCAGCGTGGCGGACATCATCGCCCAATACGGCGTCACCGACGCGCTGATTTTGAACAACTATCAGGCAGTGGGCAGTCTGCAAAGCGGACTGGCGCGCCGCGCCCTCTCCTGACTGATTCACAAAAAAGAGAACCTTCCCATTGGGAAGGTTCTCTTTTTTGCAGAGTGTTCTCAAAACGCCCAGTTGCCATTGCGGAAGATGGGGACGGTCTTGCCGTCGGCGCACACGGCGTCGATGTTCATGTCCTGGGAGCCGATCATGAAATCCTCGTGGATCATGGAATCGTTGACGCCCAGAGCGCGGCATTCCGCCAGAGTCTTTTCGTGGAAATTCTCAATGGTATCGGCAAAGCCCATACCCAGCGCCAGGTGGCAGGCGGCATTTTCATCAAACAGCGTGTTATAGAACAGAATGCCGGACTTGCGGATAGGGGAGTCGTAGGGCACCAGCGCGCACTCGCCCAGATAGGCGCTGCCCTCGTCCATGGTGATGAGCTTAGTCAGCAGCTCGTTGTTCACCTCGGCGTGCCACTCCACGGCCTTGCCCTCGTGGAATTTGATCCAGAACTTGTCGATGAGCTGACCCTGATAGCTGAGAGGCTTGGTGGCATAGACGATGCCCTCCGCCTGCCCCCGCTTGGGGGAGATGAAGCATTCCTCACTGGGAATGTTGGGATTGAAGACAATGTCCTGCAGGCTCTTCTCGCTGCCGCCGCAGAAGCGGCCTTCGGGGATCATGCCCACGGTGAAATCGGTGCCGGTGGCGCTGGTGTAGTGGAGCTTCTCAATATGCAGGCTGTTGAGATAGGCGCAGCGGTCGTGGAGATCCTTATTATGGGCCTCCCACGCGGCCACGGGGTCATCGTCCACACGGGAAGTGGCCAGAATGTGCTGCCACAGCCGCTCCACGGCGGCGGCGGGCCGCAGCTCCGGAAACAGTTTCTTGGCCCACGCCTTGCCGGGGACGGCGGCGATGCACCACTGATACTTGTTCTCAATGGCGTCCCGGTAGGGTTTGGCGATGGGATAGCGCTTCTGCTGGGCATTGGCCATCTTCGCCTGATCAATGCCCTTCAGGCCGTCAGGATCCTCGCTGATGAGATAGATACGGCAGGGGATGGTATCCACATAGTGCTGCCAGCGGGCCTCCTCGTAGTTCTCCACCTTGCCCAGTGTGCTTAGGGTACGGTAGCGGTAGTGGATCTTCTGCAGAGGCTGGTAGTTCCAGTCCACCACCACCTTTTTGGCCTTGCACTTATAGCACTCCTCCACCAGCATCTTGACGAATTCCGGCTGATCCAGGTCGGCCTCGATAAAGACCTCCTGCCCGGGCTGAATGTTGACGCCGCAGCGGGCAATCAGACGGGCATAGCTGCGCAATACGGTTTTTTTCATAGGTAGTCGCTCCTTTTTGAGAATATTCTATCACGGATAGTATAACACCGCGGCAGCTGTTTGAAAAGCGGCGGCGGGAATTTTTTCACAGGCCGGATGCCAGCTCCGCGATCCGCGTCCACAGCACGGGGCCCACCGCGCCGCTCTGGTCGATGCCCTGCTGCCGCTGGAGGGCCAGCACCGCCCGCTGGGTGGCGGGGCCGAAGATGCCATCCACTTCCACCGTGGGAATGGCGGGATCCCGCGCGGCGATGGTGCGGATATTCTGCTGCAGCTGCCGGACAGAGCGTCCCTCGTCCCCCAGTGCCAGAAAGCGGTCCGGGTACACCTGCTCGATAAAATTCTGATAGTCCTGTGGCAGATCCTGCAGGATCTGATCGTACACGTTCAGCATACGATTCCAGGTGTCGCGGCCCACGATGCCGTCCACCGCCAGGCCGTAGGCGTTCTGAAAGGCGTATACCGCGTCGCGGGTGGCGTCATCAAAGGTGCCGGTGATGGCGATAGGGGGCAGTTCCGGCAGGAAAAAGCCCAGAAAGGCCAGATAATACTGTACCGTACTGACCGCCACGCCGGTGTCGCCGTAGCGCAGCACCTCTGGAAAGAAAGGCTGTATCTCCGTCAGGGTCAGCCCCTCGCTGGCCAGCTCCGAAAGCTGCTTGACCCCTGTCCAGACCTCCTTGATCTTATACCAGGTGGCTTTGCCCACGATGCCGTCGGTGTCCAGATTGAACACGCGCTGAAATTCCCGCACCGCGTCCTCTGTGCTGCGGTCATAGACATTGGACACCGGCGAGATGGCCGGGATCCCCGGATAGTTCTCGCGGATGCGGTTAAGCTGCTGCTGAATGGTGCGGACGCTTTGGCCGTAGGAACCGCGCTCCAGCGGGCGGCCGGGATAGGAGGGGATATTGCCCCCTACCGGCGCGTCAAAGACGATGTTGATATCGTCGCCATAGTAGTATTGCAGGATCTCATAGGGAATATAGCCCGCCTCCGCCAGATCCACGCTGCCCCATTGGCTCAGACCGTCGCAGCGGGTGCGGTTGCCGTCGCAGAAGGCGGCAAACAGCGGCTCCACATTGCCCTGGCGCACGATGTAGTTGTTGAAGATGTCGTCCACGATGCGGCTGATGTTTTCAAACACGTTGCCGCCGGAGACATAGGCCTGATCCCGCTGGGTGGTGCTGGTGATATCGAAGTCGTAGCCGCGGCTGCGGTAATACTCCGTGTAGATCCGGTTCAACGCAAAGGAAATCTGAGCCAGAATGTTGGCCCGCAGGGCCGCCTCCGGCCAGGTGGGATACAGCTCGTGAGAGGCCACGTTCTTGATGTAGCTGGTGAAGGGGACGGTTACGTTGGGGGCGGGGCTGTCGGGCAGACCCAGATGGACGGTGATGTTGGTGGGTACCACCGGATAGGTCGGCATAGGCGGCCTCCTCTCTTATCGGGTCGCCGGTGTCAGCAGCACCGGCAGGATGGTTTTGGTGCCGATGAAAACGTCTACCGGCAGGTCGGTGACCGTTTCATAGCTGGGATGGCTCACTGACACCACGTAGTTGGTTACGCTCTCGGCAGCGGTGCTGGGGCTTTGGGATTCATAAAAGGGTTTTGCCGGCAGAATGAAGCCGTCGACAATGCCGCTGCTGTCGGTGCGCCGGCGGTACAGCGGCACGCGGCCGCCGCCCAGCATCACCGCAACCTCCACCAGCGCCCGATTTACCGGAAAGGCGCCCAGCGCCGTGGAGACCTGTACCCGCAGGGTGCCCCGCTCCGGATTGCCGTCCAGAAAGGGCTGCAGCTGCTGTAGGGAAAAATCCTGATTTGCCATGGATATGTCCTCCTATAAACGGCGGCGGAAAGCCGCCGTGGATCATGGTTCCTTCCATTGTATGAAAATGGGCGCTTTGGGGTGAAAATCCCTTGACAAACCGCGGCAAAGTGGGTACAATGTGAGCAATGTTTTTGTCATAGAAACAGGCAATGATGGGAAAAAAGCGCAGTAATGCCTGACGGAAGAGAGCTGGCGGTTTGGTGCAAGCCGGCGCAGGCGCTGCGTGATACTGGCCCCGGAGCTTTCCGCCTGAACAGGACGGAACGGCCGCGCCCCGTTACAGGCGTCGCCCCCTGCACAGGGGGACTGAGCGCCGCGCGGGAGACCGGCGGCGGAATCAGGGTGGTAACACGTTTTCGCGTCCCTGACTTCTTCGGAAGTCGGGGACTTTTTATTTTACCAAAATAAATTCAGATAGAAGGAGAAACAGTATGAATTACGATTTTGCGGCCATTGAAAAGAAATGGCAGGAAAACTGGGAAAAGACCAAGCCCTACCGCGCCGTCACCGGCGATACGACACGGAAAAAGTTTTACGGCCTGATCGAGTTCCCCTATCCCTCCGCTCAGGGTCTGCATGTGGGCCATCCCCGTCCCTTTACGGCCATTGATATCGTGACCCGTAAAAAGCGGATGGAGGGCTATAACGTCCTGTTCCCCATCGGCTACGACGCTTTTGGCCTGCCCACGGAGAATTTCGCCATCAAGAATCATATTCATCCCGCCATCGTTACCCACGACAACATCGCCAACTTTACCCGCCAGCTGAAAATGCTGGGCTACGGCTTTGACTGGGATCGCTGCGTCAACACCTCCGATCCGGAGTATTACAAGTGGACGCAGTGGATCTTCCTGCAGCTGTTCAAGCATGACATGGCCTATAAGGCCACCATGGCCGTCAACTGGTGTACCAGCTGCAAGGTGGTGCTGGCTAACGAAGAAGTTGTCAACGGCGTGTGCGAGCGCTGCGGCGGCGAGGTGGTGCAGAAGGAGAAGAGCCAGTGGATGCTGCGCATCACCAAATATGCCCAGCGGCTGATCGACGATCTGGACGATCTGGACTATATTGAGCGCGTCAAGACCCAGCAGAAGAACTGGATCGGCCGCTCCACCGGCGCGGAGATCACCTTTAAGACCAACATGGGCGAGGATGTGACCGTGTATACCACCCGTGCCGACACGCTGTTCGGCACCACCTATATGGTCATCTCTCCTGAGCATCCCCTGCTGAAGAAGTGGCTGCCTCAGATCGCCAACCGGGCCGAAGTGGAGGCCTATCAGGCCGAGGCCGCCCGCAAGTCCGACTTTGAGCGCGGCGAGCTGAACAAGGACAAGACCGGTGTCCGGCTGGAGGGCGTGGAGGTCATCAACCCCGTTACCCACAAGCCTCTGCCCATGTTCGTGTCCGATTACGTGCTGATGGGTTACGGCACCGGCATCGTTATGGGCGTGCCCGGCCACGACCAGCGTGACTGGGAGTTTGCCACCAAGTTTGGCCTGCCCATCATTGAGGTGGTCTCCGGCGGCGATGTGACCAAGGAGGCTTTTGTGGCAAAGGACGACAGCGCCGTGATGGTGAACTCCGGCTTCCTGAACGGCATGACCGTCCGCGAGGCCATTCCCGCCATGAAGAAATACGTGGTGGAGCAGGGCTTCGGCCATGAAAAGGTCAACTACAAGCTGCGCGATTGGGTGTTCTCCCGCCAGCGCTACTGGGGTGAGCCCATCCCCCTGGTGAACTGCGAAAAGTGCGGCTGGGTGCCGCTGCCGGAGGATCAGCTGCCTCTGGTGCTGCCGGAGGTAGAGGCATATGAGCCCACCGACGACGGTGAAAGCCCCCTGGCCCGTATGACCGACTGGGTCAACACCACCTGCCCCTGCTGCGGCGGCCCCGCCAAGCGCGAGACGGACACCATGCCCAACTGGGCCGGCTCCAGCTGGTACTTCCTGCGGTATATGGATCCCCACAACAAGAACGAGCTGGTGTCCAAGGAGGCCGAGGAATATTGGGGCCCCGTGGACTGGTACAACGGCGGCATGGAGCACACCACCCTGCACCTGCTGTACTCCCGCTTCTGGCATAAGTTCCTATACGATATCGGCGTGGTGCACACCAAGGAGCCCTATGCCAAGCGCACCAGCCATGGCATGATCCTGGGCGAGAACCCCTACTACGTGGGCAACGCCAAGACTGAGGCCGAGAAGGAAGAGTTGATTCGCCTGCACGGCAATCTGGCCCTGCGCCCCTCGGTGAAGATGTCCAAGTCTCTGGGCAACGTGGTGAACCCTGATGACGTGGTGAAGGAGTTCGGCGCCGACACCCTGCGCCTGTATATCATGTTCATCGGCGACTTTGAAAAGACCGCTACATGGTCTACCAATGCCGTCCGTGGCTGCAAGAAGTTCCTGGATCGCTGCTGGAACCTGATGGACATGGCCGAGGATAATGACCAGATCTCCGCCAAGAACGAGTCCATCATCCACAAGACCATCAAAAAGGTTACCAGCGATATCGACGAGCTGAAGATGAACACCGCCATTGCTGCCCTGATGGCGCTGGTGAACGCCTTCTACGCTAACGGCCTGACCAAGGGCGATCTGTCCATGCTGATGCTGATGCTGTCTCCCTTTGCCCCCCACATGGTGGAGGAGATGTGGGAGCTGACCGGCTTTGCCGCCAAGAGCGGTAAGATGGCTATGCAGATGGATTGGCCCGCCTATGACAAGGCAAAGACCATCGACGCCAACGTGGAGATGGCCGTACAGGTCAACGGCAAGCTGAAAGGCACCATCAACGTTCCCGTGGACAGCGACGAGACTGCCGTCATGGAGGCCGTCAAAGCTGTGGAAAAGGTACAGAAGGCCACTGAGGGTATGAGCATCGTCAAGACTATTCTGGTGAAGAACAAGCTCATCAACCTGATCGTAAAGCCCGCCAAGTAAGAAACCAGACAAAAGAGAGGCGCCGCGGAATTTCCGCGGCGCCTTTTCTGCAGAGCAGGGAAATTTTCAAATGGAGGATACGGGAATATAAAAAGCTCCCCTATGCAGGAAACTGCATAGGGGAGCTTTGCGTAGTGCTGGCTTTTATGAGCGCGGCTTACTTTACCGATAGTCTGGTGTAATCGTTGCCGGCTCAGGCAAACAGATAGCCGTACTTGTCACGAATGGTGACGATCAGCGTCTCCAGATCGGCGGGTAGGTCATTTTTGCCGCTCAAATCATAGTCCTTCGGCTCACCGAAGGTGCGCACGCGCACCTTGTTGCCGCCCAGGAACAGAACGCCGGCGTTGTGGGAATCCACCATGTCCTCCGCGGTCTGGAACAGGGTGAACTTGTCGTGGCAGGGCTCAGAGGCGTAGGGGCAGAACTGAGTGCAGTTGCCGCACTCGTTGCACATCTTGTCCACATGGACGATCTGGTGCTTGCCGTCCGCCATGGCGATGGCCACGTTGGCGCGGTTGGGGCAGGAATCCACGCAGTTTTCACACACGGTCTGGCACTGCAGGCAGCGCTTGCCCTCCTGACAGGGATACTCCGCCATCTTCAGGGTACCCTTTTTGGCGGCGGCGTCCGCGATGGTGACATAGGCCTGGGCGGGGATCTCGTAGGTGTGGGGCGCACCGATGACCTCGGCGGCGAAGGCAGCGGCGTCTGCAATGCCCTCCACCACGGTGGCGGGGCCACGGGTAGCGTCACCGGCGGCATATACGCCCTCAATGTTGGTCTTAAAGGCGGGACGACCCTTCTTGTCCAGCTCAATGCCGTTGGCGGCCATGAGGGCATCGTCCACCTGCTCACCCACGGCGGAAATCACCAGATCGCAGGGGATGTCAAAGAACTCACCGCTGCCCACGGGGCTGCGGCGGCCGGAGGCGTCCGCCTCGCCCAGCACCATCTTTTCACAGGTGAGGACGCCGTCAGCCTGCTTTACGGGAGCGGCCAACTCAGCAAAGGTTACGCCGTCGGCCAGGGCCAGCGCCAGCTCATGCTCGTCGGCGGGCATGTACTTGCGGGTACGGCGATAGACCAGCGTTACGTTCTTGGCGCCGTTGCGCTTGGCAAGGCGGGCCGCGTCCATGGCGGTGTTGCCGCCGCCGATGACGGCGATGTTGCCTGCCACGGAGATGTTGCCGGCCTTCACGCCCTTCATCCACTGGATGGCGCCGGCCACGTCGCCTGCGATGTCCAGCTTGCCGGGCTTCCAGGCGCCAACGGCGAACAGAATGTGGGTGTAGCCCTGCTTCTTCAGCTCGTCCACAGAGGGAGCGGGTGCGCCGCACTTGACCTCAACGCCGTACTTCTCCATCATGGCGATATCCTTGGCGATGGTCTCGTTGGCGATACGGAAGCTGGGAATCACGTGACGGGGTACGCCGCCCAGCTCCTTTTCACGCTCGAAGATCGTCACGGCGATACCGGCGCGGGCCAGGAAGTTGGCGGCGGCGATACCGGTGGGGCCGCCGCCGATGATGGCGGCCTTCTTGCCGGAGATCTTCTCGGTGGGACGGATGTTGGCCATGACGGCGCTGTAGCCGTTCTTGGCGGCCACCAGCTTGGCATCACGGATATGGACGGATTCCTCATAGAAGTTGCGGGAGCACTTGGTTTGGCAGCGGTGGGCGCAGATGGTGCCGGTCAGGAAGGGCAGGGGGTTCTTCTCACAGATCAGCTTCAGAGCCGGGCCGTACAGGCCCTTGTTCACCAGCTCCAGATACTCGGGGATGTCCTGGGCGATGGGGCAGCCGCCCTTGCAGGGGGCGCTGAAGCAGTCGATCCAGGGCACGTTCTTCTCGCTCTTGCGGCTGGGCAGAGGCTTGATGGGCTTGATGTGGTGTACGTCAGTGTGGCTGGCGGTGGACATTTCGCAGATGGCCTGGGTGTCAGTGCCACAGAAGGGCTTGTAGGCCATGGGCTCCACCTTCTCCACCATTTGCAGCAGGCGGTTGTAGCCGCCGGGCTTCAAGATGGTGGTGGCAACGGTGATGGGCCAGATACCGGCGGCAAACAGCTTGTCGCAGTTGAAGAACTCCGCACCGCCGGCGAAGGAAATCCGCATCTTGCCCTTAAACTGGCGGGAGATGCGGTGGCACATCTCGATGGTCAGGGGGAACAGGCTGCGGCCGGACATGTACATCTCCTCATTGGGCAGCTCGCCGCGGGTGGTATCAACAGGGAAGGTGTTGGACAGTTTCAGGCCGAACTCCAAGCCGCAGCTGTCGGCCAGCGCCTGCAGACGCTCGAACATGGGCACAGCGTCGGCCCACTGCAGATCCTCGTTGAAGTGGTGCTCGTCGAACACGATGTAATCATAGCCCATGCTGTCCAGCGTGCGGCGCGCGGTCTCGTAGCCCAGAATGGTGGGGTTGCACTTTACGAAGGTGTGCAGATGCTTTTCGGAGATCAGATAGCTGGCAATACGCTCGATCTCGTCAGGGGGGCAGCCGTGCAGGGTGGACACGGTGACGCTGCGGCTGACGCGGGGATCAATGGCGTCAATGTAGTCGCTCTCCTCAGGGAACAGCTCCTTCAGAACGGACTTGCACTCGCCGAAGATGGCGGTCTTGGTGGCGTCCTTCATCCCCTCAATATAGGTGTTGACCTTTTCGCCCTTGATGCCCTCCAGGTCATAGCCCACGGACATGTTGAACACGAAGCCGTTGGGATCGCCGAAGCCGTAGACCTTGCTGAGCACTTTCAGGGCGCACCAGGCTTTGATGTACTCATCCATGGCCTGGGGTACGGTCAGTTCGGTGCTCCACTCCTGGTTATAGCCTTCGTCATTGGCCAGAATGCAGGGGCGGGGCACACAGGCGGCCAGATCGGCGCCGTCCATCTTCTGGACGGTCTTTACCTCGAAGAAGCGGGCGCCGGCCATGTAGGCGGCGATGATGTTCTGTGCCAGCTGGCTGTTGGGGCCGGCGGCGGGGCCGAAGGGTGTCTCAATGCGCTCACCGAAGATGGGCAGAGACTTGCCGGTGGCATGATATGCTTTGCGGACACCGAAGATCTCGCCGCAGTTGGCGTATTCGGTGACCACCCAGTTCATCAGAGACTTAAAAGGGATGGGATACATTTTTTCAGACATGGGATGTCCTCCTTGTCGTGAGATTGTGTTGTTTTGTGCAGGGGCGTCCGCCCCTGCGGGCAGGTAATATCAATACTCTCTATGGTTGAGAGAGCCCCACAGCTTCTTGGCGGCCTCCAGAATGTGGGCGTTTTCGGCCTCTTCGTCGATACCCACCAGCACGCGATCCTGCATCAGCAACTTGCCGGCGGCGATGGTGGTTTGGCACTGGCGGCCGGTCATGCCGAAGATCATGTGGCCGTCGATATTCTCGTCGGAGAAGGGGGTGAAGGGCTTATAATCCATCACGATGATGTCCGCCGCCGCACCGGCCTTCAGCACGCCCAGCTGCTGGGGGAAGTACTTCTCGCCGATCTTGGCGTTGTTGCGGAACAGCATGTCTGTGACCTCGCACCAGCCCACATTGGGCAGGCAATTCTGGCTGCGCTGGGAGCACAGGGCAACCTTGATGGACTCCAGCATGTCGTTGGTATAGGCGTCGGTGCCCATGCCCAGCAGGATGCCACGCTTGTGCAGCTGGATCACCGGGCAGATGCCGATGGCGTTGCCCATGTTGGACTCGGGATTGTTGACCACCATGGTGTTGGTCTCCTTGATGATCTCCATTTCGGCGGTATTCACGTGGATGCAGTGGCCCAGAATGGTCTTCTCACCCAGAATACCGTGATCCTGCAGGCGCTGCACCGGACGGCGGCCGTAGTTCTGCAGAGAATCGTACACATCGTTCATACCCTCGGAAACATGGATATGATAGCCGGTGCGGCCGTTGTTGGCTTCCACCATCCGGTCAAAGGTCTTGTCGGAGATGGTGAACAGGGCGTGGCCGCCGAACATGGCTGCCAGCATGGGATCGTTTTCCTTCTGGCAATAGGTGATAAAGTCGGCGTTCTCCTTGATGGCCTGCAGGCACTTCTCCTCACCGTCGCGGTCGGACACCTCATAGCACAGGCAGGAGCGCAGGCCCAGACGGCGGCTCTCCTCGCTGATGGTGAACAGCGTACCGGGGATCTCGCCATAGCTGGCATGGTGGTCGAAGATGGTGGTGACGCCCTGCTTGATGCTGTCTATATACAGCGCGGTGGCGCTGGCGCGGGTGCCGTCCATCATCAGATGTCTGTCGATGGCCCACCACGTGCCGTCCAGCACCTCATAGAAGTTGGTGGGGTTGTTGCCCACGATGCTCAGGCCCCGGGCCAGAGCGGAATAGATGTGGGTGTGGGCATTGATGAGCGCGGGCATGATCACGCCGCCCTTAGCGTCGATGATCTCCGCCTGGGGATATTTGGCCCGCAGCGCGGCTTCTTCGCCCACTTCCACGATGTTGGCCCCCTCATAAGCCACCGCACCGTGCTCGTAATAGCCCTTCCCCTCGCTGTCGCGGGTGATGAGTCTGCCATTGGTCACTAAAGTCATATGGTTTTCCCTCCTGTAAAAAAGTTCCAATCACCATCACCGCCGCCAAATGCAAAAAATGTTCCAAACTTCCGAAAAAGTCTGAAACACTCAAGCCATGGCGCCGAGTGATAGTTGCAGCCCGTGCGCGAAGCACTTCCTTACAGCTACCAATCTTGGATTGTTACCTCTATTTTACTCGAAAACGCCGCCGTATGCAAGTCCCAATTGTGACCTTTGCATGAAAATTCAACAGTTTTTTTCAGCATCCTGTTGACAAATTGTGTATTGACGCAGAATATCTTGTGTGATATATTAGATTAAAACAGCAAGGAGGTACGCATCATGCGCAAGGTGTATATTTACGGCGATTCGCTGCTGAAGGCCACTGTGCCGGATCAGGAGATGAAGTATCATTTTCATCTGCCGGAGATCATGGAGCGCTACCCCACAGATCGCGTGCAGGTGACTAACCGCGCCAAAATGGGCGCCACCGTGTCAAAGGGCCTGTCTCTGGTGGAGCATGACGCCCAGCGGGGGCTGGACGCCGATTATGCCCTGATCTGCTATGGCGGCAACGACAGCGACTATGACTGGAGTGCCATCGCCGCCGATCCCGCTGCCGACCACCAACCCCATACCCAGCGCCAGACCTTCCGCCAGACGCTGGAGAAGATCCTGACCCTGCTGCGCCAGCAGGGGGTGCAGCCGGTGCTGATGAGCCTGCCGCCCATTGATCCCCGCCGGTACTTGAGCTTTATCTGCCGCGGCGGGCTGGATCGCGGCGCCATTATGCGCTGGCTGGGGGATGAGGATATGATCTACCGCCATCAGGAGCTCTACAGCGATACTGTGACGGAGCTGGCCTACGCCAGCGGCGTGCCCCTGATCCATGTGCGTCAGGCGTTTCTGGCCGATCACCATATGAACGACCTTCTCTCCGCCGACGGCATCCATATGACTATGCAGGGTTATGGCAAGCTCTTCGATACCCTGGCCGACTGGCTGCGGCCGCAATTGGATTAAAAAGGTTCGCCGCCCGTTGGGCGGCGAACTCTTTTGCGCAAACCAAAGCACCCGCCATGTATAATGGCGGGTGCTTTGGCCGGCCCACAGCAGGGGAGAAGTCGCCGCAGGCCGCAGAGGGTATACGAAAGGGGGAGAGAAGAAAAGCAAATTCAGCGCTCGGGATCCCACTTGGAAGAGCCGGACTCCTTGTCTGCCTGAGCCGCCTTCTTGGGGGCAAGGGGGAGATCCTCACCTGTCAGATACTTTTTCAGCGGCTTATAGGCCACGGCGAAGACCACCAGCGTGATGGCGATGTTGGGCAGCATGTAGGCCAAGTTGTACAGCAAAGAGTAGAACCAGGGGGACTTCATGGTCATGCCGAAGAACACGTCGGGCATGTAGGCGGCCCAGATGGTGGCGCCCACCACATAATGCACCAGAAAACGGGCAAAACCGGCGATCAGCGTACCGGTGAAGATCCCGCCCTTCTTGTGGGCCATCAGACCGGCAAAGCCCAGCACGGTGAAGGCCAACAGATAGTCGCCGATGATGGACTGCCAGCCGATGGCAAAGCCGCCGTCAAACACGAACTGCAGCACGCCGAAAACAAAGCCGCTCAGCAGGCCGGGGCCGAGGCCCCAGCGCACGGCATACAGCACCAGCGGCACCATGGACAGCACGATGCTGCCGCCCCAGGGCATCTCCCACAGCTTGATAAAGCTGAGGATCTGGGCCACTGCCACCAGAACAGCGCCCTCGCACAGGGCGCGAAGCTTCAGATGATTCATTTCATGTTACCTCCTAAGAAAACATATCCCGACCGCCGCGGCCTTTCTCCAAAAAGAAACACCGCATTGCGGCGATGCAATGCGGTGAAAAAAACACTTCACTATGACCACATTCCTACGCCGGCATTATCCGGATCAGGTTCGAGGGATCACAGCGGCGATACGCTGTATCTCAGCCGGCTTGCACCAGCACCCCTTGGATTGTAAAATCATCATACCATACAGATAGGTGTTTGTCAAGATGCCGTTACGACAGATTTCACGCCTGATCCAAATGCCCGGTAGCCTCCAGCATGGCAAAGCGATCCAGTGCGATGTATCCGGCGGCAAAGATTACGTACAGTCCCGCCAGTGCCAGCAGCGGCTTCAGAGCATTGGCCCAAACCGGTTCGCTGTAGACCACCTGGCCGCTGTCCGTGACGACCTGTGCCGCCAGCATTTCGCGGCGCAGCGTATACACCGTGCCGTCTGCGGCGGTAAAGCTGCGGCGCTGAGCTTTCAGCTCCTGGTACACCGCGCCGTCCTTATCCTCCTGCTGGTCGATGCTGCTGCCCTGCGGATCCAGAGTGATAACGGTCTTGCCGGTGGACAGCACCACCTGCCCATCCCGCACGGTGAAGACGAAGCTCTTGTCCGTGCGGGGCTGGATGGTGTTCACCTTCTGTCCCGCCTCGTATACTTCGATGCTGCCGCCCCGGCCCAGATACAGCCGTCCCGCGTCATCCGCCGCCACGCCGCTGTAGGACAGCGCCATGGCGCCCGTCATCATGGCGATGATGGACACGACGCAGATCAGCGCCGCGGGGATCGCCAGCGCCCGCATCAGGCGGCGAAATTTTGGTTCCAATAGTTTCATACGGTTTTCCTCATGTTCCAAGCAGTCACATCCACATGGCAAACAGCCGCAGCAGCGTGCCCAGCGCTTTGCGGTACCAGGGCCGCGCCTTCCAGCGCCTCATAGTCACCCGCTCACCGGCGGTGACGATCCGCTCCAGATCCTCCGCCAGCGGTCGGGACACCGCCGTACCGTACAGCAGGGTGCCGCATTCAAAATGCAGCTGAAAGCTGCGGTAATCCATGTTCACCGAGCCTACAAAGGCCATCTGCCCGTCTGCCAGCACGGTCTTGCCGTGCAGCAGCCCCGGTGTGAAGGTATAGATCTCCACGTTGTGGCGCATCAGCTCACCCCAATAGCTCTCCGCCACCAGATAGGCGAACTTGTGGTCGGGAATACCCGGCATCAGCAGCCGTGTCTTCACGCCGCTGTCCGCCGCCAGACACAGCGAGCGCATCATGGGCTCGTCAATGGCAAGATAGGGCGTGGTAACGGTCAGTGTCTGCCGGGCGCCGGAGATCAGCTGCAAAAAGGCATCCTCGGCGGTGTTGATGGGGTTGTTGTCCGGCCCGTCCACAAAGGGCTGGACAAAGCCCTGTCCCTGTGCGGCCATGCGGGGGCGGTACAGGTCATAGCCGTTGTCCAAGGTGCCGCCCATTCGTTCCCACAGATGAATAAACTCCCGTGTCAGGCTCCAGGCGCCTCGTCCCGTCAGCCGCACGCCGCAGTCCTTCCAATAACCGAACCGCTCGATCAGGTTGGCGTATTCGTCCGCCAGATTGGCGCCGCCGGTATAGGCGATCTCGCCGTCGATGCAGGCGATCTTCCGGTGGTCACGGTAATTGAAATACAGCCGGTTTACGTACTGATGCACTGGATTGAACACCATGACCTCCACGCCAAGTTCCCGCAGCGCGTCGATCTCCTCGCCGCCGAAGCGCATCATGCTGCCGAAGTCATCGAACAGAAACTTGATCTCCACGCCCTCCGCCCGCTTGCGGCGGAAGATATCCAGCATCCGATCAAAGATGTCGCCCCGTGCCACGATATAGTACTCTAAGAAGATGAACCGCTTCGCCTGCTCCATGTGAGCCAGCAGGTCGCTCAGATACACCTCACCCGTGTCCAGATACACCGCGTCGGTGCCGTCATACAAAGGGAAGCCGTGCCGCTGCATATAGCAGGCCAGACGGTTCCACTCCGGTATCTGAGCCTCCAGCGCCGTCATGGCGGCGGCGCACTGCTCCGCCTGGACGGGACTCTCCGCCGGCAGCGGCAGCTTTTTCAGGGTCAGCCGCTTGGCGCTGCTCTCGCCGTTCCACAGCCAGTACAGGATCAGACCGGCCACCGGCACCGCCAGGATCAGCAATATCCAGCCGATCTTATAGCTGGTGCTGCCGGGACGGGTATAGATGCGCGTGGCGCAGATCAGCGCCAGCACCTGCAGCAGCATATAGGCCAGCGCCATTTTCTGCTGCAGCAGGATCGACAGCCCCACCACCAGCGCGATCTGCGCCGCCAGCAGCAGCGCCACCAATGCCAGCCGCAGTCCCGCGCCGATCCGCCGTTCCGTCTTCTGTTGTACCTGGTACTTCTTCATGGGTCTCCTTTCGGGGGATGGTGGAGATAACGGGGGTCTAATGCCTCCCCTGTGTAAGGGGAGGTGTCAAAAATCTTTGATTTTTGACGGAGGGGTTGTCAGATAACAGACAATCCCCCAGTCACCTTCGGTGACAGCCCCCTTTACGCAAGGGGGCCTTTCAAATGAGGCTTACGAAGCCGCCTTCCGCTCTCAGTTCCGGTTCTTCCGCAGCAGCTCCTGCTGGATGTCCCACAGCTTCTGGCTCAGATCCACGTAATAGGTCTGGGGGTTGTCAAAGCGCTTGATCTCGTCCCACAGCGTGTCCACCTGCTGTTTGCAGTAGGTCTGGATGTCTTTCAGGGCGGGGGATTCATATACCCGCTTGCCGTTCAGGAACACCGGCACCAGCAGCTCCCGCGCCTCGAAGTTGCACACGTTTTTCGTCTTCCATGTGGCGTAGGGATCAAACAGCATCAGCGGCTCATTCTCGTCTACCACCTCGTCATACACGGTCATGTAGTCGGCGATGGCCTTACCGTTGTCCCTATTGTACAGACGGTAGATTTTTTTGAAATGAGGAATGGTGATCTTTTCCACATTCTCGCTGCACTTGATCTTGGGAATGATCTCGCCTTTTTCATTCTCCACGGCGGTCAGCTTATATACGCCGCCGAACACCGGCTCACTCTTGGCGGTGATCATCCGCTCGCCTACGCCGAACATGTCGATCTGGGCGCCCTGCAAAAACAGGTTCTGGATCAGCCGCTCATCCAGCGAGTTGGACACGCTGATCTGACACTCCGGCCAGCCGGCCTCGTCCAGCATCTTGCGGGCCTTCTGACTCAGATAGGCCATGTCGCCGCTGTCCAGCCGGATGCCGCATTTGCTGATGCCCATGGGCCGCAGCACCTCGTTGAAGGCGCGGATGGCGTTTGGCACGCCGGATTTCAGCGTGTTGTAGGTATCCACCAGCAGCGTGGCATTGGTGGGATACGTCTCGCAATAGGTCTTGAAGGCCTCATACTCCGTGTCAAACATCTGCACCCAGGCGTGAGCCATGGTGCCGCCGGCGGGCACGCCGTACAGCTGGTCGGAGATGGTGCAGGCGGTACCGGCACAGCCGCCGATGTACGCAGCCCGCGCGCCGATGATGGCCGCGTCAGCGCCCTGGGCACGGCGGGAGCCAAACTCCAGCACCGTCCGTCCGTTGGCGGCGCGGCAGATGCGATTGGCC
This sequence comes from uncultured Oscillospiraceae bacterium, assembly GCA_934597125.1. Taxonomy (GTDB): domain Bacteria; phylum Bacillota; class Clostridia; order Oscillospirales; family Oscillospiraceae; genus Vescimonas. The sequence goes on from CAKTQM010000014.1 coordinate 39,296, forward strand.
TTGGTGGCGATCAGGCTCTGGTGGTTGATGGTCAGCAGCGTGAAGGTCTCGATCAGCTGCGCCTCGATAGACGGCGCCCGCACCACCACCAGCGGCTCACGGGGAAACACAGGAGTGCCCTCGGGGATGGCGTAGATATCGCCGGTAAAGCGGAAGTTCCGCAGATAGTCCAGAAACTCCTCGCAGAACAGATTCCGGCCACGCAGATAAGCGATGTCTTCCTCACTGAAATGCAGATTCTCAATGTAGTCGATCAGCTGCTCCAGACCTGCGGCGATGGCGAAGCCGCCCTGGTCGGGTACCTTGCGGAAGAACACATCAAAATACGTGATGCGGTCTTTATAACCGTTGCGGAAGTATCCGTTGCCCATGGTCAACTCATAAAAGTCGCACAGCATGGTCATGTTCAGCTTTTCAGCAGTATTCATGTCCTGTCAAACCTCAAATTCTCAATAATACCCCGTATCGCGGGGCGCAGAGTATCTATCTATTATAGCACATTTTTAACATTTCGCAACCGTTTCTCCCACATAATTCGGTATTCTGCGGCTGCTAAACCGCTGGTCGGTTGCATTTTCCGCCCCGTTTGGTACAATGAATGGCGAGGTGATCACTTTGGACAAACAACAGCTCGGCGCTTTTATCGCCGAAAACCGAAAGCGGCAGGGCCTGACCCAACAGCAGCTGGCTCAGACGCTGCACGTTACCGACAAAGCCGTCAGCAAATGGGAGCGCGGGCTCAGCTACCCCGATGTGACCCTGCTGCAGCCGCTGGCGGCGGTCTTCGGTCTGCGTGTGGATGACCTGCTGACCTGCCGCGCCGCCGAAAAGGAGGAGCATTTGAAACCTGACATTACCCCCGTTCCGGAGCCCGTCATTCCGGAGCCGCCCGTACCGGAAACGGCGTCCCCCGCCGTGCAGGCGGTGCTGGATATTTCCCGGGAAAATCTCGACCAACGCCGGAAAAAGCTGATCCGCCGTATACTGGCCGGCGTTCTCGCCTTTGCCGTGCTGGCTTTTGTTGGTATCTTTACCTTTCTGGTGCTGAATCAGCGAAGCGGCGAGACCTACAACATCTTCAAGCGCCAGCATTCTCCCGTCGATCATACCATCAGCATCGAAGCCTATCCCGCCAGCCTGTTCAGCGATGATCAGGTGCTGGTGCGGGTCTGGAAGGGCCGGTATTATTTGGCGGACGACGAGAGCCAAAAGACCCGCGTCAGCGTCGCTTCGGAAAAGGGCGACACCTTCCGCTGCTTCTACTGGTCGGCGGACGGCGTGTACGCCGTGGCTGTCACTGATTCGGCGGAGCCCTCCCGCAGCAGCGAGTTCTCACTCTGGAACTTTACGGATTTCAAAGAGACCCGCCTGACTGCCGTTCGTACCGCGATGGGCGCTTCTATCCGTCAGCGGCTGACACAAGAGAATCTGGCACCGCCGGACTGTGATACCGTCAACGGCACTCTCCGCGTCAACGGTTTCTACAACGATACCCACATTCTGCTGTTGATCTATACCGCACCAGACGGCGCCGTTTACCGCCTGGCCTATGACTGCGACGCCGATGCCCTGACCTCGCGCGATACATAATGTGGATGGGCGGGGCAAAGCCCCGCCCATCGGTAGATGAGAATGTCATCGTAAATCGCAGGGGCGGGATTCTGCCCCGCCCCTGCGATTATTGTAATATGAAAAAATAGAGAGCCTTTCGGCTCTCTATTTTTTCATTATTCGTCGTCTTCCTCGCCGTCATTCAGGGCGTTGGCCAGGTCGCTGAGATCGAACTCCAGCTTGGTGCCGCAATTGGGGCACACCACTTCGCCGTCTTCCAGAATGGACTCGTCGAAATAGACCTCTTCCTCGCACTCGGGGCAGGTGGTCATGAAGCACTCTTCATCGTCATCCTCATCGTCCCACTCGTCCTCATCTTCGTCCTCCAGCTCGTAGAGGGATTCCTCCACTTCGCTCAGGTCGTCGCTGACGGCGTCCAGACCGTCCTCCAGATC
>CAKTQM010000015.1 GCA_934597125.1 uncultured Oscillospiraceae bacterium
AGATCCTTGCCCAGAGGCACCATGTCGAAGGTCTCCTGATCCATGAAGTAGTACAGGTCGCCGTCGTTGTAGCTGTAGGCCATGTCCTTGCGCTCAATGAAAGCTTCCTCGAACTTGGCGGTGGGGTTGAAGGACGTTTCGGTGACGCCGCCGGTCACGATGTTCTTCATCTTGGTGCGCACGAAAGCAGCGCCCTTACCGGGCTTCACGTGCTGGAACTCGATGACCTGCATGATCTTGCCATCATACTCGAAAGTCTTACCGTTTCTGAAATCGCCGGCAGTGATAGTTGCCATATTGATATTCCTCCCATGTGATGAGGGAATATCACGATTCCCTCGAATAAAATAATTCTGGCCGCAAAAGACCTCATCTATTTTACATGATGCTTACTTGTTTGGCAAGAGCTTTGCCATAATTTTTGCCAAAAAAAGCAAAATTATTTCTTCACAGCACCAGCAGCGCCTTGGGAGCTCTGGTGATGACCTCCGCGCCGTCCTGGCGCAGTACCATTACATCTTCGATCCGCACGCCGAATTTTCCGGGCAGATAGATGCCCGGTTCGGCGCTGACCACCGCGTTTTCCGGCATGGGCTTGTCGTTGGCGGGGGAGGCGTTGGGGGCTTCGTGGATGTCGATTCCCAAGCTGTGGCCGAAGCTGTGGCCGAAGTACGCGCCGTACCCCGCGTCAGTGATGACCTGCCGCGCGGCGCCGTCAATGGCCGCGCCGGTCGCGCCCGCCTTTGCGGCGGCAATGCCCGCCAGCTGGGCCTGCAGCACGATATCGTAAACCCGCCGCATCTCGGCGCCGGGTTCTCCCAGCGCCACGGTACGGGTCATGTCGCTGCAATAGCCGTGGTATACGCAGCCGAAGTCCATGGTGATGAAGTCGCCTTTTTGCATCTGCCGCATGCCCGGCACGGCGTGGGGCATGGAGCCGTTGGGGCCGGAGGCCACAATAGTGTCAAACGAGGTCTTTTCCGCTCCGGCGGATACCATCAGATAATCCAGCCGCGCCGCGATGGCCTTTTCCGTCATGCCTGGCTGGATCTCCGTCAGGATCTGGGCCAGCGCTTCTTCGGCGATCCGCTGGGCGGCGATCATGTACGCCAGCTCGTCCTCGCCTTTGCTGCCCCGCAGCTCCGTCATCAGGGTGGAGGCGGGCGTCAGTGCAGCGCTGAGCTTTTTGGTATACGCGGCGTGCTCTGCCACCGTCATGCTCTCATCCTCAAAGCCCACGGTCTGTGCGCCGGTTTGCGCCAGTACTTCGTTGATCAGGGCGGAGAAGGGCTTTTCACGGCTGATCTCCGCGACAGCGGCCGCGCCGCTAATGGCTTTTTCCGCCGCCTCGGTATAGCGGCTGTCGGTGAAATACCAGCTGCCCCGGTGGGTCACGAGAGCCGCGCCCTCGCCCAGAAAGCCGGTGGCGTAATAGCAGTTGGACGCGCCTGTCAGCAGCACCGCATCCAGCTCACCCAGATGGGCGGTGATCCGATTCAGATGGTTCATATCGCTTCCTCCTTTATCGTTCCCGTACCCTGCGTTTGAAGGGAGCCTGCATGGCGTGCAGTACCTTCTGCCACGCCGTCACCGCTCCGCCTGCCGGTTCCACCATCAGCGCGGTGACGCCGGACAGGTTGGCCGCCAGTACGTCTGTCAGCAGTTTGTCCCCCAGCATGGCCGTCTCCCGCTCTGTGACACCCGCCTTTTCCATGGCGCGGCGCAGTCCCTTGGGAGAGGGCTTCCGGGCGTGGCCCACATAGTCGATGTCCAGCTGACGGCAGAAATCGTCCACCCGTCGGTTGCTGCGGTTGTTGGACAGGATCATTACCGTGATCCCCGCCGCTTTCAGCTGGTCGATCCATTTCCGCACATCCTCCGTCGGCGTCTTTACCGACTTGGGCGCCAGCGTATAATCCAAATCGCACAGCAAAAGCCTTACGCCTTTTTCGCGCAGCAGCGCCGGCGTCACGCCGCGATAGTCGGCCAGCAGCCGATCAGGCCGCAGGGAAACACGCATATCCATGCTCCTTTTCTCATAAAGTCATGTTGTAGTATAGCAGTTTTTACCGGGAAATACAAGGGGGGCGGGGTCATGCAGTTCTATCTGGCGGCGGGCGCGGGAGATGCGCTGCCCCGAGGGCGGTTCTGTCCTGTGCGGGCCACCTATCGGCTGGGGGCAAGGCTGCTGTCGGCGGTGGGGAATACCCCGGTGCAGGGCGGGCTGATGCTGGTGGGGGACAGCCGCGAATGCGGCCCCGATGACGTGCTGGCGCGGGACATCCTGCGGGAGTGCCTGCGGCGCAGCTATGATGGAGTGGTGCTGGATTGGTACCATAATGGCCCCGATAGAGGTACATTAACGGCCTTAATCGGGCAGTTATGCCCCCAATACGATCGGCGTTTATTTGTGCCGGAGCGCTACGCCGCTCACGCGCCCCGTGCCACGGTGCTGCTGAACACCGCCGTATCCGGCGGCACACTGAACAGCTGTCTGAGCGAAGGCGTCCGCCGGTTCGGCGCGGAGCGGCTGGCGCTGGATCTGGAGCGGCTGCGGCTGGATTTTGTTCTGCCCATGTCCGCCAATGTCCGCCGTCCCCTGACGGCGGCGGAGCTGCGGCAGCTGCGGGAGGGGAAGAGCGTATATTTTTCCGAGGAGCTGTGTGCCCGATACTTCACCTATCGCACCGGCAGCGAAAGTCACTATGTGCTGTTTGACGATGCCCAGACGCTGCGGAAAAAGGCAGCTCTGGCGGAGAATATGGGCATCCGCGAGGGCTTTTTCATGCTGCCGGAGGTATCGGACATCACGGGAGAGCTGCTGGGAACATAAGAAAACAAGGACGGCCGGCCCAAAAGGGCCGGCCGTCCTTGTTTCGGTGTATATGGTACATGCTGCCATGGGAAAAGCTATTCTTTGACCTCAATGGCCTCGGTGCGGAAGATGAACTTCACGCCGTTGCCGCTTTGGCTGGTGAAGCCGCGGTAATTGCGGGATACGTCGCAGGCGGCACGCAGGCGGTCACCCAGCAGCTCAAGATCACCGTCAAGGGCGTCCACCAGCTTCCGGATTCCTTCATCGTTCAGTTTTTTCAGACCGTCGGACAGCTCACCGGCACCGTCACGCAGCTTTTTGACGCCGTCGATCAGGTCGGGCATATTGCCGTCCAGCTTTACCGCGCCCGCCTTGGCCTGAGCTACACCGGCGGTATAGGTTTTCAGACCCTTGTAGAATACGTTGTAGCTGTCCAGCTGCTGCAGAACGGCGGATAGCTGCGCGGCGCCCGCTTCGGCCTCGCCCGCGGCATCGGAGATCTGCTGCTGTACCTCCTCAGAGTTCATGTTCTGCTCGATAAGCGCGGCGATCTGCGCCTCTGTCAGCTGCGCGATCTGAGCGGTGATTTCGTCAGAAGCCATCTTGGCGTCCACTGCCTCCGCCACAGCGTCAGAGATCTTCTGCTGCACGGTCTCACTCTCCATCGCCGCCGGCAGCTTCTCTGCTAAAGCGGCGTCATATTGTGCCTTCTTATCATCGGGCAGAGCGTCATAGATATCCTGGTCGATCTCGGCTTTATTCAGGATCTGATCCCATATTTCAGTGCGAACCTCTTCTGTTACCATGGCGGTAACGGCCTCCTCCACCTGCGGGGCGACTTTTGCCTTTACGGCCTCGGTCACGCCGGTGCGGATGTCCGCCTCCTTGGCGCGGACGGCGGCGGTGACCTGATCGAGGGCGACCTGCTTCGCCGTTTCAATGACACCCTTCGGGTCAAGGGCGGAGATGACGCCGTTAAGTACTTCGGAATAGTTGCTGATAGTCAGGGTGGGGACGTTGATACCGGCCGTTGCCAGCGCTTCATTGGCCGCCAGCTGGGAATTGACGGTGCTCAGCAGGGAGTTGAACACGGCCTCGGCGCCGGCGTTCAGCTGGGTGCTGTTGGCATCCAGCTCGGTCAGACCGTCCGTCAGCTGATCCACGCCGTCCGCCAGTTTTCGGGAGCTGCGCAGCAGGGTGTTCAGACCGTCGTACAGCTCACCGGAGCCGTCCATCAGCTGACTCATGGCATCGGTCAGCTTATCCATGTCCTTCGACAGATCGTCCAGAGCGCTGTCATCCAGCTTGCCATCGTCCAGATCGTTGAACAGAGAGTTGGATACCACGGTCAGCGTGGTGTCCAGCGTGAAATCTGTCACATCGGCCTCGATCTCCACATAGGAGGGAATAGTCAGCTTGTCGGTGTCCAGAGCCAGATCCTCCTGCAGACCGGGGAAAGCCATGCCCACTACCACGGTGTGGTCGCCGTCATCCACCAGCTTGCCGTTGGTGACGGACACATTGGTGAAGTGGTCGCTGTCCAGCAGCGCGCCGGTCAATACGGCAAAGGGAACATAGATCTTTTCGCTCTTGCCGCCGATAGCTTTGGTCTCATACTGGGTATTGGTGTAGTCGAACCGCATGGTCACATGGCCGCTTTTGCCTGCCAGTGTATCGGCGGAGACGGTCTTGCCGTCCAGCGTATAGGTGACAGCCATGGTGACGGGCAGCGCATTGTCGGTGGTACCCTGCCAGCAGTTGTCACCCTTGACATTCTGCGGATCGGTCAGGGAGGCCTTTGCCTTTTCGGCGGCCTGGGAGTCGCTGCTGTCGTACTGCTGGCTGACGATGACTTTTTCAGCGCTGCCGTCGGCACGGGCGATCACATATACCGTCTCGCTGCCGCCGACGACGGGAGCAGAGGTTTCAGCGTCGGCCTTATCCGCGGCGGCAGCCGTTTCGGTCTTGCCGGTCTTCTGGTTTCCCGCGGCAAAGGCGGTGATACCGGCCAGAGAGCCCACCAGAGCCACCGCCAGTACGATGGCAATGATCTGTTTGCGTTTCATAAGCTTACCTCCTGTTGTTTTGTTTGAGAAAGATGGGTCATGCCGCGTGTGGTTCTGCAGATCAGACCGTCACACAGGATCAGCAGGGCAGGCAGCACCAGCAGCACCAGCACCACGCTGATAATGGCGCCGCGGGCCATCAGCATGCACATGGAGCCCACGATGTCGATGTTGGAATATACCGCCACGCCGAAGGTGGCGGCGAACAGTCCCAGACCGCTGACGATGACGGAGGAGGCGGAGGTGCGCAGGGCGGTACACACGGCGGCCTTCCGGTCGCTGCCGCCTAGACGCTCGGATTTGTAGCGGGTAGTCATCAAAATGGCGTAGTCCACCGTGGCGCCCAGCTGGATGGTACTGATACAGATGGGGGCGATAAAGGGAAGGGATTGGCCGAAATAGTGGGGCAGACCCAGATTGATGAACACGGCCAGCTCGATGACGGCAATCAGCACAAAGGGGAGCGACAGGCTTTTTTCCACCAGAGCAATGATGACGAAGATCGCCACGATGGACACGGCGTTGACTACCTGGAAGTCGTGGTCGGTGGTGTCAATCATATCCTTCATGCAGGGCGCCTCGCCGATGAGCATGCCGGTGTCGTCATATTTCTTCAAAATGGTGTTCAGACTGTCCAGCTGGTCGCTGACCGCGTCGCTTGCCACCTTGTATTCCGAGTTGATCAGCAGCAATTCCCACTGGTCGTTTTCCAATATGGAGCGCAGGTCATCCGGCAGGATCTCCTCCGGCACCAGCGGGCCCACCACACTCTCAAGTCCCAGCACGTATTTCACGCCGTTCACATCCTCCATCTCGGCGATCATATCCCGTACGTCGCGGGTGGGAAGGTCGGCGTCGATCAACAGCATATGGGTGGAGGCGATGTCGAAATCCTCCGCCAGCTTGGAGTTGGCGATGACATAGTCGATGTCCTCCGGCAAGCACTGACCCATGTCATAATAGACCTCATCGTTGGTCTTGCTGTAGCCGTAGTAGGCGGGGGCGATCAGCAGGGCAAAGATCACCAGAAACACGGGAAAGTGCCTGCATACACCTTTGGCAAAGCCGCTCATGTCGGGAATCAGGGATTTGTGGCGGGTCTTTTGCAGGGGCTTATCCAGCAGCAGGATCATGCTGGGCAGGATGGTTACGCAGCCGATCACGCCCAGCAGCACGCCCTTAGCCATCACAATGCCCAGGTCGCGGCCCAGGGTGAAGCTCATAAAGCACAATGCGATGAAGCCCGCCACCGTAGTGATGGAACTGCCCAGTACGGAGGCGAAGGTCTCGTGGATGGCCGCGGCCATGGCCGCGTTGTGGTCGTCGGTGCTTTGAAGCTGTTCGTTGTAGCTGTGCCACAGAAAGATGGAGTAGTCCATGGTGACAGCCAGCTGCAGCACGGCGGACAGGGCTTTGGTAATGTAGGAGATCTCACCGAAGAAGTAGTTGCTGCCCAGATTGAACAGGATGCACATGCCGATGCTGGCAAGAAACACGAAGGGCACCAGCCATCCATCCAGCAGCAGCATCATGGCGGCACAGGCACAGGCCACTGCCAGCGCCACGTAGATGGGCTCCTCCTGTTCGCACAAATCCTTCAGGTCGGTAACCAGTGCCGACATGCCGGAGACAAAGCACTGTTTTCCGGCAATAGTGCGGATCTCGCGGATGGCGTCCATGGTCACGTCCTCGCTGGTGGCGGAGTCGAAGAACACCGCCATCATGGTGGCGCTGCCCTGATTGAAGGCGCTGTACAGCTTGTCGGGCAGCAGCTCCATGGGCACGGACAGATCGGCCAGAGAGTCGTACCACAGTACGGTGTCCACATGCGCCACGCCTTCGATTTCGGTTTTCAGGGCGGCCACGTCCTTTTCCGGCATGTCCTCTACAATGATGAAAGAGAAAGCGCCCTTGCCGAAGTCGTCTTTCAGGGTATCCTGGCCGATGACGGTGTCCATATCGTCAGGCAGGTAGTTGAGCATATCATAGTTGATGCGGGTGCCCAGCATGCCAAATACCGAGGGAATCATCAGCGCCAGCGCGATGACCAGGATCAGCACGCGGTTTTTCACGATCGCGTTTGCTATACGCATGAGCTTTCATCGTCCTTTCCTATTTCGTAATCGTCTGTTTCGATCACGTCAGGCTGTTGGTGATCCACGATCTTTACGGTACACAGCGCCACGCTGAGGTTCAGCGCGCCATCCGTCAGCAGGGACAGGCCCATCAGGGCCGTTAGTACCCGCACGCCGGCATCGGGGCGGAATACCAGTACGATGCCGGCAATGCCGGTCAGTACCGCCAGGGACAGCACCAGCCACCAGCTTCGGATACCGAAACGGCGGGCGTCGGCGGCAATCTGGATTTTGAACAGACCGTCAGCAAGCACGGGGATGCCGAACATGACACACAAAAAGCTCATGGCGTCGCCGGGATGGCCCAGCGTCACAACGCCCAGCACCATCAGCAAAATGCCGAAGGCCAGATCGTATTGAAAGGCCAGGCGGAACAGGTCACGGGAGAAATAACCCACCAGCTTTACCGCGCCGAACACGATCATGCCGATGCCCAGCAGCCGCCCGATCCATAGGGCGGAGACATCCGGCAAAACCAGCAGCACAGCGCCCAGAAGGCAGAACAGGACGGACATGATGATATAGCCGGTCTTTGCCATTTTCATAGGGGTGATAGAACGCATATCCAGAAGCTCCTTTCCAAATGCTCTTTTTTACAATGGGGAGTATAGCATTTCGGAGGAGGGGGCGGAATGGACAAAAAAATCCCGCTGTCCAAGATTTGGACAGCGGGTAAGAAGTGTCTGCTTTTTGGGCACGGCGGCCTGTTTTGCCTAAATCTACCGGTCTTCCTGACTGCGGCGGATGATCAGTTCCGGTACACCGCGGCTCAGCTCCAGCATGCGGTGCAGATCGTCATAAGCGGCGTCAGTCATACCGCGGTCGATCCAGTCGAAGCACATGCCAAGCAGCTGGCATTTCATAAAGCGGATCACCACGCGGCGGTCATCATCGCTGATGAGGTCGTCGGGAAAGGCGGTGGTGATATAAGAGGTCACCACATATTCACACAGCCGCAGCATGTGCTGGGTGAACAGATCCCGATTCACCGAGTGGTAGATGTGCATAACGGCCCGTTTATTTTCCAGCGCGAACTGAAAGGCCACGTGAAAGCACTGATCCAACGAGGAGATAGAGGGGTAGGCCTGAATCAGCTGCTCCGTCTGCTCGGTGACGATCTCGCCCAGCAGGGAGGGAATATCGTGGAAATGGTAATAGAAAGAGTTGCGGTTGATACCGCAGTCCTCCACAATATCCCGCACGCTGATCTTGTTCAGGGGCTGTTGATTCAGCAGCTTCATAAAGGAAGCCTTGATCGCCTGCTTCGTAAAGTTTGCCATGGTATCCTCCGTTGCGGTAATACTTGAAGTATAGCACAAAAGCCACGGCGGTGCAAGCGGCGGGGATATCAGAAAATGGCAGGCTGTAATGCCTGCCATTTCTTGAGGAGCTGCTATTCTTTTGCGGCGGCGTTGGCGTTGGCGGCGCAGGTATCTGTCTCAATGACAACATCGCCGCCGTTGCCGATGCGTTGGAGCATATTCCACCACTCGGTGCGGGCGGTGGCCCATCCGGGGGTCAGGGCGTCATAGCCGGACAGGAAAGCCGTCAGCTTGGCGTATTCTCCAGCCACCTGCTCGTCGCGCCAGAGATTGCTGAGGCTGACGCCGTCAGCAGTGGAGCGGACGGGGAAGCAGCCGGCGGCTTTCACCGCGTCGCTGGTGGCCTGTCCGTCGGCAAAGAAGCGCACCAGCAGTTTGGCGGCCTCCAGCCGTTCCTCGTCGGCGTTGTCAAATACACCGAAGCACCAGATGTCGCCCTGCAGGCGGCTCTCGCCGGTTTCGGAGGGGAAGGCCATGAACTCAATGGTCTGGCCGTTGATGGTCTTGCCGGCCTCATGTATCACGCTCTCGCCGCCCTCCTCGGTAGGCTCGTCCACTACCGGCGTGGTCTGACGGGCCAGATCCCAGCAGAAGGACATTTTCAGGGATTCGTGATAGAACAGCGTGGCTTCCTCGTCGCCGTTGATGGCGTCGTCAAACTCAATGCCCTTGGTGTCCCGCAGCAGGGTCAGTGCCTGCTGGTTGGCTTCGGAGTTCATGACGTAGCCGGTGTGGGTGTCGTTGGCGAACGCGCCGCCGTAGAGGTTGGTTACCAGCGCGCGGGTGCCCTGGTCGCCGTTCTGGCCGGAGCAGTATACGGCGGCCACGGTCTCGCCGTATTTGTTCTGCAGGGCTTTGACCGCCTGGGTAAACTGCTCGGTTGTCCAGGTGCGGGTTTCCAGATCAATGTACTGGTCGGCCTCCGCCGTGACAAAGGCGTCGTAGTTGATAGCCATGCATTGAACATTCATGGCGAAGGGATAGGCGTAGCACTTGCCGTCAGCGGTGAAGCAGGCGTTCTGACAGGCGGCGTTGACCTCGGCCTTGTCGATGTCGTCCCACAGGTCGGACAGGTCGGCCAGCATGCCGGCAGCGCCCCAGGTCTTGACCAGACGATCCGGCTGGGCCAGCAGAACATCGGGCGCCACACCGCCGTCCACGGCTGTGCTGAGCTTGTCGTCACCGCTGGCCTCGTCCAGACACTGGACGGTCACGTGGATGTCGGGGTAGACGCTGGTAAACTGTTCCGCCAGTTTTTCCACGGCGGCGCTGTCTCCCCAGCTTCCGACGGGGAAAGTCCACAGCGTCAGCTCAATGGCGGCCTGATCGGGGTCGTCCTGCGCACCGCCGCCGCAGCCCGCCAGCGACAGCACCAGCAGCAGCGACAGCAATAGCGCCAACAATTTTTTCATGTGTTTGTTCCTCCTTATTTTGACGGTCACGGGAGCTTTTTCCTCTCATGACCACGGGAATAACTCCGTATATTGTATAGAAATAGCGGCCAATTGTCAAGTCGCGGCAAAAATGGACGGCTGCATAGTTTGCCTTTCTTTGGACAACACTATGGCAAAAAGGAGGGAGCGCACCGCATGAATGAGTACGCCAACAACTGCCAGAGCGGCGAAAACGACAGCAAGGACAGTCCCCAGCAGCAGATCATCGAAATGGGCTCCACGGTGGTGAAAAATAAGCGCGGCACCATCCATTGCCTGACTATCATCGGACAGGTGGAGGGCCACACCACCCTGCCGCCCAACGTGAAGACCACCAAGTATGAGCACGTGCTGCCGCTGCTGACCTCGGTGGAGGAGAAGGATGATATCGACGGCCTGTTGCTGCTGTTGAACACAGTGGGCGGTGATATCGAGGCGGGGCTGGGTATTGCCGAGCTGGTGGCAGGCATGACAAAGCCCACCGCCACGCTGGTGCTGGGCGGCGGCCATTCCATCGGCGTGCCCCTGGCGGTATGCGGTAAGGCGACGTTTATCGTGCCCAGCGCCTCTATGACCATCCACCCCGTCCGTATGTCGGGTCAGGTCATCGCCGCCCCCGCCACCTATCGGTACTTTGAGCGGATCCAGGAGCGGATCATTGATTTCGTGGCCCGCAATTCCCGCATCAGCGCCGAAAAATTTCGGGAGCTGATGCTGTCGGTGGGTGATATGGCTAACGATGTGGGCAGCGTCATCTATGGACAGGAGGCGGTGGCACTGGGCATCATTGACCGCATCGGCTCCCTGGGCGATGCGCTGGAGGCACTGTATAAAATGGTGGAGAAGGGGAGAGAGGGGTAAAGATGCGGGGCGGCCTGAGGACAGGCTGTCCTACGCACCGTTTATCATATTATTTCGTAGGGGAGGGGCTCTGCCCCTCCCGTTCGGTGCCCAGTAATGTCATTAATAGGCGGCGGGCGGGGTAGAACCCCGCCCCTACGCATTTTTAAGCGTCAGTCGGAACGCCGGAACCCTGCCCCGCCTCTCATCAACTTTAGCTTGAAAATCCACCGCTTTTCTGATATACTAAATTAGTTAAAGTATGCCAATGTAAAATGAGGTGGACTATTTGTACCTGAAAGCGCTTGAGATCCAGGGCTTCAAATCATTTCCCGATAAGACTGTCCTGAATTTCGGAGAGGATATCACCGCCATCGTGGGCCCCAACGGCTCCGGCAAGTCCAACATCTCCGACGCCATCCGCTGGGTCATGGGTGAGCAGAACTCCCGCCAGCTGCGGGGCGCCAAGATGGAGGACGTGATCTTCGGCGGCACGGAGAAGCGCAGCCAAATGGGCTTTGCCCAGGTGACGCTGGTGATCGACAACACAGAACATATCTTCCCCCGCGATGAGGCGGAGGTGGCCGTTACCCGCCGGTATTACCGCAGCGGCGAATCGGAGTACTATATCAACAAGCAGTCGGTACGGCTGAAGGACGTGAACGAGCTGTTCATGGATACCGGCATGGGCCGCGAGGGTTATTCCATCATTGGCCAGGGCAAGATCGATGAGATCCTGTCCGTAAAAAGCGGCGAACGCCGCGAGGTGTTCGAGGAGGCGGCGGGCATCAGCAAGTACCGCCACCGCAAGGAGGAGGCCGAGCGAAAGCTGGAGCGCACCCAGGAGAATCTGGTGCGCATCAACGACAAGATCGCCGAGCTGGAGCTGCAGGTGGAGCCCCTGCGCCAGCAGGCAGAGGTAGCCAAAAAGTATCTGGTGCTGCGGGATGAGCTGCGGGTACTGGAGATCAGCGTATGGCTGGAGCAGCTGCAGGATCTGAAAACCGCCAAATTCAAGCTGCAGACCGACGTGGAGAGCGCCCGTGCCGACAAGGAGCGGGCGGAGGCTGCACTGGAGGCAGCCTATGCCGCCGCGGAGGAGTTGAGCGAACAGGCCCGCCGCAACGACCTGGAGGCGGAGGAGCTGCGGGGGCAGATGAGCCGTCTGGAATCCGCCGGCGGCGAGCATGACAGTGCCATTGCCGTGCTGCGTACTTCGGTGGAGCACAATAACGAGAGTATTCAGCGTATCCGGCGGGAGATGGAGGATACCGAGAACCGCGCGGGCAATCTGCAGTCCCAGGTGGAGGAACAGCTGGCGCGTATCGACCGGATCGACACCGAGAGCGCCGCGCTGGAGCAGGAGCTGGAAGCTCTGCTGGCAAAGGCCCGTGAGCTGAGTGAGACCGCCGCGGGCGCGCAGCGCACGGCGGAATCTCTGCGGGCGGAGGAGGCGCTGCTGCTGTCTGCCGCCGCGGACGGAAAAGCGGCGCTGTCGGCTCTGCGCTCCGGCCTTGACCAGATGGAGGAGCGCCGGAACCATACAGAGACGGAGCTGTCCGCCCAGCAGGAAAAGCAGGAGCAGAGCCGGAAGGAGGCTAAGGCCAACCGGCGGCTTTTGGAGGAAGCCCAGGAGGAAGCCCAGGCAGTGGGCAACATCATCCAGGGGCACGGCCTGAAAATGGAGGGCCGCAAAAAACGCGCCGCCGACGCCGAGGCGGAGAAGCTGCAATTAACCATGGACGTGGCGGCGCTGGAAAACCGCATCCGTCTGCTGACGGAGATGGAGAAGGAGTACGAGGGCTTCTCCAAGGCGGTGAAGCTGGTGATGCAGGCGGCGGAGAAAAAAGCCCTGCGGGGGATCCACGGCCCCGTGGCAAGCCTGATCAAGACACAGGAGAAATACACGGTGGCGCTGGAGATCGCTCTGGGCGCCGGTATGCAGAACATCGTGGTGGATCGGGAAGAGGACGGCAAGGCCGCTATCGGCTATCTGAAGCAGCGCGACGGCGGGCGGGCCACGTTTCTGCCGATGAGCGCCGTCCGCGGCGAAACGCTGCGGGAGGACGTCAGCGGGGAATACGGCTTCGTGGGGTTGGCGGTGGATCTGATCGACTATGACAGGCGCTATGACGGCGTATTCCGGAATCTGCTGGGCCGCACGGTGGTGGTGGAGGATCTGGACTGCGGCATCGCCATGGCGCGGAAGTACCGCAACGGCTTCCGCATCGTCACATTGGACGGACAGGTGATGAATCGGGGCGGCTCCATGACTGGCGGCAGCGTCAGCCGCAGTGCCGGTGTGCTGAGCCGTGCCAATGAATTGGAAAAGCTCAACGGTCAGCTGGGCGGTATGCGGGACAAGCTGTCCACCGCCAGGCAAAAGGCCGAGGATACCCAGCGGGAGCTGCAAAAGGCTCAGTACGAGATGGAAGTGGCCTCCGCCCAGCAGCGCAAGGCGGAGGATCTGGTGCTGCAGTATCAGGGAAAGCAGGAGCATTACGACATTCTGCTGCGGACGCTGGAGCAGAGCTGTGAGGATCTGAGCGCCGAGCGGGAGAGCCTGTCTGGGCGGATGGAGGCCGATCAGAAGCGCTGCGCCGGTCTGGAGGCGGAAGTGGCGGAGAAGGAAGCCGCCGCCGCGGCCCTGCGCCGTCAGGCGGAGGAGAGCCAGAGCGGGCAGAGCGATCTGCTGGAGCAGACCAACGCCCTGACCTCCCAGATCAGCGAGAAGAAGGCGGCACGGGCGGCATTGAGCGCCGAGCGGGACGCGGGTGAGCGCAGCATCGCCGATCTGAAACGGCTGCGGCTGGATATGGTGACGGATCGTGACCAGCGCCAGGCGCTGATGGATCAGTTTGCCGCCGCCAATGCCCAGGCGGAACGCGAGATCGCCGACCATCAGGCGCAGTTGGACAGTCTGCGGCAGCAGGGCGGCAGCCTGCGTGAAAAGCTGTCGGAGCTGTCGGAGCGGAAGCTGCAGCTGGAGGGTCAGCGGGACGCCAAGAATCGGGAGAGCCGCAGCTGCAATGACGCGGTGATTGCCACCACACAGGAGCTGTCCCGTATGGAGCAGAAGCTGCAAAGCAACGCCATGGAGGAATCCACCCTGCTGGACAAGTTGTGGGAGCGCTACGAGCTGAGCCACAGCGCCGCGCTGGAGCAGCGCGTGCCGCTGGAGAGCGTGCCCAAGGCCACCCGCCGTATCGCGGAACTGAATCGGGAGATCAAGGGCCTTGGCACCCCCAATATCGGCGCCATTGACGAATATGAGCGGGTCAACACCCGTTACACTTACCTCTCTGAGCAGCGCGCCGACGTGGAAAAGGCGCGCGAGGAGCTGCTGGGCGTTATCGAAGAGCTGACGAAGCAGATGACGGTTATCTTTGCCCAGCAGTTTAAGCTGCTGAACGAGAGCTTTCAGGAGACGTTTCTGGAACTGTTCGGCGGCGGCAAGGCCCAGCTGGAGCTGGAGGACGAGAAGGATATCCTCAACTGCGGCATCGAAATTCGCGTACAGCCTCCCGGAAAGCAGCTGAAAACCATCACGCTGCTGTCCGGCGGCGAAAAGGCTTTTGTGGCTATCGCCCTGTACTTCGCCATTTTGAAGGTACATCCCACGCCGTTCTGCGTGATGGATGAGATCGAGGCGGCGCTGGACGAGTCCAACGTGGTGCGATATGCCCGCTATATGCGGCGCATCGCGGGCAAGACCCAGTTCATTGTCATTACCCACCGCCGCGGCACCATGGAGGAGGCTGACGTGCTGTACGGCGTTACCATGCAGGAGCGGGGCGTCAGCCGGATCCTGACCATCAACATGAACGACATGGCAAAGGAATTGCATATCAAATAAGGAGGACGCGATGGGATTTTTCAAACAGCTGAAGGAGGCGTGGCTGGCCTCCGTGACATTCGATAAGCTGGATGACGAGTTTTACGACCAGCTGGAAGAAGCGCTGATTCTGGCCGATATGGGCGTGGAGTCCGCCACCGACGCGGTGGCCAAGCTGCGCAAAAAGGTGAAGGAGCGGCTGCTGACCCGCGCCGACGAGGTCAAGGATGCCCTGCGAACTATTCTGGCGGAAAAGCTGGAGGTAGGCGATGCGGCGCTGGATCTGTCCACCAGGCCCAGCATCGTGCTGTTCATCGGCGTCAACGGCGTGGGTAAGACCACGTCTATCGGCAAGCTGGCTGCCCAATTGAAGGCGGAGGGCAAAAAGGTGCTGCTGTGCGCCGGTGATACCTTCCGCGCCGCCGCCGCCGATCAGTTGGAGATCTGGGCCAACCGCGCCGGTGTGGACATCATCCGCCAGCATGAGGGAGCAGATCCCGGCTCCGTGCTGTTCGACGCGCTGCAGGCCGCCAAGGCCCGGGGTGTGGATGTGGTGCTGTGCGACACGGCGGGACGGCTGCACAACAAGCAGAATCTGATGAACGAGCTGGCTAAGCTGCGCAAGATCATTGCCCGCGAGTGTCCTGACTCCGCCTGCGAGACGCTGCTGGTGCTGGATGCCACCACCGGACAGAACGGTCTTGTCCAGGCCCGGCAGTTCAAAGAGACAGCCGGCCTGACCGGCATCATCCTGACTAAGCTGGACGGCACCGCCAAGGGCGGCATCGTGGTGGCCATCGCCCAGGAGCTGCAGGTGCCCGTAAAATTCGTGGGTGTGGGCGAAGGGATCGACGATCTGAAGCCCTTTGACGCCCGCGAGTTCACAGCCGACCTGTTCTGAGTGGAAATTTGACCGAAAGGGAAGTGATATCCGTGACCAGAGCCGACGGAAGAAAGTTCAACGAACTGCGTGATGTGACCATCACGCCGGATTTCAATAAATTTGCCGAGGGCAGCGTCCTCATCCGCTGCGGCGACACGGTGGTGCTGTGTACCGCGTCGGTGGAGGAGAAGGTGCCGCCCCACGTGAAGCCCGGCTGCGGCTGGGTCACGGCGGAGTATTCCATGCTGCCCCGCGCCAACCGCCAGCGCAGCCGGCGGGATGTGGACAAGCTGAAACTGGCCGGACGCAGCGCCGAGATCCAGCGGCTCATCGGCCGCAGCCTGCGGGCGGCGGTGGATATGCAGCTGCTGGGCGAGCGTACCATTACCATCGACTGCGACGTGCTGCAAGGCGACGGCGGCACCCGTACCGCCAGCGTTACCGGCGGCTTTGTGGCCCTGGCCCTGGCCTGCCAATGGCTGGTGCGGGAGGGGTATATCGGCCGCATGCCCATCCGGCACTATGTGGCGGGTGTCAGCGCCGGTATCGTGGACGACACGGCGGTACTGGATCTGCCCTACAGTGAGGACAGCCGTGCCCAGGTGGATCTGAACTGCATCATGAACGAGCTGGGCGAGATCATTGAGCTGCAAGGCACCGGCGAGGGCCGCGCATTCACCGTGGTGGAGCAGCAGGAGCTGGTGGCCCTGTGCGCCATCGGAAACCGCCGGCTGATCGCCAAGCAAAAAGAAATACTGGGGGACATTCTGAAATGAAATTCGTATTGGCGTCCCACAACCGTGGGAAATTGAAGGAGATGCAGGAGATTCTGTCCCAGCTGGGCGTGGAGGTGGTGCTGGAATCCGATTTGGGTCTCGCTCTGGAGGTGGAGGAGACCGGCACGACCTTTGCCGAAAACGCCGCGTTGAAGGCAAAAGCCGTTATGGCAGCCAGCGGCCTGCCCGCCATCGGGGATGATTCCGGATTGTGCGTGGACTGGCTGCAGGGCGCGCCGGGGATCTACTCCGCCCGATACGGCGATCTGGACAGCGATCCGGCCCGCTGCGCCCTGCTGCTGCAGAACATGCGGGGCGCTACCAACCGCGCGGCACATTTTCACACGTCCATCTGTTGCGCCTTCCCCAACGGCGATGTGCTGACCGCTGACGGCGACTGCCACGGCACCATCGCCTTCGCCCCCATGGGGGAGCGGGGCTTCGGCTACGATCCGGTGTTTTTCGTGCCGGAGAAGCGTCGTACCTTCGCCCAGCTGACGGCGGAGGAGAAAAACGAGATATCCCACCGCGGTAATGCGCTGCGCATCTTCGCCGCGGAATTGAAAGAATATTTGGAGAAACACTGATATGGAATTGACAAGCAAACAGCGTGCCCAGCTGCGGGGTATGGCCTCCACCATGGACACCATTCTCCATGTGGGCAAGGACGGCATCGGCGACAATCTGGTGAAGCAGGCCAACGATGCGTTGGAGGCCCGTGAGCTCATCAAGGGCCGCGTGCTGGAAAACAGCATGCTCACTGCCCGCGAGGCGGCGGAGGAAATCGCCGCGGCCACCCGCAGCGAAGTGGTGCAGGTTATCGGCAGCAAATTCGTCCTGTACCGCTATCAGCACAACAAGGAAAAGCGGAAGATACAGCTGGTGAAGGCCAAATGAGGATCGGCGTATTCGGCGGTACTTTCAACCCGCCCCACAACGGCCATGTGACCATGGCCCGCGCCGCCGCGGCGCAGCTGGGGCTGGACAAGCTGCTGGTCATCCCTGCCTGCGTGCCGCCCCACAAGCCGCTGCCGTCCGGTGTGACGGCGCAGCAGCGCTATGACATGGCGGCGCTGATGGCCGGTGCGGTGGGCCGCTGTGCCGAGGCCAGCGATATCGAGCTGCACCGCGCCGGAAAGAGCTATACCAGCGATACCCTGCGGGCGCTGCGGCAGCAGTATCCCGACGCGGAGCTGTGGCTGCTGATGGGTTCAGATATGTTTTTGTCCCTGCACACCTGGCATGAGCCGGAGGTCATCTGCACGCTGGCGCACGTCGGGGCCTTCCGCCGTGTGGAGGAGGATATCCGCGCCGCCATGGAGCGGCAGAAAACACTGCTGGAGGGGCAATATCAGGCCCGCGTGACGCTGCTGGAGAATCCGGAGCTGATCGAGCTGTCCTCCACCGATGTCCGCGCCGCCCTGACGGCGGGACAGGGGAGTGATCTGGTGCCCGAAGCGGTGTGGGGCTATATCCGGCGACAGCAACTGTACGGCACCCACGCCGATCTGAAGCACCTGACAGTGGAGGAGCTGCGGCCCATCGCCATGAGCTATCTCAAGCCCAAGCGGATGCCCCATGTGCTGGGGACGGAGGCCACGGCGGCGGAGCTGGCCCGACGCTTCGGCGAGGATGAGACGAAAGCCCGTGTGGCGGCGCTGCTGCACGACTGTACCAAAAAGCTGGACATGGCGCAGCAGCTGGCGCTGTGTGAGCAATACGGCATCACCTTGGATCCGCTGGAGCAAAAAGCCTTGAAGCTGCTGCACGCCAAGACCGGCGCCGCCATCGCCCGCCATGTGTACGGCGCGGACGACGCGGTCTATCAGGCCATTTTGTACCACACCACCGGTCGGGCCGGCATGAGCCGGTTGGAAAAGATCATCTATCTGGCAGATTATATCGAGCCCAGCCGCGAGTTTGCCAACGATCCCGATGTGGTGCGCCTGCGCCGGACGGTCTATGAGAATCTGGATCGTGGGATGCTGCTGGGCCTGAACATGACTATTGACGAGATGCGTGAGATGGGCAACCCCGTCCACCATGATACATTGGATGCAAGAGACGATCTCATTGAAAAAGGAGTGACCCTATGAAAACACCGAAGGAAATGGCATTGCTGGCGGCCCGCGCCCTGTCCGACAAAAAGGGAAAGGAGATCCAGGTGCTGGAGATCGGCGAACTGACCACACTGGCGGATTATTTCGTCATCGCTACCGGCTCCAGCAACACCCAGATCAACGCGCTGGTAGATAACGTGGAAAAGGTACTGATGGAGGAGGCGGAGGAGCAGCCTCTGCACCGTGAAGGCTATCGCGGCGGCACGTGGGTGCTGCTGGATTACGGCTGCATCGCCGTGCATGTGTTTAACGCTGAGGCCAGGGAATTCTACGGCCTGGAGCGTCTGTGGCGGGATGGCAAGCCTCTGGATATCTCCGGCGTGGTAACGCCCAACGAGTAAAATAAAAAATCTCCGGTCATTGGCCGGAGATTTTTCTCTGCCGCGGTGATGGCGCGTGGTGACGGAACATTTTTATGTGTCTTGTGTTTCTTTGCTGCGCCGTATATAATGGTTGCAGAGCAGAATTCGCCTGTGCGCCGGAGGGGAGTGAACGACATGGCTTGTGACGAGATCCTATACAGACAATATCTGACCGGCGACGACGCGGGGCTTGAGGAACTGGTGAAGCGATACGGCGACCCGCTGACCCTGTACATAGACGGTTACGTGCATGACGTTCACGAGGCGGAGGATCTGATGATAGAGGTGTTCGCCTATCTGCTTACAAAAAAGCCGCGGATCCGGGACGGCGGGTGCAGGGCGTATCTGTATAAAGCCGCGCGGCATATGGCCCTGCGCCATAAAAGCAGGCGGAAGGCCATCTTCAGCTTTGACGATCTGGCAGCGGAACCGGAGGGAAAGCTGTTGGTGGAGGAGGTCGCCCAGACAAGGGAACGGCACCAGATCCTGCACCTGTGTATGGATAGGCTGAATCCGGACTATCGGGAGGCGCTTTATCTGACCTATTTTGAGGGCATGAGCTATTTACAGGCTGCCGAGGTCATGGGGAAAAATGTGAAACAGATCACCAACATGGTGTATCGCGGAAAAGAGAGTTTACGCGGACTATTGGAGCGGGAGGGGATCACAGATGCGGGATTATGAGGAGCGCGTTGCCGCGGTGAAGCGGCGCGTTGCGGAACGGGAACGGGAGAAAGGGCTGCGGCGCAGCCGGATCGCCGCTATCTCCGCCGCGGCGGTGTGCTTGACGCTGATGGTGGGCGGTGCGCTTGCCATGCCCAAAATCGTGGGAAATATGAAAACGGGCGACTATTCCAACATGGGAATGGCCGGCAGCATTTTCCGCGGCAGCGAGGCACTGGGCTATATTGCGATAGGGCTGTTGGCCTTTTGCCTTGGCGTGTGCGTGACGATCCTGTGCTTCCGCATCCGTCGGCTCGAGCGGGAGGAGCCGCAAACAAGAGAGAAAGAGGACGGGAATGGAACTGATTGAAAACCTTTTGCAGCTGTTTGTCACGCTGCTGGGCGCCTGCTTTGCCGGTGTTTACTATCGGAAAGAGAGGGAACAGGCATACTTTCTGCTGTTTTGCTTTTATGGCTGCTTCGCGCTGGGCTCCCTTTACTGGACGCTGTATCTGCTGCTGTTTTCCATGACGCCGCAGGTGTTTTATGTGTCGGAGTTCGCATGGGTGGCCGCTGTGGTATTTCTGTATATCCTGCAGTATACGTTGTCCGGCAGAGAGGCGCGGCGCTTTCGGTGCCGCGCGGCGTGGCTTTCTCCGCTGATCGGACTTCCGCTGCTGGTACTCTACTGTACCTATGGCGATATTCTGTCCAATCTGATCTGGTGCGGTATGGTGATGGTAATATCCTTTTACGCCATACGTGGGCTGGCGTATGCAAGGCGGCAGGCGGGTGAGGAGCGGCGCATGGCGTATTTTCACGCAGGCGTGCTGTGCTTTGCGGCGGCGGAATATCTGCTTTGGACGGCCGGATGTTTCTGGCGGGACAATGCCTTGTCCAGTCCGGCTTTCTGGTGTGATATTCTGCTGACGAGCGCTGTTTTTGGACTGCTGACCGCCACAAGAAAGGCGGTGGCGTCATGACATACATTGAAAATGTATTTATCTGCATCGTCTCACCGCTGCTGGTGGCCGCCTTGTGCATGGGGAAGCGGCAGCTTCGGTTTTTCCTGTTTTGTTTTGCCGGAATGGGCGTGTGCCTGCTTTCCGCCTATATCAACACTTTCCTTGCCACTGTCTATGCAGCGGATGCTTTTGTCGCCACTGTGGAGATTGCGCCGGTAGTGGAGGAGGTGATGAAGCTGCTGCCGCTGCTGTTTTATCTGTTGGTGTTTGAACCGAAGCCGGAAAGGATCAAAACCGCCGCCATTATCGTGGCCTTGTCCTTTGCCACGTTTGAGAATATCTGCTATCTGATCCAGAACGGCGCGGGGCATCTTTCCTTTGTGTTTTTCCGCGGGTTTGGAACAGGCGCCATGCATGTGATCTGCGGCACCATCATTGGCGGCGGGCTTGCCCGCGCGTGGGTGAAAGCGTGGCTGCAGGCCGCCGGTATCTGTGGCCTGCTGGGGGCAGCCATCACATTTCATGCGACGTATAATCTTCTGGTGGCCTATGGCGGCGCGGCGCAGTATATCGCGTATGCCCTGCCTGCGGTGATCTTGGCGGCAGGGAAATTGACGGCGTCCCGTACGGCGCAGCCGAAGAAGAAAACGATTGAATGAGAGGAGCCGCTGTTTGGTCGGCTCCTCTTCTTGTATAGTCAAGGCCACCCCATTGAGGGGTGGCCTTAACTGGATTGTGTGACGGTCTGCCGAAGTTATTCCTCCGTAAAGGTATAGCGAACCACGTAGCCGCTCTCATTGCCTGTGGTAATGACGACGCTGCCGTCGGGTGTTGTACCCATATCGCGGATGGGAAAGCGCTTGTGCTGCTCCACATAAGCTTCGGGGCTATCCGCCTCCGCCTCGATGATCGTCCGGATGGCGTGCTTCGCGCCGCCGCAAGGCGTCATGGATTCCACAATGATCTCGTATTCTGTCATTTTCCGCTGCCTCCTTATCCAGCTGCCGGCGCGTTGGCCGCCAGCTGACATAGCACGCGGCGTTTCGCCGCTGCTGTACATGCACATGCCATAGTATACCATGCTTTTCCCGGTTTGTCACCTGTGTGCGGAAAAATTGCGCCCGGCCACGGAAGTGGTCGGGCGCGGACTGAAAAAGGAAAAGAGTTTTGCCGGAATCAGATGTGCAGCGCGGCTTCCAGCGCGTCGCCGGTGGCCAGCACGGCGTTGCCCGGGGCCTTGGCGGCCTCGCCGATCACCAGCACCTGACCGGCCACCTTCTCCGCCGTCTCCTTCAGCGCGGCGTTGACGCGGGAGCCCATGGCAAGAACGATGTTGTCATAGCCACGCAGAGAGCCGGTGGTGCCGTCCGCCAGCGCATAATCTACGCCGTCAGGATAGAACTGCGTCACCTTCGCGCTGGGCCGCAGCAGCACGTGGTTTTCTTCGAAGTTTTCAAACATGTAGCGGCGGTTCTCCGGCGTTACGTCGGCGGCAATAACATCCTTCATCTCAATAACAGCAACCTGATGCCCGCGCTCGGCCAGATACTCAGCGGCCTCACAGCCTACCATGCCGCCGCCCACCACCAGAACCTTCTGCCCCATGGGCGCTTTGCCGTCCAGCATGTCCTGGGCGGTCACATAACCGCACTCGTTCAGGCCGGGGATGGGCAGGATCAGCGGCGTGGAGCCTGTAGCCAGAATGATGGCGTCGGGGGCAAGAGACCGCAGCAGCATCTCATCGGCCTCCACACCGCAGCGCAGATCAACGCCTGCCAGCCGGCACTTGACGATCATGGAGCGGATGGCCTCGGTCAGCTGGCCCTTTCCGGTGGGATAGGCGGCGATGCGGAAGTTGCCGCCCAGCTCCTCCCCTTTCTCCACCAGTGTCACCTGATGGCCCCGCACGGCACAGGCCCATGCGGCGTACAATCCGCCGGGGCCGCCGCCCACTACGGTGACGCGCTTCTTCTCCGCGGCGGGGGTCAGTTCGCTTTCGCGCCCCACGCAGGGATTCACCGCGCAGGTGATGGCTTTTCCGGTGAACATATTGGGCACGCAGCCCAGCAGACAGCCGATGCAGGGGGCCAGTGTCTCCAACTGGCCGTTCCGCGCCTTGACAGGCAGCTCGGGATCGGCGATGCTCTGGCGGCCGAAGGCGATCAGGTCGGCCCGGCCCTGCTTCACCAACAGCTCGGCGTACTGGGGCTCGGTGAACCGCCCCACGGCGATGACGGGCACGGAAACCGCCCGCTTGATCTCCGTCACCAGATCGGCGTTGAAGCCACCATGGGTGACACCGGGCGCCCACATGAACTCGTCATGCAGATGGACGGCACGGGTCACATGCAGGGCGTCCACGCCGCACTCCTGCTCCAGATAAGCCGCCACCGCCGCCGCGTCCTGCACGCTCTGGCCGCCCTCCACCTCGTCACAGGCGTTGATGCGGCACAGAATAGGCAGGTTGCCGCCGGTCTTGCGGCGGATATTCTCGATAATCAGCCGGGGCAGACGCATCCGGTTTTCAAAGCAGCCGCCGAACTCGTCGGTGCGGTTGTTGGTGCGCTGGGAGATAAAGGTGCTGACCAGATACCCGTGGGCGCAGTGTACCTCCACCATGTCGATGCCCGCCAGCTGTGCCCGGCGTGCCGCATCGCCGTAGCACTCGATGATGCGATAGACCTCCTCGTTGGACACTGCCTGGGGGATCTCCCGCCCTGCCGAGGCGGGCATGGCGCTGGCGGCTTTCAGGGGATAGCCGGTCAGGGCGGAGTTGCCCTCGGGCCCCGCGTGCTGTAACTGGATGGACACCTTGGCGCCATAGGCGTGGCAGGCTTCCGCCACGCGGCGGAAGCTGTCCACCGTATCATCCGAGAACAGGCAGGGCTTTCTGGGGCCGCCCTTTGCCTCCTGATACACCACCGTGGACTCGATGGTGATGAGACCGAAACCGCCCTTGGCGCGGGCCTGATAGTAGGAGAGGGAACGGTCACTAAGGGTTCCGTCGGTATTGGCAAGATTGTTGCCCATAGGGGGTACCACAAAACGGTTGGGGACTGTCACCGTGCCGATCTGCACGGGGGAGAACATGGTCGGGAATTTCATCGTCGCACCTCACTTCCTCAAATCGCGTCAGGAGAAGAACTTCTCCAGCACTTCCTGGGCGGGCATATCCTTGCCGGTGAACAGCTTGAAAGCCGCCACGCCCTGCCACAGCAGCATGCCGATGCCGCCCACGGCAGCCTTGCAGCCCTCTGCCTTGGCCTCCTGGATCATGCGGGTCTCGCGGGGATTATACACCGTGTCAGCCACCACCAGATCAGCGCGGAACAGGGTGGGATCGACCAGGGTATCACCATCCAGCGGCTTCATGCCAACGCGGGTGGCGTTCACCAGAATGTCGCAGCCCTTTACGGCCTCGGCCAGTGCGGCGCTGTCCTCCAGCGGACGGATGGACGCCTTGCAGCCGGGCACGGCCTGAGCCAGCTTCTCCACGGTGTGCCGGCCGTTGGGATAGAACTCGTCGTCGCGGTTGAAAATGGCGATCTCCGCCGCGCCGTCCAGCGCCGCCTGCACGCAGATGGCGGTGGCCGCGCCGCCGGCGCCCAGCACCACCAGACGCTGGCCCTTTACCTCCACACCGTGCTCGTGGAGATTGCGGACGAAGCCTACGCCGTCGGTGTTGTGGCCGGTCAGTCTGCCGCCCTCGCCGACGGTAACGGTGTTGCACGCGCCGATCAGCCGCGCGGCGGGGGACAGCTCGTCCAGATAGGCCGCCACAGCGGTCTTGCAGGGCATGGTGATGTTAAAGCCGCCAACGCCCAGAGTCTTCAACGCCTGTACACCCGCCTCGGTCTGTTCCAGCGGGATGTTGAAGGCCAGATAGGCCGCGTCGATGCCAGTGCGC
This sequence comes from uncultured Oscillospiraceae bacterium, assembly GCA_934597125.1. Taxonomy (GTDB): domain Bacteria; phylum Bacillota; class Clostridia; order Oscillospirales; family Oscillospiraceae; genus Vescimonas. The sequence goes on from CAKTQM010000015.1 coordinate 24,123, forward strand.
TGGAAGCTGTAATTATACATGGCGGGGGAGCCGGAATGTCCCACCGGAGAGCCGATCAGGCAAAAGAGCTTGGTATGTCCGGAAATTCTGCTTTCCATATGATGATCCTCCTATATTGTCCAGATTACTTTACTGTTCCAGAACTTCGGGCCATGCCTGCGCCAGCACGGCGCGGGTGGCGTCAAAGTTGGCCTTGGCCGCGGCGGCCACGCCGGCGGAGAGAATTTCATCGCTGATGACCTCCACGCCCATCACGGCGGGCTGGATACCCTTATCCCGCAGCATTTTTACAAAACCGGCAGTGTCGCCATAACCGGTGCCGGGAAGCATCCGGTCATGCATGGACTCATCCCGCAGGATGCTCTTGGCGTAGGGATGGGCCTGCACGTCGTTGATCTGCACGGCCACCACTTTTTCGGCGGGGATATCCGCCAGCAGCGCGGGATCGTAGCTCTGACCGGCCCGCACCCAGTGCCAGGAGTCCAGAATCAGCTTGGCGTTGCCGCAGCCGGAGGCCTTCACCACCGCCCAGGCCTTCTTGATATCAGGCAGGCCGCTGTAAGGCATAGGCTCTACGCCGATGGTGTACTTCCCGGCTCTGTGGCACAGTTCCCGCAGCTTCTGGGCGGTGTACGCCACGGAGTAGCTCTCCATCAGGCCGCAGTTGATGTGGTTCACGCCGAACAGCTCACACATGTGGAAGCACATCTGCTCCTTGTATTTCTGCTCATAGGAGCGGTGCTCCTCCGCCCACTGGACGATGTACTCCACCTCTGTGACCTTCATGCCGTACTTGTCCAGGATCGCCAGAATGTCGGCGTCAAACAGCCCCTCGTTCAGGGCGTCCACATAGGTCTCCGCCCGCAGGCCGATGCCCTCGAAACCTGCTTCCTTGGCGGCGGCAACGCGCTCCTCAAAGGTGCACTGGTCGCCCAGCGTCCAGGAGCTGATGGTGATGGGATACTTGTGAGACATGATAAGTTCCTCCTCAAAATATTGGATAGGTGTTATTTCGTATTGACCTGCCGCAGCACGGCACGGCAGACTTCTTCAATGGTTAGATCCGAGGTATCCACGGTGATATCCGCGGCAGCTTCGTAAGCGCTCCGGCGCTGGGCCATCAGGGCGGCGATGTCCGCCACATTTTTCCTGCCCTGCAGCAACGGGCGCTCATCGCTGTCCCTGACACGCGCCAGAATCACCTCCGGACGGGCGGTCAGCAGCACCACCGTGCCGCAGCGGCGCATGGCATCCACATTTTCCTGCCGCGTGGCGACCCCGCCGCCGCAGGAGACAAGACAGGCGTTTTCGGCGGCCAGCCCTGTCAGCAGCGCCGTTTCACACTGCCGGAAGTGCGCCTCACCCTTCCGGGCGAAGATATCCGGAATGTTCATGCCCTCCTGCCGGGCGATTTCATCGTCCATCTCCATGACCGGCAGCCCCAGCATCCGCCCCAGCGCGGCGGAGACGGAGGTCTTGCCTGTGCCCATAAAGCCGATAAAAAACAGTGTTTTCATGTTACTTCTCCAGCGCGGCGCGCTCCCGCTTCTGACAGATGTTCAGGTATACCGCCAGCAGGATGCCCACCAGCGTCACCGCCATGTTGAACAACACCACCAGTCGGGGGCCGTTGACGCCGCCCACGCGGGTCAGCACGCCGGCCACGCTGATCACGATATAGTTGGCTACGCTGGAGGAGATCATCACGATAGAGGTAATGACACCCCGGTTCTTGGGGAACATCTCATTTGCCACCGCTGTCACCAGCTGCAGCACGCCGCCCGCGGCGAAGAAGCCCAGCAGGAAGCCGCCCGCCAGACACATGATCGGCTTCTGAATGAAATAGATAGCCGCCAGCGTCACCAGCGCCACGCTGGGATAGAGCACCAGGATCCTGGCAGGCTCCACATTCCGCTTCAGCAGCGCCGCGCTGACAAACAGCGCCACAACGATGCCGACCGAATAGAAGGACTGAATCTTGCTGGGATCCGCCAGACCGTACAGGGTGCCCAGCTCCTGGTTGCAATTCATCCACAGCATAAAGGTGGTGGAGGTGGTAAAGCCCAGACACACCAGCACAATGGCCGCGGGGGTGAAGTGCATCTTTTCACGTTTCTGTCCCTGCACCTTTACCGCCTTTTCAAAGGGCGGGAAGGGTAGGAAAGTCAGCAGTACGCCATCGGCAATGATGATCACCGCCGTTGCGATGAAGATGGTGCGGAAGGGCAGTTGGTGCGCCGCCACAAAGCCAATGGCGAAGGGCAGCAGAAACTGTGCAATGGAGATTGCCAGTTTAGTGAAAATGTTGGCGATGGTGCCCTTTTCCTTGAAGATCTCCATACAGGAGGGGGTGATGCTGGTGTCCAGGAAGGAGTTGGCCATGCCGCTGACCACCGCCAGCGCGTAGCCCACATACAGGTTGGGGGCAAAGGTGATGCCCAGCAGGAAGATGGCATACAGTCCGCAGCCGATCAGGGCAGAGAGCCGCCGCCCCAGCCGGTCACTGAGCGGGCCGGCCACCGGAAAGGCGATCAGGCGGCCCAACCCGATGGCGGCGATGACCGCCACCACGCCGGAAACGTCATAGCTGCCGTCGGTCAGTGTCGATGCCCCCCACAGGGCGGCGAAGTTCTGCTTGTACTGCCCCATAATGGTGGCGGCCACACCCAGAACGAAATAGGTGATGTACAGGGCCAGCGCCGTGGGGTAATACTTGCGGGAGTCCACAGTCTGGTTCATGGTGATGTTCCTTTCTCTTCTCTTTATTGTTGTCAGGCGTACAGAAGTGCCCGTATCTCCTCAATCGGCATCTCCAGGCCGCTGTACAGCCGGAAGGCTTCCGCTCCCTGGCACAGCAGCATGCCAAGCCCGTCGCAGGTGCGGCATCCGGCGGCTTTGGCGTTCCGCAGAAGCTTCGTCTCCGGCGGGGCATAGACCACATCGGTCACCGCCAGCTCCGGCCGGAACCAGCTTCGGTCTGTGATAATACTGCGCTCCACCTCCGGTGCCATGCCCACCCGCGTGGCGTTGGAGAGAATGTCACAGCGGCTGACCGCCTCGCATAGATCATCCTTGTTGTCCAGATCGTGCAGGGACAGCGTACATTCCGGTGCGGCCTCGGTGATGTTTTTCAGTGTCTGTGCCACACGGGGCCAGAACTCGTCCCGCCGGTTGAACACCGCGATCTCCGCCGCGCCCTCCAGCGCCGCCTGACCCGCGATGGCCGAGGCGGCTCCGCCGCCGCCCAGCAGCACGATCCGTTTGCCCTTTACCTCCACACCGCTGCGCCGCAGGTTCTGGGTATAGCCCATGCCGTCGGTGTTGTACCCCGTCAGCACGCCGCCATCGTTGACGATCACGTTTACCGCGCCGATGGCCCGCGCCTCCGGCGACAGCCTGTCCAGATACGGGATCACCGCGTTCTTGCAGGGCATGGTTACATTGGCGCCCCGCATATGCAATGTGCGGATGGCCTGCACCGCCGCGCCCGCCTTCTCCTGTGTTACGTCAAAGGCCAGATACGCCCAGTCAAGTCCGTACTTGGCGAAGCAGTGGTTATACATGGCTGGGGATTTGGAATGTGCCACCGGCGTTCCGATCAGTCCCAGCATGGTAGTGGTTCCTGAGAGCTGCACGCTCATCGCCTCCTCTTTGCCGCCGTCTGCGCGGCGGCTCGTGTTGTCTGGCTCCACTGTACTGCAATGCCAAAGAATTAACAAATCAATTTTTTTCACAAAACCCATAGATTTCCTTTATGGTTTGTTGTATACTTAGTGCAGGGAAAGGAAGGTATAGCGGTATGAATTTGTTACATTTGCGCTACTTTGTGGAGCTGGCCCACACCCAGCACTATACACGGGCGGCCGAGCAGCTGTGCATCACCCAGCCCAGCCTGAGCCACGCCATTGCTCAGATGGAGGGGGAGCTGGGGGTTCCCCTGTTTGAAAAACGGGGCCGCAACGTGGCGCTGACCCATTTCGGCCAGCAGTTTTTGGCCTGCGCCCAACAATCGCTGGCTACGCTGGATGACGGCGTGGAGGCCCTGCAGCGGGTGGGACGGGGTGAAGGCGTGATCCGTCTGGGTCTGCTGCGGACGCTGGGGGTGGATTTCGTGCCGGGGCTGGCCGCCCGTTTTCTGGCGGCCAATCCGGAGAAAAATATCCGCTTTACCTTCCATACCGGCGTTACCAGCCAGCTGTTAGAGGGGCTGCTGGCGCACCGGTACGATCTGGTGTTCTCCTCCCGTCCCGCGCCGGAGATGGGCTTGACCTCCATTCCCGTGGAGCAGCAGGATCTGGTGCTGATCGTGCCCCGCAGTCACCCGCTGGCGCGTCTGCACACTGTGGATCTGGCGGACACGCTGCCCTATCCCCAGGTGTATTTCAGCAAGGGCAGCGGTCTGCGGGATGTGATCGACGGACTGTTCGACCAGATCGGTGAAAGTCCCCATATTGCCTATGAGACCGAGGAGGATCAGGTGATCGCAGGACTGGTGGCCCACGGCTTCGGTATTGCCGTGGTGCCCTATATGGAGATGCTGCTGCGGCTGGAGGTAAAGATCATTCAGATCGTCCATCCGGTGTGGGAGCGGAATTTCTATATGGTCAGTGACGACCGTTCTTTCCAATCCCCTGCGGTGCGACAGTTTCGGCAGTTCATTCTGGACGGAACGTCATTGTAGATCTGCCCAAATACACGGCATCATATTTGAACGTATAGATCGTTTCTATGAGTTTTATGAGAAAAATGCATAAAAAAAGCGGCTGTTGCGGAAGAAACAGCCGCTTTTTGCGAAAAAAACGAAAGTAAAAGGGACAACACGCCTTTGCGTGTCGTCCCTTTTGTGTGTTGGGATGCGTGAAGAGAAAACAAATCAATGGAAACGTCTCTTACACAGCGGCGTGAGCGCTGCGGCGGGCGGTGTGCTCTTCATAGTCCAGCTCCAGCAGTCCGGCCTTGCCGGCAGCCCATGCGGCCACTGCGCCGAACACAACAGGCAGATAATAGCCGGCCTGGCGGATAGGCTCGTCAGCGGCAGTCATCAGGAAAGAGGTGGCAACCACCAGGATCAGAGAGACGATAGCGGTCAGGATGTAGGTATTGATGTTCTTCATGGTAAATTCCTCCTTGAAGTGAAGTGTTGTTATATTCTGGCTTTTGTGGGTTCCTTTGTCTTTGTGGCTGTATCGTAAAACTTTTAACAAGAAAAGTAAAGCTACGGAATATAACAACACATGTCAGTAATATTGCCAGCAAAACCGGGCGCCGACATCCCACGGATGCCGGCGCCCGATTGATGATCGGTCACATTATTTGTGCCCTTCGGCGGCGATCATGTGCATGGCATGCTCCAGAGCGTCGATAACGGCGGACAGGTTTTCCCGCGCCGCCTTCTCGGAGCCGGGCAGGTTGATGATGAGACTGCGGCTCCGTGTGCCCGCCACGGCGCGGGACAGCATGGCGCGAGGGGTGATCTTCAACCCCTCTACCCACATGGCCACGGGAATGGCGCGGATCTCGCGATCCAGCACGGCCAGCGTGGCCTCCGGAGTCACATCACGGGGAGAGAGCCCCGTGCCGCCGGTGGTGATGATCAGGTCGATATGCTGCTCATCGGCGCAGGAGCAAAGCGCCGCCTGAATCTGCGCCTGCTCATCCGGCACGATGGCGGTGTGAACAACGGCAAAACCTGCCTCCTCCAGCATCCCGCGGACGGCGGGGCCGCTGGTGTCCTGACAGAGTCCCTGGCTGCCCAGATCACTGACGGTGATAACAGCTGCGGTGTAATTCATAAGGTGCCCTCCTGTTTTTGATAGCCAAGTGAAGTTGAGATCATGGACGCCGTGGCGCAGACACGTTTCACGGCTGTGTAGAATTCATCGGAATGTGTGCTGCGGAACATGCCGATCACGCCGACGGCATACCGCACCTTGCCCTCCACCGTATAGACCGGGGCGGAGATGGAGCGCAGGCCGATCTTGTACTCGCCGTTTTCAATGGCGTAGCCATTGGCGCGGCATGTTTCGACCTCCTGCATCAGGGCGGGCGGATCGGTGATGGTATGGGGCGTAAACTGCGTCATGGGCTGGGCGTACAGCAGCGCCTCCGCCCCGGCGCGGGACATGTGGGCCAGAAACACCTTGCCCTGAGACGTGCAATAGATGGGCAGCCGCGCGCCGACCTCCGACACGATGCGCAGCTTGTCCCGCGCTTCTACCTGATCCAGCGTGATCACACTACCACCCTCGCAGATAGAGAGCATCACGGAGGCGCAGGTCTGCTGGGAGAGCAGCTCCATATAGGGCCGCGCCACCAGCGAAACATCCCAGGAGCGCTCCACCTGCCGGCCATATTCAAACAACCGCAGCCCCAGCGTGTATTTTCCCTCCGGCGTCTGCATGATGACGCCGTATTCCCGCATGGTAGTCACAAGGCCGAACACGGTACTCTTGGGATAGCCGCTGCGCTGTGCCAGCTCCGTCAGCGATTGGGGACTGCCCGTCTGGCTCAGCAGCTGCAGCAGCTCCATGGCCTTGGCGACGGACAGAATGGTGTTTCCATCCAATACGATCACCTCGCTTCTGTCTGTATCATAGCGAATCCGCAATGTTCTGTCAATATAATCCGACAAAATCGGTCTAATGTGCGACATTGTCGGACAAAAGGCTTGCGAGAATCAGCGGCATTTGCTACAATATCCCTGTATTTTTGGCATGCGGCGCGGGAGGTGCGGGAATGAAGCTGATTAAGACGCAGGACGCAGTGGGCCATGTGCTGTGCCATGACCTGACCCAGATCATCAAGGACGAATACAAAGATGCCCGCTTCCGTAAGGGCCGTGTGGTGACGGCGGAGGATATCCCCGTGCTGCTGAGTATGGGGAAAGAAAACCTCTATATCTACGAGATGACTCCCGGCATGATGCATGAAAATGACGCGGCGGAGTGTCTGCTGGCCCTCTGCGCCAATGACAACATGACCCGCACCGAGGTGAAAGAGGGCAAGATCGAGCTGAAAGCCGCCTGCGACGGTCTGTTCCGTGTAAAGAGCGAGAAGCTTCTTGCCGTCAACTCCCAGGAGGATATCATGATCGCCACACGCAAGGGCAATACCCCCGTGCGAAAGGGCGATAAGCTGGCGGGCATGCGCGTGATCCCTCTGATTATAGAGGAGGAAAAGCTGCAGATGGCGGAGCAGGCCGCGGGCGATGAGCCGCTGCTGGAGCTGCTGCCCTATACGAAAAAGACCGCCTGCATCGTAACCACCGGCAACGAGGTGAAAAAAGGCGTTATACAGGATACCTTTACACCGGTGGTGATTGACAAGCTGAAAGCCTACGGCATCGAGACTATCGCCACCGTGCAGTCCGGAGATGGCGTGGAAAACGTGCGGGATGCGGTGTTGGCCATGCGGGAAAAAGCGCCGGATATGATCCTGTGTACCGGCGGCATGAGCGTGGATCCCGATGACAACACACCCGGCGGCATTCGCGCCAGCGGCGCGCGTATCGTGTGCTACGGCGCACCGGTGCTGCCCGGCGCCATGTTCCTGCTGGGATATTTTGAAGATGGCATGCCCATGATGGGCCTGCCGGGCTGCGTGATGTACGCCAGCGCGACGATCTTTGATCTGGTGCTGCCGCGCATTGCCGCGGGCGTTCCGGTTACCCGTGCGGATGTAGTGGCTTTGGGCGAGGGCGGCCTGTGCCTGGGCTGCAGGGAATGTCATTATCCCATCTGCCCCTTTGGAAAATGATCCTTCATGTACCCGAACGGGTACATGATTTTGAAAACCGTTATCCTCACAAAAGAATTGCGATATGATAAAATAGAAACATCAAGAAAGGAAAACCCAAGATGAAAAAGTTTATTTCCCTGCTGCTGGCGCTGGTCATGGAGCTGAGCCTGGTGGCCTGCGGCAACAACGCCGACACCAACAACGACCCCGCCACTGACGAGCAGCCCCCCGCCGAGACCGTGGAGCTGACAGTGTTCGCCGCCGCCTCCCTGACCGAATCCCTGACCGCTATCGGCGAAAAGTACATGGCTGAGAACGAGAACGTGAAGCTCAGCTTCAACTTCGATTCCTCCGGCAAGCTGTACACCCAGATCACCGAGGGCGCTCCCTGCGACCTGTTCATTTCCGCCGCTCTCAAGCAGATGAACCAGCTGGACGGCACCCTGAAGGACGATGCCGAGAAGAACCCCGACGGTCTGGACATGCTGGTGGAAGGCAGCCGCATCGACCTGCTGGAGAACAAGGTCGTCCTGGCTGTGGCCGAGGGCAATGACAAGGGCATCGACAGCTTCGATAAGCTGGCCGAGCTGCTGAAGAGCGGCGATGTGACTCTGGCTATCGGCAACGAGGATGTGCCCGTGGGCCAGTACACCAAGAAGATCTTCACCTATTACGAGATCGACGAGGCCGCCATCGCTGAGAAGCTGACCTATGGTTCCAACGTGAAGGAAGTTACCACCGCCGTGTCTGAGGGCACCGTGGACTGCGGTATCATCTATGCCTCCGACGCTTACTCCGCCGGCCTGGCCGTGGCTGCCGAGGCTACCGCCGACATGTGCGGCCAGGTCATCTATCCTGCCGCCGTGCTGAATACCTCCACCCAGCAGGAGGCTGCCGCCGCGTTCCTGGCTTATCTGCAGGGCGCCGACGCTTCCGCTGAGTTCGAGAAGGTGCTGTTCACCCCGCTGAGCAAGTAATTACATACGAATTTCCCTTATCGGGCAGGGCGCGAAACGCGCCCTGCCCACATCCCGTTTTTCTGGAGGTCTCCCATGGACTGGTATCCCCTCTTAAACTCGCTGCGCATCGCCGCCATCAGCGCGGTGGTGGTGTTCTTCGCGGGCATCGCCGCGGCGTATTATATCGCCAAGCTCCCGCGTTTGGTCAAAGGTATTCTGGACGTGATTTTGACGCTGCCCCTTGTCCTGCCGCCCACGGTGGTGGGCTATCTGCTGCTGCGTGTGCTGGGCCCCAAACGGCTCATCGGCGCATGGGTGCTGGAGACCTTCGGCATCCGGCTGGTGATGACCTGGTGGTCGGCCATCTTCGCCACAGTGGTGGTGGTATTTCCCCTGATGTACCGCACCGTCCGAGGTGCGTTCGAGGCTTTTGACGAGACGCTGGCCTACGCCGGACAGACCCTGGGCCTGTCCAACACCTACATTTTCTGGCACATCCGCATGCCCTACTGCCGTCAGGGCGTCCTAGCGGGCGCGGTGCTGGCTTTCGCCCGCGCTTTGGGCGAGTACGGCGCTACCTCTATGATCGCCGGCTATACCCCCGGCAAGACCGCCACCGTATCCACCACCGTCTATCAGCTCTGGCAGGTCAACAACGACGCGCTGGCCCTGAAATGGGTGCTGGTAAACGTGGGTATTTCCGCCGTGATCCTGTTGGTGGTGAACATGCTGGAGAAGAAAAACCTGCTGACAGCGGCAGGCCGTGGAAGGAGGCAGACTGCGTGAGCTTGATCGTGGATATCGAAAAGAAGCTGGGCAGCTTCACCCTGCGCTCCAAGTTCGAGACGGACAAGGGCACCATGGCCCTGCTGGGGGCCTCCGGCTGCGGCAAGAGCGTGACGCTCAAGTGCATCGCCGGCATCATGACCCCCGACAAGGGCCGCATCGTGCTGGACGGCGAGACGCTGTTTGACAGCGACAAACGCATTGACCTGACGCCTCAGCAGCGGCGGGTGGGCTACCTCTTCCAGCAGTACGCTCTGTTCCCTAACATGACCGTAGCCCAGAACATCCAGTGCGGCATCCGCACCGGCAGCCGCGCCGAAAAACAGCGGCAGGCCGCCGAGCAGCTCCGCCGCTTCCGGCTGGAGGGTCTGGAAAAAAATACCCCGCCCAGCTCTCCGGCGGCCAGCAGCAGCGCGTGGCGCTGGCCCGTATTCTGGCGTCGGAGCCGCGGGCGATTCTGCTGGACGAGCCGTTTTCCGCGTTGGATAGCTTCCTCAAGTGGCATCTGGAGTTGGAACTGTCCGACCTGCTGGCGGAATTCAGCGGCCCCATTCTGTGGGTCAGTCATGATCTGGGAGAGTGCTACCGCAATTGTCAATCTGTCTGCGTGATGGAAAATGGTGTCTCCGGCGCCGTGACGGATATGGAGACGCTGGTGCGCCATCCGGCCAGTCAGGGCGCAGCGCGTCTGGCGGGCTGCCGCAATTTCCTGCCGGCCCATAGCTGTGAGGATGGCGTCTGCCTTGATGGCTGGAATATCCATCTGCCGCTGCGGGCGGAGGGGGAGCCGCTTACCGTGGCGATCCCCGACAGCACCGTTACCCTGTGGGAGGGGAGCTGCCCGGCAGAGGTCTGCCGGATCATCCGCGGCCTTGACGGAACGGTGGTGCTGCTTCGCCCCGCACAGGAGCCGGACGCACCGCCGCTGCGGGCGGTATTGCCGGAGGGAATGGCCGTGGAGCTGGGACAGACCCTCTCGGTCTCTCTTGTGGCGGAGCGTTGTTTGTGCTACCTGCCTCTTGACAATTCCACATGCCGCAAGTATAATGTGAACACATTGTAAGGAACGGCCAAACAGAAGGGCTGCCGTAAGGCGGCCTTTCCAAGCTGAAAGGGTTAGTTGGAGCTAACCAAAGAAGAAAAAGATCACCCGTACCGTGCGCTCTTGCGCGTGATGCTGCTTATGTCATATAAGCGGGAGGTATCAGAATGAAAGAGAGCTATATCACAAAAGATTTTCGAAAAACAGCCGCGGAGCGCTTTCCAGAGCGGGCGTCTGTGCTGAACGCCGCGTTCGACAGGCGGCTAGAGGCCCTGCGGGCGGAAAACGCCGGTGCCACAAAGCAAAAGCAGCGTCATCTGGAGAGTCAGATCCTGCCGGGCATCGCGGCGTATGAGACGCTGCAGCAGGTTATGCCGAAGAATGAGGCGCTGCAGACCATCCACGGCTATGTGGAGCAGCGAGCCTGGAGGACAAAGAAAAAACTCCTCAAGCTGATGCGCATACCTGGCCTGTACCGCCGTGTGCCGGCCATCTTTGCCGATCAGACGCCGAAGCTGTTTGGCAAAACGGCGGGCTTTGCCGCGCGTGATATCCAGACCTCCGGCGGCGTCTGGCGCATTGATATGACGAAATGCCCCTATCACGACGCCAGCGTGCGGTATGGCTGTCCGGAGCTGTGCCACTGCTTCTGTGACAGTGATGATATCACCTATGACGGCCTGCATCCAAAGCTGCTGTGGCGCAGGACGAAAACACTGGGCCGCGGCGGTGACTGCTGCGATTTCTGCCTGAAACTGACCAACAGTTAACAGTGACTTTTCGGCATTTTGCGGGACGGAAATCTTGCGTTTTTCGCGATTCCATGGTATAAAAAGTGCAAACAGCCGCCGGTAGGCACCGGCGGTTGAAAATAGAATACGATCAGGAGGTAATCTACGATGAAGAAATTAGGTTTGTTTGCCGCTGGTGTGCTGTTCGGCACCGCTGGTATCAAATTGCTCAGCAGCAAGGATGCCAAGAAGGTCTATACCCATACCACCGCCGCCGTGCTGCGGGCCAAGGACAGCGTGATGGAGACCGTCACCACCGTCCGTGAAAATGCTGAGGACATCTACGCCGAGGCCAAGTCGATCAATGAGCAGCGCGCCGAAGAGGCTGCCGCCGCCGTTGTGGAGGATACTTCCAGGGAAGAAGCCAGCGCGGAGTAACCATGAAATGCAATATTCTCCATGAATCCCCCGGGCGGCTGCGGGTACACCTTCACTGTGCCCGCATGACGCTGCACCAGGCGGATGTGTTGGAATACTACCTGCGCAGCATTGACGGCGTGAAGGAGGTCAAGGTCTACGACCGCACCCGGGACGCCGTGGTGCTGTATACCGCGCCGCGCGGCAGTATCATCGCTGCCCTGGCCGCGTTCTCCTTCCCCAAAGCCGAGGCCATGGAGCTGGTGCCGGAGCACACCTCACGCGCCCTGAACCGCGAGTTTGAGGATAAGCTGGCTATGACTGTCATGCGCCGGTGCATTTCCAAGCTGTTTCTGCCGTTTCCCATTACCGCGGCACTGTCTGTGCTTCGTTCGGTGAAGTATATCAAAGAGGGGCTGAAGGCGCTGTGGCATGGCAGGCTGTCCGTGGCGGTGCTGGATGCCACCGCGGTGACCGTCTCCCTCGTCCGCGGCGATTTCGCCACCGCTGGTTCGGTGATGTTCATGCTGCGGCTGGGTGAGATCCTGGAGGAGTGGACACACAAGAAGTCTGTGGCCGATCTGGCTGGCGCCATGAGTCTGAATGTGGATCAGGTGTGGCTGCAGGTGGACGATACCGAGGTGCTGACGCCGGTTTCGGATGTGAAGGCGGGCGACTGCGTGGTGGTTCGCACCGGTGGTATGATCCCGCTGGACGGCAAAGTGGTGTCCGGCGAGGCTATGGTGAATCAGTCCTCCATGACCGGCGAATCCATGCCCGTTCCCAAGCGCCCTGGCAGCTATGTCTATGCCGGCACCGTGGCCGAGGAGGGCGAGTGCGTTATCTGCGTGGACAAGGCCTCCGGCGGCGGCCGCTATGACCGCATCGTCCACATGATCGAAGAGTCGGAAAAGCTGAAATCCACCGCCGAGGATAAGGCCGCCCGTCTGGCGGATCGGCTGGTGCCCTATACTCTGGGCGGCACCGTCCTCACCTATCTCTTGACCCGCAATATCACCAAGATGCTGGCGGTGCTGATGGTGGACTTCTCCTGCGCGCTGAAGCTTGCCATCCCCATCGCGGTGCTCTCCGCCATGCGGGAGAGCAGCGGCCACCGCATCTCCGTCAAAGGCGGCCGTTTTCTGGAGGCCGTTGCCAAAGCGGATACCATCGTGTTCGATAAGACCGGCACGCTGACCTACGCCACCCCCAAGGTGGCCCAGATCGTCACGTTCGGCGGTCATAATGAGTCTGATATGCTGCGTCTGGCTGCCTGTCTGGAGGAGCACTATCCTCACTCCATGGCTAACGCCGTGGTGGAGGAGGCCAAGGTACAGGGGTTGTCTCACGAGGAGTACCACTCTCAGGTGCAGTACGTGGTGGCCCACGGTATCTCCAGTATGGTGGAGGGAAAGACGGTACTGATCGGCAGCGCCCACTTCGTTTTTGAGGACGAGGGCTGTCGTGTGCCGGAGGACGAGCGAGAGAAATTTGACGCCCTGCCTGACGCCTATTCCCACTTGTACCTGTGCATCGCCGGCAAGCTGGCCGCCGTTATCTGTATTTTCGATCCCCTGCGGGCCGAAGCCCGTGCCGCTGTGCAGGCGTTGCATGCGTGCGGCATCTCCAAGGTGGTTATGATGACCGGCGATAACCGCAAAACCGCCGAGGCGGTGGCCCGTCAGGTAGGCGTGGACGCTGTGTTTGCGGAGGTGCTGCCGGAGGATAAGGCGGCCTTCATCCGCGAAGAAAAAGCAAAGGGTCATACCGTGATCATGGTGGGCGACGGCGTCAACGATTCTCCCGCGCTGTCAGAGGCGGACGCGGGTATCGCCATCTCCACCGGTGCCGCCATCGCCCGCGAGATCGCCGACATCACCATCGCCTCGGAGGATCTGTTCGAGCTGGTAACGCTGCGCAGACTCGGCGAGGCGCTGATGCAGCGTATCCACCGGAATTACCGTTTTATTGTCGGCTTCAATTTCTCGCTGATCGTCCTGGGTGTGGCGGGTATTCTGCCGCCCACCACCTCAGCGCTGCTGCATAACATGTCCACCCTGGGCATCAGCCTGAAAAGCATGACCGACCTGCTGCCCGACAGCGAGAGTCAAAACCGCCAATAACGAAAGATGAGCAAGAAAAGCCGCCGAAAGGCGGCTTTTCAAATTTCAGGGAAACATGGCGGGACGGCTAAAAGTGTAAAAACCCTGGCACACCTGAATGTGCCAAAACGGGCGCAAACGGGATAGTATAGCTACCAAAAGAAGGACATGAAAAAGCCCTGTAACCGTTTTGGTTACAGGGCTTTTCGTTGGCAGCGGGAGAAGGATTCGAACCCTCACATACGGAGTCAGAGTCCGCTGTGCTACCATTACACAATCCCGCTATGTTCTGACGAACAAAAACTATTATACGCATTTCACAGCATTTGTCAACACCTTTTTCGCAATTTGATGGAATATTTTTACGGATCGCGGGATTTGCATTTTTCGTCGTGGTGTGCTATGATAGGCGGGCATGGAAGACCGGAGGCGAAACGCGATGAAAAAGACCACAAAAGAGCTGGCGCTGTGCGGCGTGATGACGGCGCTGAGCGTTGTGCTGTTATGTCTGGGCGGTGTCGTGCCGCTGGCGGTGTATGCCTGCCCCATGCTGGCCTCCTGTGCGCTGTTGGTGGTGCGTGAAACATGCTCGGCCCGTTATGCCTGGTGCTGCTGGCTGGCAGTCACTCTGTTGACGCTGCTGCTGGGGCCGGATAAGGAGGCTGCCGCGCTGTACCTGTTCCTGGGTTACTATCCGCTGCTGCAGCCAAAGCTGGAGTCAATCCGCCGCCCGCTTCTGCGCTGGATGGCCAAGCTGATTCTGGCCGTTGCGGCGGTAGGGCTGATGTATGCGGTGCTGATCTATGTATTTGGGCTGACGCAGGTGACAGAGGAATTTGCCGCCACCGCGCCGTGGCTCCTGTGGGTAACGGCGGCCCTGGGGCTGGTGGTGTTTGCGGTATATGATGTGCTGCTGCGGCGTTTTGCGCTGCTGTGGCGTAAGCGAAAGAAGCAGTAAGGGGGCGGCGGTATGGCCTGTATCATCTTCGGTGCCGGCAGCTATTACGGCCTGGAGCGGCGTCCGGAGCCAAATGACGATATCATTGCCGCCGATGGCGGCTGGCGGTATTGCAGGCAGGAGGGGCTTACACCGGATCTGCTGCTGGGCGACTTCGACTCACTGGCCGAGGTGCCCGATTTTGCCCACATCCACCGCGTACCGGTGGAGAAAGACGACACCGATATGATGCTGGCGGTCAAAGAGGGGCTGGCCCGCGGCCAGCGGGAATTCCACCTCTATGGTGGTATGGGCGGCGCAAGAAGCGACCATACCCTTGCCAATCTGCAGGCTCTGCTGTATTTGGTTCACCACGGTGCGCGGGGATGGTTATACGGCGATAAAGAGCGGTATACAGTCATTCGGGAGGAAAATGTGGTATTTCCCGCGCAGAAACAGGGTATCCTGTCCGTATTCTGTATGGGGCCGGACGCGGAGGGCGTCTCCATCACCGGTGCGCAATACCCGTTGAAGGACGCGGCGCTGACGGCGGATTTTCCTTTGGGCGTCAGCAATCATTTTATTGGTGAACCGATCACAGTATCGGTGCGCAAAGGCAGTCTGCTGATCGGGCTGCTGGATAAATAAGGAGGATTATATTATGAAGAAGCTTTTTGCGATCATTCTGGCGCTGGTCATGGCGCTGAGCCTGGTGGCCTGCGGCGGCACGCCCGCCCAGCAGCCGGACAGCAGCGATGACGCCAATGTGGGAACCACTGATGGTGCCAACAACGACGCCAACGTGGATACCCCCGTGGTCACCGACGGTGCCACACTGGGCGAGGGCGCTCACAGCTTTACGCTGGAGATCACCGACCTTGACGGTAAAACCATTACGGCAACCGTCAATACGGATGAAGAGACGGTGGGCGCGGCTTTGCTGAAGCTGAACGTGGTGCAGGGCGAGAACAGTGATTATGGTCTGTATGTCAAGACGGTCAATGGCATCACCGCCGATTATGAGAAGGATCAGACCTACTGGGCGTTCTACATTGATGGTGAGTACGCCCAGACCGGCGTGGACATGACGGCGGTCAATGACGGCAGCACCTATAAGCTGGCTGTTGAGACCATGGCGGAGAAATAAGCTGCGCTGCTGAAAAGCGGGCCGAAAGGCCCGCTTTTTGCTGCGCTTATGGCAGATGTAAATTTTTTTGATAAAAATTGTAAAAAATCATTGACAAGAATGGAAAGGTGTGGTAACCTAACAAAGCTGTCCGCGAGGAGGGCGCTTATCGGGAAGCCGCGCGTCAAAGAAAAAAGTCG
>CAKTQM010000016.1 GCA_934597125.1 uncultured Oscillospiraceae bacterium
ACGATGCCTCTATTGCCGGCTGACTTCATTCAGCCGGAGCCTGCAAACAATTTTGCGCATAAATCTTGACGGGGCCTTGCGCGAAGCTGCCCCGCAGATAACCAAAAGCGCCGCAAACCGGCAAAACCGGTTTGCGGGCGCTTTTTCATGGTGGGATCGTTATGCGTTATGCGTTATACGTGGAGGCGGAGGTGCTGTCCCCCGCGCCAGTCCAGTGGGTGTGGAAATAGGTGCCCCGCGGCTGATCCACCCGTTCATAGGTGTGTGCGCCGAAGTAGTCCCGCTGCGCCTGCAGCAGATTGGCCGGCAGCCGCGTCTCCGTGTAGCCGTAAAAATAGTTCAGTGCCGAGGAGAAGGCGGGAAGCGGAATACCGGACAGGGCCGCAAAGGATACCACCTCGCTCCAGGCATCTGTCAGCTTGCCGATCTCATTGCGGAAGAAGGGATCCAGCAGCAGATTACGCAGCTGCGGCTCACGGCGGTAGGCATCCTTGATCTTATCCAGAAAGATGCTGCGGATGATGCAGCCGCCCCGCCAGATCAGTGCGATCTGCCCGAGATCCAGGCTCCATCCGTAGCTGTCCGAGGCCGTCTGCATCAGGGCGAAGCCCTGGGCATACGCGACGATCTTGCTGGCGTACAGAGCCTGCCGGATCTTCTCAATCAGGGCCGCCCGATCCGCAATGGCGGCGGGGCGCGTTTGACGCCGGTATTGACCGGCAGCCGTCTCCCGTTCCTCCCGACGGGCGGACAGGCAGCGGGAAAACAC
The DNA here is from genome assembly GCA_934597125.1 of uncultured Oscillospiraceae bacterium. Lineage (GTDB taxonomy): Bacteria > Bacillota > Clostridia > Oscillospirales > Oscillospiraceae > Vescimonas. The sequence goes on from CAKTQM010000016.1 coordinate 770, forward strand.
GGCCTCGCCGATCAGCGGCACGGGAACGCCCTGATTCAGCGCCTCAATAGCCGTCCACTTTCCGGTTCCCTTTTGCCCTGCCGTATCAAGAATACGATCCAGCAGCGGCTGGCCGTCCTCATCGCGGTGGCGCATGATATCCGCCGTAATCTCCATCAGATAGCTCTTCAGACCCGTCTCATTCCACTGGGCGAAAGTCTGAGCCAGCTCGTCGGCGTTCATCCGCAGCCCGTCCCGCAGCAGCTGATAGGCTTCGCAGATCAATTGAATGTCGGCATACTCGATGCCGTTGTGTACCATCTTGACAAAATGCCCCGCGCCGTCGCCGCCGATCCAGTCGCAGCAGGCAAAGCCATCATCAAGATGTGCGCAGATCTTTTGAAAAATGGGCTTTACGTGGGGCCACGCCTGTGTGGAGCCGCCCGGCATGATGCTGGGGCCGTGCAGGGCGCCATCCTCTCCGCCGGAAATGCCCGTCCCGATATAGCGCAGGCCGTGGGCCTCCAACCGGGCGGTGCGGCGGATCGTGTCGGTGAACAGGCTGTTGCCGCCGTCGATCACGATATCCTCTTCCTCCAGCAGCGGGATCAGGGCGTCGATCATGTCATCCACGGCCTGCCCCGCCCGGATCATCAGAAAGACGCGGCGGGGGCGCTGTAAATGCGATACCACCTCCTGCAGCGTCCGGCAGCCGATGAAATGCTTTCCCTTTCCGCGGCCCGCCAGAAAGGCTTCTGTCCGCTGGACGGAACGGTTGAATACCGCCACATGAAAGCCCTTTGACTCCATATTCAGGGCCAGATTCTCTCCCATGACCGCCAAACCGATCACGGCAATGTCAGCCATCTGCATAGACAATTTCCTTTCCGCTTGAGAGCCGGTCAGCCTGACCGCTCCCGAAGCTGTGTCGTATTCTCGTTGAAACGGTCACTTGAGGGTGGAAATGTCCACCTTGCGTGCCGCCATCAGCTCCTCAAAGCTCTGCGCCGCGCGCATCCGCTGCTGATAGCCCGCCTCATATTCGCACAGGATCCTGCATCGGGCGGCAACCTCCTCCAGATACCTGGCGGGGAATTTGACGGCGCCGGACACGTCCATATGAATGATATCACCGGGCATAACGTCCATCTGCCCCACAGTGACAGGCACGTCCACCGCGGAGACGATCATGTCGCCGTGGGCGGGGGACAGGCCCGCCGTCATGCATACCACGCCGGTCTCGTCCAGCTCCACCACATCGCGGCCCTGGCCGTTGGTGATGCAGCCCACAACGCCCAGTGTCTTGGCGGCGGTCATGATGTTGCCGCCGATGGTGGCGGCGCGGTTTTTCAGCGCCTCAGGCAGCTGCACCTCGATCACGGCGATGGTGGGGGAGGGCGTCCGGCTGATGCTCTTCAAAAAGTCATTCATGGTCAGCCCCTGAAAACCGGGGTTGGGCAGCGTCTGGATGCAGGTGGCCGCAAAGCCCACCCGTGCCCCTTTCTGGGGGAACAGGTTTTGCAGGGTGTTATCCGTGTACCAGTTGACAGACCAGGGGTCATAAATACCGATGCAGTACTTTTCCCGCTTGGGATAGCCGGCCACCACGTTGGCAATGGTGCCGCTGTCATACTGCTCCAATTCCTTCATCAGCTGAAGGGTTTTCTGCATATCCATGGCGTACTCCTTATTTTTGTGAAATTATTTGTTCTTTTCGTAAATGTCCAGATAGCGGGCGAAGCGCTTCTGGTAATGGGCGTGACGCTCCATGTCGGGCTGGATGACCCGCACCGTGGAGAGGGGAAGGTGATAGTCCACCGCTGACTTTACGCCGCCGCACTGCTCAAAGGCCAGACAGGCCGCACCCACGGTGGCGATCTGGGCAAAGGTATTGGTAGTCATGGCGTGCCCGAAAATGTCCGCCACCATCTGCGCCCATTTGGCGGAATTCAAAACGCCGCCGGAAAGATGGATCTCCTCCGGCGTGCCGCCGGCGGAGGAGAGAATATCATAATTCTGATACAGATTGAATACGATCCCCTCCAAAATGGCGGTATAGAGATCCGCCGGCGTGTGCTGATCCTTTACGTCAAAGAAGCCGCCGGCGCGCTCATCCTGCCAGCCCGGGCAGCGTTCACCGAACAGGAACGGCAGAAAGATGGGGGCGTCCTCCTGAGGAATACGGATCATCTCCTCCAGATCGGCATAGCTGCGGTCGGGAAGATAGCCGCGGCGGAACCAGTCCACGCAATTGGTAGCGCCGGAGATCGTGGCGCCGCACAGATACTTGTCCAGCGTGTTATAGCACCACGTGCCCATCCGCTCCGGCAGGATAGGGTGGTCGCTGGTGACACGCATCGCACCGCTGGTTCCGATGGAGACCGTCATTTTCCCCGCGCCGATCATGCCCGCGCCCAGCTGATTGAGGGCGCCGTCCATCATGGGGACGGATACGGGGATCCCGGCCTTTACCTGCAGCCGCTGGGCCGCCTCCGCACGCAGCGGCGCGGCGTAGTGGTTGGAACGGATCGGGAAGAACTGGCTGGTGGCAATGCCGGAAAATTCCGCGATGGCCTCACTCCACACCAGCGTGGAGATGTTGGCGAAGCCGGAGGTAGTGGCGACAGACTCGGATTCCGCCCGCTCGCCGGTCAGATAATAGAAAATGTAGCTGCCCTCGGAAACGATATAGCTGGAATCCACCGGCAGATCCGTCGTCTCGCGCAGGTACATGCTGCGGTAAAGCGGATAGATGGTGTGCACCATGCAGCCGCTCTCCTGATACAGCTTTCGGGTCAGCGCGTGATCGGCGCGGATCGCCCGGGTCAGTTCCGTGCCGTGGTTATACGTCCAGGTATAGGCTGGCGAGATGGGCGCGAGCGCACTGTCCAAAAACAGGGAGGAGTGTCCGGTACAGACACATCCGATGGCCTGGATATCGTGCCCTGCCGCAACGCTTCCGCCCATCTCCAGCAGCGTGTCGATCACGCGGTGGATATCATGCTCCGCCGTTGTGAGCACGTCGGTGGCAAAGGGCTTGCTGCGGGAGTCCACGATGCCTTTTTCCAGGTCGAATACGGTGGCCTTTGCGGACACCGTGCTGGCTTCCAACACCAATATCTCCATAGTGGTCGAGCCTCCTGTCAAAGCTGGGGCGTGTTCACCGGATACTTGGGGCTTCTTCCGCAGAGCACGTCGTCGATGGACTCGGCCGCCAGCATGCACATCAGGTCGCTGGCCTCGTGGGTCAGTCCGCCGCAGTGGGGCGAGGCGATGAAGTTGGGCAGATGCAAAAGTTTGTTGTCCGGCGAAACGGGCTCCTGAACAAAGGTGTCCGCGCCGCAGCCGGCGATCACGCCGTTGGTCAGCGCTTCATAAAGGTCATCCTCGTTGACGATGCTGCCCCGATCCACGTTGATCAGCAGGGCGCCGGGCTTCATCTTCGCCAGGGTGTCCGCGTTGATCAGATTCTTCGTTTCCGGCGTGACGGGAACGTGTACGGTGACGATATCGGAGTTTGCCAGCAGCTCCTCCAGCGATACCATCTCCACATAGTCGGCCACCAGCTGGGCGGGGACGTATTCGTCGTGGGCCAGTACCTTCATGCCAAAGCCGTTGGCCGCGATGCTGGCCACCTCGCGGCCGATGTTGCCCAGGCCGATAATGCCGATGGTTTTGTGAAACAGCTCCGTGTTCACCTGGCGGTTCCGGATCTCCCAGTCTCCGGACTTGCAGGCCTCAAACTTGGGCAGAACGCCCTTGCACAGAGCCAGCATCAGCGCGAAGGTATGCTCGGCCACGGCGCGCATATTGGCGTTTTTGGCGATGGTGACATACACGCCGTTTTCCGTCGCGGCGTCAACGTCAATGGACTCGTAGCCCACGCCGAAGCGGGCAATGACCTTCAGCCGTTCGCCGCCCGCCTCGATGACGCGCCGCGTAAAGGGCGCGGTGCGGGCCAGAACCGCATCGGCGCCGGCAATCTCGCGCACCATGGTCTCCTCGTCATACTTGTTTCCGATGCGCAATTCATAGCCCTTTTCACGCAGGTACTGCTTTCCGCACTCGGGCACATCGCGGGGGATATACACACACTTCATTCTTCGTCATCCTTTCTGCTTGTTAGTAGCTACTTTGTATAATAGGGACGCTATTGCGTGTTTGACCGGACTTATTATAGCATGACAAGAAAATAAATTCAACGTTGTTTGACATGTAACATTTCACAAAACGCGGCTGTGTTTGTTGGAAAATGTGTGCATTGACTATTTCGACCCGCTATGAAAAAATAATACCATAACGTGGTTTTTCAGACCGGATCAGACCCGCAACAGGAGGCAGCTATGCAGCAGAACAACACCATACTTTCCGCGGATACATTGAAAATGTACCCCGTCCCTGACGCCGGAGCCGTTGACGCCTTATGGAAGGACGCGGTAAGCACCCTTGGCAGAAAGATCGTCGTGCTGGATGATGACCCCACCGGCATCCAGACGGTGCATGGCGTATCCGTCTATACCAACTGGCAGTTGGAGAGCGTCCTGGCGGGGTTCCGTGAGGAGCGTCCCCTCTTTTTCATCCTGACCAATTCCCGCGCCATGTCCCGTGAGGAGACCGCGCGGATCCATGCGGAGATTGCGCGGAATATTGCGCAGGCCGCCGCGCTGACCGGAAAGGATTATCTGCTGGTCAGCCGGGGGGATTCCACCCTGCGGGGTCATTATCCGCTGGAGACAGCCACCCTGCGTGATACCATTGAGGCTTGCTCCTCCCGCCGCTTTGACGGGGAGATCATCATGCCGTTTTTCCGGGAGGGAGGTCGCTTCACGCTGAACGATATTCATTATGTGCGGGAAGGGGATGACCTCATTCCCGCGGCACAGACGGAATTTGCCGGCGACAAGACCTTCGGATTTTCCCAGTCCCATCTGGGCCGGTGGTGTCAGGAGAAGACACAGGGGGCCTATCAGGCGGAGGACATGTGTTATATTTCCCTGGACAGCCTTCGGGCGCTGGACGTGGAGGGCATCGCGGCGCGGCTGACACAGGTTTCCGGCTTTCAAAAGGTGATCGTCAATGCCATTGACGACTGTGACGCCAAGGTGTTTGTGGCCGCCTGCGCCAAAGCCCTTCATGCGGGGCGGGAATTCCTGTTCCGTTCCGCCGCCTCGCTGGTAAAGGCTCTGGGAGGCATCGCGGATCGTCCGCTGCTGCAGACGGCTGAACTGGTGGCGCCCGACGATCCCTACGGCGGTCTGGTGGTGATCGGCTCCCATGTCAACAAAACCTCGCAGCAGCTGGCGTACCTGCAGGAGCATCTGCCGGCGCTGCACTATATTGTATTCGACCAGCACCGCGTTTTGGAGAAAGGCGGCCTGGCGGCGGAGACTGCCACGGTGGCAAGGCTGGTGGACAAGTGTATCCAGAGCGGAGAGACTGCTGTGGTGTATACCCGACGTGAGCGCATCGACCTGAGCACAACGGATGGAGAGGCACAGCTGGATCTGGCGGTGCAGATCTCTGACGCTGTCACGGATGTGGTGGCGCAGCTCACCTGCAAGCCCGCCTTTATTCTGGCAAAGGGCGGGATTACCTCCAGCGAGATCGGGACAAAGGCCCTTCGGGTAAAGCGGGCGCTGGTTCTGGGGCAGATCCAGCCGGGGATCCCGGTTTGGCTCACGGATGAGGACAGCCGTTTCCCCCATATGCCTTACGTGATCTTTCCGGGGAATGTGGGTGCTGTGTCCATCCTTTCCCAGGCGGTATCCATTTTGCAGCAGGGAAGAAGCTGTTGAATATTTCCGGGGAAAAAACGCGAAAAGGGCATAAAACCGCCATTCCTGCCACTTTTTGTAAGAAATGTAAAAAATTGGCGTTCTTTTTTGGTAAACGACACACTTTGCAAATTGCATTTCGCTGTGGTATAATGTCAGACAACAGCCGAAGAAATGATTCGGTAGTACAAATTAGGAGGTATACTATGAAAAAGTTTATTGCGCTTCTTCTGGCTCTGGTCATGTGCCTGGCACTGGTGGCCTGCGGCGGCACTCCCGCCAATGATGAGCAGAACACCGAGGAGAACACCGGCAGCTGGAAGATCGGCTTCTCCAACTCCCAGGTGGGCAACTCCTGGAGACAGCAGATGGTGGCCGAGTTTGAGTCCAGAGCCGAAGAGCTGGTGGCCGACGGCACCATCGCCAGCTATGTGGCGCTGAACGCCGACGGCGATCAGGCCCAGCAGATCGACGATATCCGTTCCCTGATCACCCAGGGCTGCAATGCCATTCTGGTGGACTGCATCACCACCGACGGCCTGAACGACGTGATCGAAGAGGCCTATGACGAGGGCATCGTTGTCATCACCTTCGATAACAACTGCTCCACCGATAAGGTCACCCGCAAGATCTCCTGCGATAACTATGTCTACGGCACCCAGTGCGGCGAGTGGCTGGGCCAGCAGGTGGAAGACGGCGCCAAGATCCTGGTGCTGGACGGCACGGCTGGCGCCGATGCCAACGAGCAGCGTCACGCCGGCATGATCGACGGCCTGAACAAGTACTGCAAGGACGCCGAGATCCTGACCGTCCTGAACTGCGATTGGGACTATGCCACCGCCAAGGTCGCCGTTGAGCAGGCCCTGTCCGCTTATCCCCAGATCGACGGCGTGCTGTCCCAGGGCGGCGCCATGACCCAGGGCGCCATCGACGCCTTTGCCGCCGCTGGCCGCGAGTTCTGCCCCATGACCGGCGAAGCCTCCAACGGCTTTATCCGCTCCTGGCTGGCGCACAAGGATGAGGGCCTGACCTGCATGGCCGGCCAGAACCCCTGCGCCCTCAGCGCCATCGCGCTGGATCAGGCGGTCGCCGCTCTGAACGGCACCACCTATGACGATATCAACGATATCATGGAATTCGGCATCATCGACGAGAGCAACGTCATGGACTTCTATCGTGAAGACCTGTCCGACTCCTTCTGGTGCGGCGACACCTACCTGTCCGATGAGACCCTGAAGGAAATGTTCGGTCTGTAATTTCTCTTCAAGTTTTTCTGCAAACCTCTCTCTGCAATTCCCTCTGCAAGCATAGTGCGTGGTGCCCTTTCCGCGCCACGCACTATGCGCTTTCTGACAGTATGCGGCGCACAAGATCACAGAAGCTTTATGCGGCTGCAGATCCTGTGTGCTGCCTTCACTTCTCAAATCTCTACAGAAAAGGAAGGTGCTCTTTTGGAACCGATTTTAGAAATGCGGGAGATCGACAAGTCCTTTACCGGCGTCCACGCGCTGGATCATGTCTCCTTCAAATGTTATCCCGGAACGGTACATGTGCTTCAGGGTGAAAACGGTGCTGGAAAAAGCACACTTCTGAAGATCATCACCGGCCTATATCAGGCCGATTCCGGTGAGATGTACCTCAACGGCGAAAAAGTTCATTTCCGGCACCCCGGCGAGTCCCGCAAAAAGCGGATCGCCATGGTCTATCAGGAGCTGACCATTCTGCCGCATCTGACCGTGGCACAAAACATTTTCCTGAATCAGGAGACCAGAACGGGCCGCGGCGGCCATGGCCTGCTGAATGAGCGGGACAGCATCCGCCGCGCTGTGGAGCTGGCAGAGCATTACAACATTGAGATCGACCCCTATCAGACGGCGGGAGATCTCTCCATTTCCCAGCAGCAGATGGTGGAGATCCTCAAGGCGGTTTCCACCGATCCCAGTGTATTGATCTTGGATGAGCCGACCTCCTCGCTGACGAAGGCGGAGGTCGATAAGCTATATAATATCGTGCAGGAGCTGAAGCGGGAGGGCCGCACGATCCTGTTCATCTCCCACCGTATGGAAGAGGTCTTCCGCTTTGGTGACGCCATGACCGTCCTGAAGGACGGCACGTTTGTCGGCACCGTCAACATCAGCGATGTCACGGAAAAGGACGTGATCTCCATGATGGTGGGGCGCGAGCTGAACGACATCTTTCCCCCGAAGGCCGCGGAAAAAAGCGACCGTGTGATCTTCCGCGCCGAGGGCGTCTCCGACCACGCCGGCCGCGTGAAGGATGTTGACCTGGAGATCCGCGAGGGCGAGGTGCTGGGCATCTCCGCGCTGGCCGGACAGGGTCAGACGGAGCTCATGGAGCTGCTGACCGGCATCCGCAGCAAAGCCCGCGGCAAGGTGTTCCTGAACGGCCAGGAGATCCGCTACAACACCCCAAAAAGTGCCCTGAACCACGGCATCGGCTATGTGCCGGAGGATCGAAAGCTCCAGGCGCTGTGCCTGAAGCTCTCTGTGGGCAACAACATTGCGCTGGCCAGCCTGAATACCCGCCAGCGGCTGGGCTTCGTGCTGGAGAATCAGGAACGCGACGTTATCCGGAAGATGGTGGACTCCATGAACATCAAGACCCCCAGCGCCCATCAGCTGGTGGGGAATCTGTCCGGCGGAAATCAGCAGAAGGTGTCCGTGGGCAAGCATCTGGCCGCCGACCCGAAGGTGCTGTTTCTGAACGAGCCCACAAGAGGCATTGACGTGGAGGCCAAGCACGAGATATACGAATTGATCCGCGCCCTGACTAAGGAGGGCGTCGCCGTGTGCGTCTATACCAGCGACATGATGGAGGTCATTGGCTTGAGCGATCGTGTCCTGACTATCTATGAGGGCCGCATCACGGCGGAATTTACAGACGGCGACATTAACGAAGAGGCCATCATGTGCGGCGCCATGAATATCGGCCGCCAGGAAAGGAGCGAAGCATAATGGATTCCATGCTGTCCCTCTTGCAGCAAAGGCAAAACAGACGCTATTTTATCAAGCGGGAGAGCAGCGTTCTGTACGCGCTGATCTTCCTGGTGGCGATTTTCATATTCGGCTGCGTTTCCAGCGAGTATTTTCTCACCGCGCGCAACCTGCGCAACCTGCTGTCGCTGAACGTCGGCATGCTGATCCTGACGTTTGGCCAATACATCATCCTGCTGCTGGGCGGCGTTGACCTGTCGGTAAGTTCGGTCATCTCCATCTGCAGCGTGATGTGCGCCAAGTACATGACCGATTCGCCGGCCAGCTGGCTGCTGATTGTTGCGCTGTGCATCGTGGCCTCCGCCGTGATCGGCTTCGTCAACGGCATGCTGGTTACCTACGGCGGCCTGCAGGCCATCATTGCCACTCTGGCTACCCAGACCATTTTCGCCGGCGTGGCGCTGGCGATCATGCCGCAGCCCGGCGGGCATATCCCTGCGGCGCTGATGAAATTCGTGACAAAGGGCTGGGGCTATACCGTCCCCCTGCTGATCGTGGTGCTGTTCTTCATCCTGGTGTGGATCGTTGCCAACCGCACCGCCCTGGGACGCGGTATTCTGGCGGTGGGCGGCAACGAGCAGTCCGCCGAGACCAGCGGCATCAGCGCCGACAGGATCAAGATTGCGGGCTTCATTCTCTGCTCCATCCTTGCCGGATTTGCCGGCATTTATCTGGGGATCTTCTCCAGCTCCGGCAACCCCCTGCTGGGCGAGCCGTATGCCCAGCGCTCCATTACCGCTGCGGTGTTGGGCGGCACGCTGCTCAGCGGCGGCAAAGGCAGCGTGGTGGGCTGTGTGCTGGGCGCGCTGATCCTGGGGCTTATCACCAATATTCTGAACCTGCTGGGCGTCAGCGCCTATTATCAGTTTGTGGTGCAGGGTGCGCTGCTGATCCTGACATTGGCCATGGGCGCCCTGAAGAGCCGTAAGTAAGGAGGGAGAACGATGAGCAAGATCCGTACAAATGAGGAGAGGGCTTTGCTGCGCAAGAAGCTTCTTCCTATTCTGCTGGTGTATGGCGCGGTGATCGTTCTTCTGATCGTGGGACAGATCCTGGCGCCCGGCTTCCTGACACTGAACAACCTGAATAACATCCTGCGCACCACCGCGTTTCTGGGTATCGCCGCCATCGGCCAGACCATCGTGATCCTGACCGGCGGTATCGACCTGTCGGTGCAGTATACGCTGGTGCTGTGCAACACGGTGTCCGCCCAGATCATGGCGGGCAGCAACGCCAACATACCCCAGATGCTGCTGATCTGCCTGGGCATCAGCGTGGCCATCGGCCTGCTGAACGGACTGGGCATCTACTATCTGGATATTCCGCCCATGATTATGACACTGGCCGTGGGCACCATGGTCTACGGCATCGCCTACATCTATTGCAACGGCGCGCCCAAGGGGATGACGGCGCCCTTCTTCGCCACCATCGCCAACGGCAAGCTGGGCGATTTCTTTGGCGAGGGCAGCGCGCTGCACGGCCTTGGGATCAACGGCACGGTGGTGATCTGGCTGCTGCTGGCTGCCATCACCATTCTGGTGCTCAGCAAGACCGTGCTGGGCCGCTCCATCTATGCCATCGGCGTCAACCGCGTCAGCGCCCGCTACTCCGGCATCAATGTGCCGGTCACGCTGATCGGCGTGTATGTGATCTCGGCGGTGCTGGCGGGATTGACCGGCATTCTCTATGTGGGCTATACCGGAACCAGCTTCCTGTCCACCGGCGCCACCTATAACATGGACTCCATCGCTGCCACGGTCATCGGCGGCACCTCCGTCATCGGCGGCGTGGGCGGCTATTTCGGCACCATTGCCGGCGTGCTGGTCATGACGCTGATCTCCAATGTGCTGACTATTATGAACATCGCGGAATCCGGCAAGCGTATCGTCAACGGCCTGATCCTGGTGATCCTGCTGGTGGCGATCTATCACCGGAAGAGCGCAAAGAAAACCAAATAGCCGCGGCTGCTGTCATGCGCCCTGCGGCGGAAAGTGGAGGTATATGATGCGAAGAGTGCTTTCTCATGTGATGCGGAAGGACGCCCCCGGCTGGCCCGGGAACCCCACGGTGGAGATCCGTCCCGTCTCGGTCATCGACCGGCGGGGAGCCTCCTGCAATTCCTCGGTGGTGGAGGTGTTCAACCATTTCGGCACCCATTTTGACGCGCCGCGGCACTATAACCCCGACGGCCCCGCCATCAGCCAGCTGCCCTTTGACCGCTTTTTCTACGAGCGGCCCCTGCTGCTGGATATCCCCAAGGACGCCACGGAGCCCATCACCGCGGCGGAGCTTATGCCGTATGAAAATCAGCTGCGCCAGTGCGATCTCCTGATGCTGCGCACCGGCTTTGAGCAATACCGCACCAGCGATCCACAGCGGTATTCCGCCAAAGGCCCCTGGCTGGGCTCCGACGCCGCAAAGTATCTCATGGAAAACCACTTCTATGAGAATATCAAGACGGTGGCGGGGGATTTCGTCTCCTTTGCCACGCCGGATTTCCTGCCGGATGGCCATGAGACCCACAACTACCTGCTGGGCAACCACGGCGATGGGTATATCTGCATCATCGAGGATCTCAGCATGCGGTATCTGCCCTCCGGTTTTCTGAAAAGCGCGGTCTCGATGCCGTATTTCATCGAAGGGATCGACAGCGCCCCCGTCACCGTGTGGGTGGAGTATTGAGCGGGGCGGTCACAACATCATGGAAAGGAGCTGTTCATACCATGGAGATCATTGATGTTCATGCCCATGTATTTCCGACGGTTGCCGCCATCAACAAGGGGCAGCCGCTTACCAACACCACCTACGGACGCGCCAAGATCGGCAATGAGGTGGTGCAGTTTCTGCCGCCGTCCTTCCACGACACCACCTGTCCGGTGGAGACAATGGTGGCGTATATGGACTGGTGCGGCATATCCAAGGCCCTGCTGATGGCGAATCCGTATTACGGCTATTTCAACGACTATTTTATCGACAGCGTCCGGAAGTATCCGGATCGCTTCCGCGCCGTCTCCCTGGTGGATGTCACAAAAGGGGAAAGCGCCGCGGCAGAGCTTGAGACCATCTATCAGACCACGCCGCTGTTCGGCCTGAAGGTGGAGAGCTATACCACCTTTCAGTGCGCGCCCAACATGCGCCTGTCCGATCCGGCCCTGCGCCCCGTCTGGGAGACGATGGATCGAAACGGGCAGCCCCTGTTCATCCATATGTTCACCGATGCGGATGTGCAGGATGTGGCCGGACTGATCAGTACCTATCACAACATGAAGTTCATCCTCTGCCACATGGGCGCCGACGCCTGTCACGCGCCCGGCAGAAATAAGGATAACTTCGATACCTGCATCGCCCTGGTGCGCGACCATGAAAACGTGTGGTTCGATACCTCCTCCGTGTCGGTCTACTTTGAAGAGGAGTACCCCTATCCCAGCACCGTGGCCATCATCGAGAAGGGCTGGCGTCAGGCCGGCGCCGAAAAGCTGATGTGGGGCTCTGATTTCCCCGGTATGCTGACCCGCGCCACCTTAAAGCAGCTCATCAACGTTGTGGCAAAGGAATGCCGCAATATCCCCCCGGCGGACAGAGAGCTGATCATGGGCGGCAATGCCGGAAAGCTGTTCTTTTCCTGCTGATACTTTCATGATAAGGAGCGAAAAAACATGTTAGAAAGAAAACGTCCCCAATGTGCGCATCTGGTAAAGGATTTTGAAGTGCCCAAATTCTTTCTGGCAAAGCAGACCTTCAAGCGCCCAAAATTAGACGCGAAGGATATCCCCGCGGATGTGCAGCGCCAGCTCTCTCAGGAGCCCTTCTGCTCCAAGGTGAAGCCGGGTATGCAGATCGCCATTACCTGCTCGTCCCGCGGCATTGCCAACCAGAATATCACCATCAAGGCTATCGCGGATTTCTGCAAGTCCCGCGGCGCCATTCCCTTCATCGTTCCCGCCATGGGCAGCCATGGCAACGCCACGGCGGAGGGCCAGCGCGCTATCTGCGAAAGCTACGGTGTGACCGAGGAGTTCTGCGGCTGCGAGATCCGCTCCAGCATGGAAACGGTCAAGATCGGCAGCAACGAGCGCGGCGATGTGTATATCGACAAAAACGCCGCTCAGGCCGACGGTATCATCCTCCAGTGCCGCATCAAGCCCCACACGGCATTCCGCGGCCCCTATGAGTCAGGCATGATGAAAATGATGACCATTGGACTGGGAAAGCAGCACGGCGCGGAGCAGATCCATCAGTTCGGCTTCGGCGAGTTTGCCCGCAACCTTCAGCTCTGGGGTCACACCATCCTAACCAACGCCCCCATTCTGTTCGGCGTGGCGGCCATCGAGAATGCCTATGACGAAACGGCCCGCCTGGCGGTAGTGGACAGCACGAAGATCGAAGAGACCGAACCGCAGCTGCTGAAAGAGGCCTATTCCAACATGGCGCGGATCATCCCGGGAACGGCGGATATCCTCATCGTGGACAAGATCGGCAAAAACTACAGCGGCGACGGCATGGATCCCAACATTTCCGGCCGGTTCTGCACGCCCTATGCCAGCGGCGGCCTGGACGCGGAGCGCGTCTGCATCCTCGACCTGTGTGAGGAGACCCACAACAACGCCAACGGCATGGGCCTGGCCGATGTCATCACCCAGCGGCTGCTGGATAAGGTGGACTTTGACGCCGGCTATACCAACACCATCACCGGCGGCGTCCTGGTAACCAACTTCGTTCCCATCACCATGGAAAGCGACAAAGAGGCGATCCAGCTGTGTATCCGCACCCTGATCAAAGGCAGCAAGAAGCGCCCAAGGATCGTCCGCATCAAAAACACCATGGAAATCGGCGAGATCCTGCTGTCCGAGGCCTATCTGGACGAGCTGGAGCAGTATCCGGAGCTGGAGCAGATCGGCCCGCTGCAGGAGCTGCCCTTCAACGAAAACGGCGACCTTTGGTAAAACAATAAAAATATGTGCAGGACGCATCTCCGTCCTGCACATATTTTGCACACTTTCACCGGCCGCGGCAGCTGTGGCTCACTTCTGGATCAAATGCATGGCAAAGCCGCCAAATTCCTCCTGCAGATAGATGGTGAAGATCCGTCCGTCGGCGTAAAACGTGGAGTCGTGATTGATCACGATGCCGCGGCGCTCCAGATCCGCCAGTGCGCGGGGGATGGAGTTCGTGGCGATGGCGATATGCCCCAGCGTGCCGTAGCTCTTCTTTTTCATGACCTCCACATAGCTGTCGGCAAAGTTGGCCGTCCCCGTCTCCCGGGGGGAGAAATAGAAGATGTCTCCGATCTGACGGCACAGGTCTTGGGAAACCGCCGCGTTTTCCATGTTGATGCCCACGTGAGCCAGCTGGAATCCCAGCAGGATGCGGCGGGCTTCGGCGCACAGCTGTGTGATGGCCTCAAAATGTCCGGCGGCGATCTCCGCGCGGGGGCACACCCAGCTTCCGCCGGCGGCAAAGACAAAGGGCGCGGTGATGTACTCCTGCAGATTCCCGTTGCTGATCCCACCCGTGGGAACGAAACGCATACGGGGGAAGGGGCCGGACAGCGCCTTCATGCCAGCCAGCCCGCCATAGATGTGGGCGGGGAAGAACTTCACCAGCTCCAGCCCACGCGCCGCGGCGGCCATGACCTCCGTGGGTGTGACACAGCCCGGGATAACGGGGATCTTCCGCGCCTGACACCAGTCAACGATCTCGCCGCTGAAACCGGGCGTCACGATGAATTTCGCACCGGCCGCCACAGCCCTTTCGCACTGCGGGAGCGTGGTGACGGTTCCCGCGCCCACCAGCATGTCGGCGCACTGGGCCGACACCTGGCGGATCGCCTGCTCTGCCGCGTCCGTTCGGAACGTGACCTCCATAACATCAACACCGCCCCGCAGCATCGCCTGGGCCAGCGGCACGGCGTCCTCCTCGCGGTCAATAACGGCCACGGGAATAATACCGCAGTTAAACAGCTTTTCCAATACGTCCATGGTACCTCCTCTATGATCGAATGTCATTTTCTATCTATTCCTTGACAGCTGCCAACCCGTTTCTCACAGCGGATGTCAGCAGCGAGACCTCGGAGCCCAGCTGCAGAAAGCGGAAGCCCTGCTCCCTGCGGCGGCGAAGCCCCGCGGGGGACTTGTCCACAATGCCCGCAAATTTTCCGTGCCGCTTGCAGCCGGCCAGAATGCTGTCAATCTGCTGTGCGAACAGCGGCGTGTCCGTCTGCCCAAAGATGCCCAGAGACTGGCTCAGGTCGCTGGGGCCCACCAAAATGCCGTCGATGCCCTCCTGGGCCAAGATGCCGTCAAGGTTGGCGATCCCCACAGGCGATTCGATCTGGGGGATCAACAGCGTGTCGCGGTTTGACGTCTCCATAAAGGAGAGCGCGTCGATCTTGCGATAGCCGGAGTGGGGGCGCGTCATGGATATCCCCCGCTGGCCCAGCGGCGCGTATTTGGACAGACGCACCAGTTCCGCCGCCTGTTCCGGCGTTTCCACATTGGGGACGATCAGACCGGCGACGCCCATGTCCATTGCACGGAACACCTCCGTCTTGTTGATCTCCGGAATACGCAGCAGCCCCGCGATGCCGCACAGGCGGGCATAGGCAAACAGGCTGTTCATCCGCTGGGGATCCGGATATCCGTGCTCCGCGTCAAAGAAAAACCAATCCAGACCGCACTCTTGCAGCATCAGGGCGATATCCGGACTGTCCAGCACGCCCACCATGGTGCCATAGACACATTCTCCTTGCATCAAGCGTTCCTTAAGTTTCATAGCATCACCTCAAAAAACAGAAATGGGAGGTTTCTATCATGAATCTGCTGCAGATCCATCCCCGTGATAATGTGGCCGTTGCCCTCTCGCCCCTGCAAAGGGGAGAGGAAAACGCGCGGGAGCCGATCCCCTCCGGCCATAAAATGGCGCTGACCGATATCGGCACAGGCGCGCCCGTCATCAAATACGGCTGTGTTATCGGCACGGCCACGGCGCCCATACAGGCGGGAGACTGGGTGCATACCCACAACATGAAAACCAACCTGTCGGCTCGCGGTAGCTATTCCTATGAGCCGACTCACTGTCCCGCCCCCGCGGTGGAGCCACGCAGCTTTCAGGGTTATCTGCGGGAGGACGGACGGGCGGCCATCCGCAACGAGCTGTGGATCCTGCCCACTGTCGGCTGCGTTAACGGCATATGCCAGACGCTGGCCCGGGCGAATCAGACGCTGGTGGGCGGCAATATCGACGGCCTGTATACCTTTCCCCACCCCTTCGGCTGCTCTCAGGTGGGCGAGGATCACGCCCGCACCAGACGGCTGCTGGCCGCTCTGGCGCAGCATCCCAACGCGGGCGGCGTCCTCATTGTGGGCCTGGGGTGCGAAAACCTGACTATGGAGCAGCTTCGGGCGGAGCTGGGTACATGGGATGACCGTCGGGTCAAGTTCATGGTCTGCCAGCAGGAGCCGGACGAGCTGCGGACAGGCGCTCAGCTCCTGCGGCAGCTGGCGGACTACGCCTCCGGCTTTTCCCGTCAGGCGCTGTCTGCCGAAAAGCTGGTGGTAGGTCTGAAATGCGGCGGCTCGGACGGGCTGTCCGGCATCACCGCCAACCCCACCGTGGGCCGCTTCTCCGACCGGCTCACCGCCATGGGCGGCGCCACGATCCTGACGGAAGTGCCCGAGATGTTCGGCGCGGAGCCGATCCTGCTGAACCGCTGCGCCGACGCGGCGCTTTTCCGGCGGGCGGCGGCCATGGTGGATGATTTCAAGCAGTACTATACCGACCATCATCAGCCGGTGTATGAAAACCCCAGCCCGGGCAATAAAGCGGGCGGCATCACAACGCTGGAGGATAAATCCTGCGGCTGTGTGCAGAAGGGGGGCAGCGCGCCGGTGGTGGATGTCCTGCCCTATGGAGGACAGGTGAAGGCGGCAGGGCTGAATCTGCTGTCCGGCCCGGGAAACGATCTGGTCAGCACCACCGCGCTGACTGCCGCGGGCGCGCACCTGATCCTGTTTACCACCGGCCGCGGAACGCCCTTCGGCGCGCCGGTGCCTACCTTAAAGATCTCCAGTAATACGGCGCTGTTTCAAAATAAGCCCCGCTGGATCGACTTTGACGCCGGCGGCATCGCCCGGGGCGAGGAACCGGAAGCCGTTGCCCGGCGGCTCTTTGACCACGTGCTGCGGGTCGCCTCCGGAGAGAAGACCTGCGCCGAGGAAAACGGCTTTCGAGAGATATCCATATTCAAAAGCGGCGTGTTTCTGTAAAACAGGCCAATAAAGGCGCTCCCCCTTCCGGCGGTTTGCCGCCGGAAGGGGGAGCGTAACCGCGTTACAGCTTGCTGTCGTCCAGAACCGCGCCGGAGCTGGCGGAGGTCACCATGGCGCGGTAGCGTTTCAGGTATCCGCTGACCTGCTTGGGCGGCTGGGGAACCATTGCCTTTTGGCGGCGCAGCAGCTCCTCCTCCGGCACCAGAAGCTCCAGCTTGTGGGCGGGAATGTCAATGGCGATCTGATCGCCGTCCTGCACGTAGGCCAGCAGCCCGCCTGCCGCCGCCTCTGGTGAGATGTGTCCGATGGAGGCGCCGCGGCTCACGCCGGAAAAGCGGCCGTCCGTGATCAGGGCACAGGTGGTGTCCAGTCCCATGCCGGCGATGGCGCCGGTGGGTGTCAGCATCTCCCGCATGCCGGGGCCGCCCTTCGGGCCCTCGTAGCGTACCACCACCACGTCGCCCGGCTTGACCTGACCGGCATACAGCCCCTGGCAGCAGGCCTCCTCGCTGTCGAAGCAGCGGGCGGGGCCGGTATGTACCATCATCTCCGGCAGTACGGCGCCCTTTTTCACCACAGCGCCCTCCGGACACAGATTTCCGTATAACACCGCCAGACCGCCGGTCTGGGAATATGCGTGCTGCCGGTCGCGGATCACGTCGTCGTTTTTGATGGCGGCCGCCGCAATGCGGTCGGCCCAGGTTCCGTCCACCGTTTGGACGGATGTGTCGATCAGCCCCAGGCTGTCCAGCCGCTTCATCACCGCGCTCAGGCCGCCGGCGTTGTTCAGATCCACCAGACAGTGGACGCCTGCGGGATTCAGCTTTACCAGATGCGGAACGCTGTCGCTGATCCCGTTCACATCCCGCAGATCAAAGGGGATCCCCGCCTCGTGGCAGATGGCGGGCAGGTGCAGCATCGTGTTGGTGGAGCAGCCCAGTGCCATGTCCGCCACAAGGCCGTTGCGCACCGCCTTCTCCGTAATGATGTCCCGTGGGCGGATGTCCTGCTTCAGCAATTCCATCACCTGCATGCCGGCGTGTTTGGCCAGCAGCAGCCGCTGGCTCTCCACCGCGGGGATCGTCCCGTTCCCGGGCAGACCCAGACCGAGGATCTCCGTCAGGCAGTTCATGGAATTGGCGGTAAACATTCCCGCGCAGGAGCCGCAGCCCGGACAGGCGTGCTCGATCAGCTCCTGAGCCTCCGCCTCGCTCATCTGGCCGGTACGCACCGCGCCCGGCGCCTCAAAGGCGTCCGTCAGCGCAACAGTCCTGCCGTTGACACTGCCCGGCAGCATCGGCCCGCCGGAGCAGAAGATCGCCGGCAGATTCAGCCGCAGCGCCGCCATGATCATCCCGGGCACGATCTTGTCGCAGTTGGGGATAAACACCAGCGCGTCAAAGGGATGGGCGTTGGCCATGATCTCCACGGAATCCGCGATGTGCTCCCGGGAGGGCAGCGAGAAGAACATGCCCTCGTGGTTCATGGCGATGCCGTCGCATACGCCGATGGCGGGGAACTCGATGGGCGTGCCGCCCGCCATGCGGATGCCGGCCTTCACCGCCTCGGCGATGGTGTCCAGATGCATGTGGCCGGGGATGATCTCATTCTTCGCGCAGACGACGCCCACCAGCGGACGGGAGAGCTCCTCGTCCGTCAGACCCAGCGCCCGAAACAGCGCCCGGTGGGGGATACGATCCACGCCGGTCTTCATCAAATCGCTTCGCATATGCCCGCGCCCCCTTACGCTTCTTTGAAATACAGCACACGGGCCAGCTCGATGAACAGCTTGTCCCGCGCCTGAATGGCCTTGTCGGCCTTGTCGCCGGAGTAGTCATAAAAACCCTCGCCGCTCTTGACGCCCAGCTTGCCTGCCTGCACCATGTCGTGCAGCAGCTTGCTGCCCTCTTTGCTGTCGCAAAGATCGGCATTAAGATAGCTGTTGATGTGGTCAAACGTGTCCAGTCCGCCGAAATCGGCAACGCCGAAGGGCCCCAGCGCGGCATAGCGCAGGCCCATGCCCGCCTTCAGCACCGTGTCCACATCCTCGACCGTCGCCGCGCCGCTGCCGACGATGTACAGCGCCTCCCGCAGCACGGCAAACTGGATGCGGTTGATGATGAAGCCGTTGATATCCTTGACCACCACGGGGCTTTTGCCCAGATCCCGCACCAGCTGGCGCATCTGGGCGATCCGCTCCGGACTGGTCTTTTCGCCGGCGATGATCTCGCACAGCGGCAGCAGGTGCGGCGGGTTCAGCCAGTGCTGCCCCATAAAGCGCTCCGGCCCCTCAACGGCTGTGGCGATCTCGGTGATATGCAGTCCGCTGGTGTTGGTAGCCAGCAGCGCGTCCCGGGGCGCCATGCGGCTCACCTCGCGCCAGAAGCTCTGCTTCACGTCCAGCCGCTCCACAATGCATTCCACCACCAAACAGCAGTCGCGGAAGCACTCCTTGTCCATGGCGTAGTGGATGCGCCCCACGGCCTCCTCCGACGCTTTCGCGCTCACCAGACCCTCTGCCAGCATCGTCTGCTGGTTCAGCGCCACAAGATGCCGGCCCTTTTCGATCCCCGCCATGACTACATCATAAACGGTGACCTGATAGCCGGACAGCGCGTAGACCTGCGCCAGAGACGCGCCCATAACGCCCGCTCCGGCGATCACGACTTTTTTGTTCTCACTCATAGGCTGATCCTCCCAAAAACACCCGGCTGCCACGGCAGCCGAAAGTAAACACATGCCAGATGACAGTCGGGTCACGGCGGCGCCTGAGTCTTACGCGGACGGTGCGGCCTTACTTATCCCGCAGAGCGGGTGCGCTGACATACTCCATGTGCTCCTGCATAGCCTTGCGGGCACCTGCCGCATCGCGCTGCAGCAGCGCATCGCAGACGGCCTGATGCTGCTCCCGCGCGACACGGATCGTCTCCGGCGAGAAGCGGCGCAAAAATTTATAGTTCTCGATCAGGATGGTTTCAAATGCGTTCCATACGTTGGAAAAGATATTCAGCAGCAGCGGATTGTGGGAGTACTCCACCAGTGTGTGGTGGAACCGCAGATCCGCCGCCTGAAATTCCTCAAAGGTCTGATCCCGCAGCGCGCTTTCGTCCAGAATCGCCTGACAGGCTTTCAGCTCCTCCTCTGTGGCGCGGGTGGCTACCGCGCAGACGATCTCGGATTCCAGCATCCTGCGGAATTCAAAGATGTCCTGAAAGGAGGCGAAGCTGGTGGCCACGGAAAACGGGCAGTTGCGCAGGATCTCATCCGGCGTGTTTACCGTAGTCCCCACCTTGCTCCGGCTGATAAGGCCGTCCGCCAGCAGCGACTGATAGACCTCCCGCAGCGTGCCGCGCCCGATGTTCAGCTCCTGGCACATCATGTTCTCGTTGGGGAAGGTATAGCCCGCCGGGATCGCGCCGGAAAGGATCATCTGCCGGATCTTCTGATAGAATCGCTCCGTGCGGCTCAGCTGCTCACTCTCGCGCAGGGTGCTCAAAACGGAATCGGAATACTTGTTCACTCTTAAAACACATCCTTTTAATGATTTATGATGTAAACAGTATAACAATGATTGGACAAAAGTCAATCAAAAGTATCTTGTCTGCCAAGATACATGCGGCTAACGCGATCCAAAGCCCCTGCTTTTACCGTTTTGCACCGCCTGTCGGGCGATACGCTGCTTTGTTTTGCCGTTTATTACATCTTGTCTGACATTATACAATTTGTGTCGAAAATATGCAAGAGCTATTTGAAAAATTTTTTTGCCATTCTCCGCGGCCCGTGCCCGCCCCAAAACCTTTTCAAAAAATTCACAGCTTTCCTATGGTATTTTTCCGGCGTCGTGGTACAATACACTGTGGCAAATGTCACAAGTGTCAAGGAGGGTATCATGCAGGCTGTCAAAACGTTTGTCAAAAACCATCCCCATATGTGGTGGGGGCTGTTCCTGCCGCTGTATCTGGCGGCGTTCTTTACCATCGAGGCTCAGGTCACCGGCCCCTATTGGGCCACCCAATTGCCGGTGGACGCCCTGATCCCGTTCTGCCCCTACTTCATTTTCTTTTACATGAGCTGGAGTCCCCTGCTGGCGGTGCTGGGCATCTACCTGATCCTGAAAGACGCCGAGGGTTTCCGCCGGTATATCTGGATGCTGGCCATCTCGTTTTTCAGCGCCACGCTGTTCTGCGTTCTGGTGCCCAACTGCCAGGATCTGCGCCCCGCCGATCTGCAGGTAACGGACATCTTCACCTGGGCGGTGCAGCTGACCTATGATCTGGATACCAGCACCAATGTGTTCCCCAGCGTCCATGTGCTGGGGGTGGTGGCGGCGGTGACTGCCGTGTGGCGCACGCCGGGACTGCGGAAAAGCGGCTGGCGCTGGTTCGCGGCGGGGTATGGCCTTGTCATCATGGCCGCCACGCTGCTGGTGAAGCAGCACGCCCTCATCGACGTGCTGGCAGCCGTCCCCTGGGGTCTGGCGTCCTACTTCATCGTGTATGGTATGATCGGAAAGCGGCGGGACGCCGCCCTTTCCCCGCGTTTACAGAGAGAATAACAGGAGAGAAGGCGAACAATATGGTAAGAACCCCGCTGCTGGAGGGTGTGACGGCTCAGGAATACCAGACCATGCGCACCTGCCTGGGTGTGTATGAGCAGAGCTTCCGGCCCGATGAGGTCGTGTACGATTTCAGTGACGGCCGTGGCCTGCTGGGCATCATCACCCGCGGCAGCGCCGTAGTGGAGCGGATCGACCGGCAGGGCGGCCGGGCGATCCTGGAGCACCTGCCTGCCGGCGGTGTGTTCGGCGAAATGATGATGTTCAAGGCGGCGGGGGAGGACAGTCTGGTGGTGCGGGCTGCCGCGCCCCTGCAGGTCAGCTTCCTGCGCGGCGATGCCGTCATGCGCCGTTGTCCCCATGCCTGTCCCTGCCACAGCCGCATGGTGGAGAACCTCTTTCATCTGGTGACAGAGAAGGCCACCCAGCTCTCGGAGCGGGTGGAGGTGCTCAGCCGCCGCTCCATCCGGGAAAAGCTGCTGCGGTATTTCCAATTGCAGGCGGCGAAAGGATGCCAGTCCTCCTTCCAGCTGCCCTTCTCTCTCAGCGCCCTGGCGGACTACATCTCCGCCGACCGCAGCGCCATGATGCGGGAGCTGAAAAAGATGCGTCAGGAAATGCTGGTGACCATCACCGGCAGACAGGTGACGCTGTGGTAAACAGGGAAGCGCGCATGCCGCTTTCGCGGCGTGCGCGCTTTCCTGTCCGGCGAATTGCACGGCAATTCTTGTCAAAAGTGTGTAAGATGTGCATTGACGGCAGGGTAGCTTCGTGATAAAATAAACAAAGTCCCCGGCGTCGCCTGCGGAAGGGCGCAGGAAAGGAAAAAACAGAAATGAGGGAGTAAGTATGTATCGCATCGTGAAAAAGGAAGCGCTGAAACCCACCGTGATCCTCTATGAGATCGAGGCGCCCATGGTGGCCAAAAAGGCGCAGCCCGGCCAGTTCATCATTCTGCGCGTGGATGAGAATGGTGAGCGTATCCCCATTACGATCCATGACTATGACCGCGAGAAGGGCACTGTTACCATCATTGTCCAGACGGTGGGCGCTACTACGGAAAAGCTGAGCCACAAGCAGCAGGGCGATTGCCTGCACGATTTTGTCGGCCCTCTGGGCCGCCCCACCGAGACCGAGGGTAAGAAGAAAGTCTGCGTGGTGGGCGGCGGCGTCGGCTGCGCCATTGCCTATCCCGTTTTGAAGAAGTTCCATGACTGCGGCGCGGAAGTCCATGCTGTGGTGGGCTTCAAGAATAAAGACGTGGTCATCCTTGAGGATAAATTCAAGGCCGTCTCCAGCGTGCTGAAAGTCTGTACCGACGACGGCTCCTACGGCCAGAAGGGTCTGGTGACCGAGGCGCTGAAAGAGCTGCTGGACGCCGGCAACGTCTATGACGAGATCTTTGCCATCGGCCCCATGATCATGATGAAATTCGTCTCCAAGACCACCGAGCCTTACGGCGTGCCCACCACCGTCTCCATGAGCCCCATCATGATCGACGGCACCGGCATGTGCGGCGGCTGCCGCCTGACTGTGGGCGGCGAGACCAAGTTTGCCTGCGTGGACGGCCCCGACTTCGACGGCCATCAGGTGGACTGGGATCTGGCGGTGAAGCGCAATCAGATGTATCGCGACTTCGAGCTGCGCAAGCATGAGGAAGTCTGCAATCTGTACAAGCAGGAGGTAAAGTGATCATGGCGAATATGAGCTTGAAGAAGAACGAGATGCCCTCTCAGGATCCCAACGTTCGGAATAAAAACTTCCTGGAAGTGGCCCTGGGCTACACCGAGGAGCAGGCACTGGACGAAGCGGCCCGCTGCCTCAACTGCAAGAATCATCCCTGTGTGGACGGCTGCCCCGTCAACGTCCGCATTCCCGAGTTTATCCAGAAGATCGTGGAGAAGGACTATGAGGGCGCCTATCAGGTGATCCATCAGACCAGCTCCCTGCCCGCCGTGTGCGGCCGCGTCTGCCCGCAGGAGAGCCAGTGCGAGATGCACTGCGTCCGCGGCAAGAAGGGCGACCCCGTGGGTATCGGCCGTCTGGAGCGCTTTGTGGCCGACTGGCACAACGCCCACAGCACCGAAGCCCCCACCAAACCCCAGTCCAACGGCCACAAGGTGGCCATCGTGGGCTCCGGCCCCGCGGGCCTGACCTGCGCCGGCGACCTGGCCAAGAAGGGCTATGAGGTCACCGTGTTCGAGGCCCTGCACCTGGCCGGCGGCGTGCTGGTGTACGGCATCCCCGAGTTCCGTCTGCCCAAGGCCATCGTCCAGAAGGAAGTGGACGGCCTGAAAGCCATGGGCGTCAAGGTGGAGACCAACACCGTGGTGGGCCGTACCATCACCATTGACGAGCTGATGGAGGAGAACGGCTTCGAGGCCGTGTTCATCGGCTCCGGCGCGGGCCTGCCCATGTTCATGCATATCCCCGGCGAGAACCTGAAGGGCGTCTACTCCGCCAACGAGTTCCTGACCCGTATCAACCTCATGAAGGCCTACCGCGAGGACAGCGATACCCCCATCATGGATCTCAAGGGCAAGAAGGTGGCCGTCGTCGGCGGCGGCAACGTGGCTATGGACGCCGCCCGCTGCTCCAAGCGTCTGGGCGCCGAGGTGTGGGTGGTCTACCGCCGCGGCATGGAGGAACTGCCCGCCCGTCACGAAGAGGTGGAGCACGCCATCGAAGAGGGCATCATCTTCAAGACCCTCAATAACCCCATCCAGATCAACGGCGACGAGCAGGATTGTGTCAAGTCCATGACCTGCATCGAGATGGAGCTGGGCGAGCCCGACGCCTCCGGCCGCCGCCGTCCCATCGAGAAGAAGGGCAGCGAGTTCGACCTGCCCGTGGACGCCGTCATCATGTCCCTGGGCACCAACCCCAACCCCCTGATTAAGAGCACCACCAAGGGTCTCGAGGTCAACAAGAAGGGCGGCATCATCGTCAACGAGGATGGCCTGACCTCCCGCCAGGCCGTCTACGCCGGCGGCGACGCTGTCACCGGCGCGGCCACCGTCATCCTGGCTATGGGCGCCGGCAAACTGGGCGCCAAGTCCATCGACGAATATCTCAGCAAGAAGTAAACAAAGCCTACATAAAAAGATGAGCCGTTTCCACGGCTCATCTTTTTTGCGTATCCCCCGCCACATAAAGCTCCTCACACGCCAACTGCGCCTGCGTCAGCCGCGTCTTGATCCGCGCAGGCAGAAAAGATTCCCGAAAAGCAGCAGGGTCTGCGTCCAGCAACTTCAACACATCCTCCGTAGCGGCAAAAAGGGTGAGATACATTTTCTGATAGTCAGGCATTGTTTGTTTATTCCTTTCTTTGGATAGTATCATTATAGAGCATTGTGGATATATACACAATATCCGTTTTGAAGAAATATTTCTATAATGAAGCTATCACAAGAAGGGGGGTGAACAGCATATTTGACTACAGCCCGCTGTGGGAGACCATGCAGCGCAAAGGCGTCTCGCAATACCGCCTGCTGAAAAGCGGTATCGACAACAAGACACTGGATTCGCTGAAGAAAAATAAAAATATCACCATGGTCACGCTGGAAAAGCTGTGCCGGATCATCGGCTGTTCACCCAACGACGTGGTACGGTTTTTCTGACTTCGTAAATGGTGTCGTTATGATCATATAGAGGTGATGCTTTTGTACATCCCAAGACTGAAAGATCTGCGCGAAGATCATGACCTGGCGCAGAAGCAGGTGGCAGACCTGCTGGGCATCGACCAGCGGGTCTACAGTAATTACGAGCTGGGCAAGCGGGCGCTGCCGCTGCGCCATCTGGTGACGCTGGCGGAGTATTATCATGTGTCCACGGACTATTTGCTGGGCCTTACCGATCATATGCGGCCATACCCCAAAGGCCGCGGGAAATAAATTGAGGGAAACGTATGGCGGTCAAAAGTCTTTCTATCCGCATTGACACGGAGATGCTGGATAAATTACACGTTGTGGCGGATTACGAAGGCCGTTCCGCCAACAGCCAGATCAATATTCTGATCCGTGACTGCATCGCGGCCTATGAGAAGGAACACGGCGAGATTCCTCTGGGAAAGAATCGGGAATAGTTTTCGTAGGAGAGGGGCTCTGCCCCTCCCGCTCGATGAACGCACGCACCTCAAAGTCTCCCCTGTGCAAGGGGAGGTGGCAAAAATCTTTGATTTTTGCCGGAGGGGTTGTTACCAGGGCTTCCGTAGACCGACAATCCCCCAGTCAGCCTTACGGCTGACAGCCCCCTTTGCACAAGGGGGCCTTTTTTGCTGGTGCGGTGGAAACTTGTTGGATGCTACGGCAGCATAGCCGCCGAGATCGGCACTAAAAACATGCCACCGGCATGTTTTTTTAACGTGCCGACTCCCGCTTCTCAAATTTCCCCTTGCAATCCGGGAAAAGATTTGATATACTACACCATACAAATTAAATCCTGCCTATTTTCATGGGGGAGTAGTTGCGCACCCGCGGGTGCGAGTTAAGTCAACATGCATGGCGGCAAC
This sequence comes from uncultured Oscillospiraceae bacterium, assembly GCA_934597125.1. GTDB lineage: Bacteria > Bacillota > Clostridia > Oscillospirales > Oscillospiraceae > Vescimonas. Next base: position 26,869 of record CAKTQM010000016.1, read on the forward strand.
GCCTGGCTTAACCTTAGACAGCGAGACTCATGTACAGCGTTTACTGTACATGTGGCTCGTTTTTTTGTGCATTTCGGGACAAAATACCTGTAATCAGGAGGAAAACACTATGAAGCACTATTTGGAGCAGGCGGATGCCGTGCTGCAGGCGGTGAACTCCCGCGATGGGGGCCTGACCGCCGCCGAAGCGGAGGAGCGTCTTGCCAAAAACGGCAAAAACAAGCTGGCCGAGGCCCGGAAGGACTCTCTCATCAAGCGGTTTTTCCAGCAGATGGCCGATCCCATGATCCTGATTCTGCTGGCCGCCGCCGCCATCAGCGCCGTGCTGGCCGTGGCTCAGAATGAGAGCTTTGCCGATGTCATCATCATTCTCTTTGTGGTGATCGTCAACGCCGTGCTGGGCGTGTATCAGGAGAGCAAGGCGGAAAAGGCCATTGAAGCCCTGCAGCAGATGGCTGCCGCCACCAGCAAGGTACTGCGTGACGGCCAGACCGTCACCATCCGCAGCGAGGATCTGGTAGTGGGCGATGTGGTGCTGCTGGAGGCGGGTGACGCCGTTCCGGCGGATGGCCGCGTGCTGGAAAGCGCCAGCATGAAGGTGGAGGAGGCCGCCCTGACCGGCGAGTCTGTCCCCGTTACCAAATTCATCGACCTGATCCACCTGCGGGACAACGCCGCCGATGTCCCTCTGGGCGACCGGAAAAATATGGTCTACATGGGCTCCACCGTGGTCTATGGCCGCGGCCGCATGGTGGTGACCCAGACCGGTATGGACACCGAAATGGGCAAGATCGCCGACGCTCTGGCTAACGCCAAGGAGGGCCAGACCCCTCTGCAGCGGAAGCTGACCCAGCTGTCCGGCATCCTCACCAAGCTGGTGCTGGTGATCTGCGTGCTGATCTTCGGCGTGCAGCTGTTGCGCGCCGGTGAGTTCACGCTGGATGTGGTGCTGCACTCCTTCATGATCGCCGTGTCCCTGGCGGTGGCCGCCATTCCCGAGGGCCTTGCCGCCGTGGTGACGGTGGTGCTCAGTATCGGCGTCACCAATATGTCCAAAAGAAGCGCCATCATCCGCCGCCTGACCGCCGTGGAGACACTGGGCTGCGCCCAGATCATCTGCTCCGACAAGACCGGCACCCTGACCCAGAACAAGATGACCGTGGTGGACGACTACGGCGCCGACCGTGACCTTACCGCCACCGCCATGACCCTGTGTTCCGATGCCGCGCTGGCGGAGGACGGCACTGTCACTGGCGAGCCCACCGAGGCCGCGCTGGTGGCCTGGGGCGCCAAGTGCGGTCTGCCCAAGCCCCGGCTGCAAAGCGAGCTGCCCCGCGTGGGCGAAGCCCCCTTCGACTCCGGCCGCAAGATGATGTCCACCCTCCACAAAGCGGAAAACGGTTATATCCAGTTCACCAAGGGCGGCCCCGATGTGGTGCTGGAGCGCTGCACCACCTACTGGGATAACGGTATCGCCCGCCCCTTGACCGATGAAAAACGCACGGAAATCCTGGCCGCCAACAAGGCTATGGCCGATAAGGCCCTCCGCGTGCTGGCCGCCGCCCAGCGCACCTATGACGCCATGCCCGCCTCCTGCGAGGCCGCGGATCTGGAGCATGACCTGTGCTTCCTGGGTCTGGCGGGTATGATCGACCCGGTGCGGCCCGAGGTAAAGGCCGCCATTGAGGAGTGCCGTCAGGCGGGCATCCGGCCCATCATGATTACCGGTGACCATATCGACACCGCCGTGGCCATCGCCAAAGAGCTGGGGATCCTGGAGGACGGCATGAAGGCCGTCACCGGCGCACAGCTCAGCGCCATGAGCGACGCGGAGTTTGAGAAGGAATATCCCCACATCGCCGTGTACGCCCGTGTGCAGCCGGAGCATAAGACCCGCATCGTCAACGCCTGGTGCAATGCCGGCTACGTCACCGCCATGACCGGCGACGGCGTCAACGACGCGCCATCCATCAAGTCCGCCGACATCGGCGTGGGCATGGGCATCACCGGCACCGACGTTACCAAAAACGTGGCGGATATGGTGCTGGCCGACGACAACTTCGCTACCATCGTGGGCGCGGTGGAGGAGGGCCGCCGTATTTATGACAACATCCGCAAGGCCATCCAGTTCCTGCTGTCCTCCAATATGAGCGAGGTTATCTCCATCTTCGCCGCCACCCTGCTGGGCTTTACCATTCTCGAGCCGGTGCACCTGCTGTGGATCAATCTGGTGACGGACTGCTTCCCCGCTCTGGCGCTGGGCATGGAGGAGGCGGAGCCCGCCATTATGCGCCGCCGTCCCCGTGACGCCAAGGCCGGCATTTTCGCCGGCGGTATGGGCGTGGACGTGGCCTATCAGGGTCTGGTGATCTCGGCGCTGACTATCGCGGCCTTCTTCATCGGCCATTTCATGGAGTCCGGCGTATGGGAGATCCCCGCAAACGGCCTCAGCCCCGACGGCACCACCATGGCCTTTGTCACCATGTCCATGGCGGAGATCTTCCACAGCCTCAACATGCGCTCCCAGCGGGGCAGCATCCTGAAGCTGCGCACCCGCAATAAGATGATGACCTTCGCCGCCATCGGCAGCCTGCTGGCTACCACCCTGGTGTGCGAGGTGCCCTTCCTGGCTAACGCCTTCGACTTCACCAGCGTGGAGTGGAACGAATACCTCATCGCCCTGGCCCTGGCCTTCTGCGTCATCCCCATTGTGGAGATCGTAAAGTTCTTCCAGCGCAAAGCGGAGAAATAAGCATAAAAAAGATGACCGCAAAGCGGTCATCTTTTTTTGTGCTATTCCTTCGGCTCCGCGTCCTCCGCCGTTGCTTTCTTCCGCTTCAGAAAGAGCTTCTTCCCGCCGCTCTTGCGGCGCACGATCCGTACTGCCACAACGACCGCCGCCGCGATCACCAGCAGCCATACCCAGCTGTAGGCCAGCCAAACAGCAAAGTCCTCCAGCGCATTGCCCACGGCCCGCAGCCCGTTGGTGAAGGACTGCCCCAGCCGTCCGCCGAAGGTGGTTACCGCCTCGTCCTGACCCGACAGCTGATAGACCTCGCTGAGCTCCACGTTGATGGTGGCGTAGTCCACCATCGCGTCATAGTGCCGCAGCGTGCCGCTCAGGTTCTCAATGTCCCACTCCGTCTCGGAGATAGCGCTCTCTATGGTGATGATATCCTCCATGCTGGTGGCCTTAGCCAGCAGCGTCTGCAAACGCTCCAGTTTGATGCGGGCCGTCTCCAGCCGCGCCTCAGTGTCGTAATAGCTCTCGGACACGTTGTCTGCCCCCGTGTTGGAGTAGACCATGTGGCACAGCTCGCCCGCCTTGTGGAAGAAGGTTTCAAACTGTGCCGCCGGCACGCGGATGGTGTAGCTGCCGTAGCGGTAGCCGCTGCCGGAGCGGTTGGACACGCTGCTCTGCTGGAAATAGCCGCCCAGCTCCTTCACCAGCGCCTCTATCCCGCTGCTGGCGGCGTCAAAGTCCAGGGTCTGCAGTTCCATGTAACCGGTATAGATCATCTTCTCCGGCTTGCCGTCCACATTGCCGCCGGATGCCGCCTGGGGCTCCTGTAATGATAATTCCTCGTCATACGCCATGTTGTCCTCGGCAACATCGGCGCCATTCCAGTAGCCGCCGCTGTCACGCGGCGCGGCCGCGCTGTCGCCGGCGGCGCTGTCGGTGGATGCGCCGCAGCCCGCCAGCAGCAGAGCCAGCACCAGTGCCAGCAAGAGAGATACGATGCGTTTCATAAGCAAAAAACCTCCTTCATTTTGGGATCTTCCTGTTTATGTGACGCTGAGAGAAAGGAAAAAGTTCCCGAAAAAGCAAAAAAGCGGCCAATTTCACAAAATCAGCTGCCTTTGACAATAGCGCCCGCAGGGGCGGACGACTCTGCCCGCCCGAAAAAGGGTGAGCAACGATAGAGGGGCGGACAGAGTCGTCCGCCCCTGCAAAAGCTGGGAAAAGAGGTTTCGCCGGTTACTTCACATACTCCGCCGGATCAATCAGCGCCCCATCCTTCTCCACCGAGAAGTGCAGATGGGGCCCCATGGTGGCCTCGGCGGCGGCGGTGCCTACATAGCCCACGATGTCACCGGCGGCAAGCTGCTGGCCCTGACTGATGGGGGGATTCTCCTGCAGGCTGCTGTACTTGGTGACATAGCCGCCGCTGTGGGTGACGCAAACGGTGGTGCCCATCAGCTCGTCCTTGGTCACGGAGGTGACCTCACCGGCGGCGGCGGTCTTCACCGCGTCCCCCTCGGCGGCCTGGATGTCCAGCCCCTCGTGGGTGCGCCAGTCCGCCATGGTCTCGTCATACATCAGCTCCGACATGCTGAACACCGTCACCGTGGTGCCGTCCAGCGGAGATACCACCTGGGGCAGCAGCTCGGCCACCGTCTCCACGGGGGCCTCCTCCTTGATCTCCTCCTTGGCGGGGGTCTCCGGCTTTACCGGCGTGATGACAGGGGGCTTCACATCCACCACGGGCTCCGTGGCGGCAGTCTGCTGGGCGGGGGCCTGCCGGTTTGCCAGCAGATACCCCGTCACGCCCATGGCCACAACGCAAACCGCCAGCGCGATGTAGAGCGTGCGGCGATGCTGCTTCAAAAATTCCATAGCTTCTCCTTTCACCGGAGTAGGATCCGATGGCCGCCCGTTACGGCCGGCGGCCTGCCGGAATGAAAAAAATGACCTCTGCCGCCTATTTTGGACAAGCAGAGGTCATTTTATACATTTTTATTACCATCGATTAACAAGGGCAAACACGCCTGCCAACGCGTCTTTCCATCGTTGGCAGATACAAGCAGTTTTGGCGGAGCAGAAATGTGTCCAGACAAGGAAAGACCCGCAGAGAATACTTGCCGTATTGTCAAGGGGCTTGACGCAGTATGGGCGCATTTCTGCCCGCCAAAACCGTGTCTGCCCTTGTCAATCGATGGTATTGGATTCAGCTATCGAATTCACCCTTTAGATCGCGGCCCATCAGCAGGCGGATGGCCTCGTGGGGGTCGGCGTTTTCATAGAGAATGTGGTACACCGACTGGCAGATAGGCAGCTCCACACCGTACCGCTGCCCCAGCTGCACCAGAGCCTTGACGGTGTAATAGCCCTCCGCCAGCTGGGTATAGGGCTGGCGGCGCACATAGCACTCGCCGAATTGCCGGTTGTGGCTGTGGGGAGAGAACACCGTGGCCTCATAGTCCCCCAGGTGGCACAGTCCGTAGGCGGACAGCTCGTTGCCGCCCATGGCGCGGATCAGGCGCGCCACCTCGCGGGTGCCGCGGCTCATCAGCGCGCCTTTCAGCGTCACAAGGCCCAGCCCGTCCAAAAAGCCCGCGGCGATGCCCACCACGTTTTTGGCGGCGGCGCCCACCTCGTTGCCCAGCAGGTCGTTGCCGTAGTAAAACCGGATCAGGTCGCTGGAGAATTCCCGCACCAGCCGCTGCTTCACCGCCTCGTCCTCACTGTCGATGACCATGCAGTTGGGTACGCCGCGATAAAACTCCTGCACATGGCCCGGCCCCAGCCATACGGCGATGGCGTTGGAATCATCCAGATACTCCCGCGCCACCTGACTCAGCCGCTCACCGGTGCCGATCTCCAGTCCCTTCATGCACAGCACGAAGGTCTTGTTCCGCAGTGCCATGCCCCGCAGCTCCTCCATCAGTCCCCGCAGGTTCTGGGAGCCGATGGAGATGATGACCACCTCCGCCTCCTTCACGCAGGAAAGGTCGGTGGACAGGGCGATGGACTCCGGCAGCGTCAGCAGATCGTTGGCCCGTGTCGTCAGGAACCGCTGCATCCGCGCGGAGCCGGAACGGCCATACAGCGTAAGGCGGTGGCCGGTGCGATCCAGATACCAGGTGATCAGCGAGCCCCAGCGCCCGCAGCCAATGACAGTGATGTTCATGTATGTGGTTCCTCCTGAATTGAGGGAATGATGAAGTGATGCTACGCGAGTGGAAGTAAACATGCGTAGGGGAGGGGTTCTACCCCTCCCGCCGGTAAAACGGCAAGGTATCCAATGTGGGACGGGCGGGGTAGAACCCCGCCCCTACACACGTTCAAAAGAAAGCGCTCACATTGGCAGCAAAATCGAAGATTTCATGCCAGTTATTTCACAATCAATGTTCTTCCGTCCATCTCCGGCGGGCAGGCCAACCCCATCACGTCCAGAATGGTGGGGGCGATGTCCGCCAGGCGGCCGGTGCGCAGCTCGCTGCCCGCGCCGCACAGGATGAAGGGCACCAGATTGGTGGTGTGGGCGGTCATGGGACTGCCGTCGGGCTGCTGCATGTCTTCGGCGTTGCCGTGGTCGGCGGTGATCATGGCGATGCCGCCCATTTTCAGGGTAGCCTCCACCACCCGGCCCACGCAGGTGTCCACGGTCTCCACAGCCTTCACGGCGGCCTCCAGCACGCCGGTGTGTCCCACCATGTCGCAGTTGGCGAAGTTCAGGATGATCACGTCATAGTTGCCGGATTCGATCCGCTCCACGCACTTGTCGCACACCTCAAAGGCGCTCATCTCCGGCTGCAGGTCGTAGGTGGCCACCTTGGGGGAGGGCACCAGCACCCGATCCTCGCCGGGGTACTGCGTCTCCACACCGCCGTTGAAGAAGAAGGTCACGTGGGCGTACTTCTCCGTCTCGGCGATGCGCAGCTGGGTCATGCCCATGTTGCTCAGATACTCGCCCAGACCGTTTTTCACCGCCACACGGGGCCATGCCACCAGCACGTTGGGCATGGCGGCGTCATACTCCGTGTTGCACACGTAGGTGGTGGGGAAATACTCCCGCTGGAAGCCGTCAAATTCCGGATCCACAATGGCGCGGGTGATCTCACGGGCGCGGTCGGGGCGGAAATTGAAGAAGATCACGCTGTCGTTGTCGCCGATGGTGCCCTCCTTGTCGCAGACCACCGGCTCCACGAATTCGTCGGTGACGCCGTTGGCGTAGGATTTTGCCACGGCGTCCACGGGATCGGCGTTCTGCACACCCTCACCGTATACCATGGCGTCATAGGCCATCTGCACGCGCTCCCAGCGCTTGTCACGATCCATGGCGTAATAGCGGCCCATCACCGTGGCGATCTTACCCACGCCGATGCGGGCGCACTCGTCCTGCAGCGCCGCCACAAAGCCCTTGCCGCTGGTGGGGGACACGTCGCGTCCGTCCAGGAAGCAGTGGACATAGACTCTGGTAAGGCCCTTGTCCTTTGCCATTTTCAGCAGGGCGAACAGGTGCTGGATGTGAGAGTGTACGCCGCCGTCGGACAGCAGGCCGTACAGGTGCAGGCTGCTGCCCTTGGCCAGACAGTCATCCATGGCCTTGTTGTAGGCATCGTTCTTGAAGAAGCTGCCGTCGTCAATGGCGCGGCTGATGCGGGGCAGATCCTGAAATACCACCCGTCCGCCGCCGATGTTGGTGTGACCCACCTCGCTGTTGCCCATCTGTCCGGCGGGCAGACCCACATCCAGTCCGCTGGCGGACAGGGTGGTGTGGGCGTATTCCTGAAACAGCCGGTCAAGCACCGGCGTTTTGGCCAGCGTTACGGCATTGTCACTGCTGGCGGGCGCCAGGCCGAAGCCGTCCATGATGATCAGCGTAGTCGGTGTCTTGTTCATGACAGAACCTTCCTTTCCTGTGGTATATCAGTCCTGATTGGCGGCGTGGATGATCTCCACGAATTCGGCGGGCTTCAGGCTGGCACCGCCGATCAGGCCGCCGTCGATATCGCTCTGGCCCAGCAGCTCCGCCGCGTTGGAGGGCTTCATGGAGCCGCCGTACTG